>JBEVLT010000419.1:0-5008 GCA_040509055.1 Chitinophagaceae bacterium
AGCACACAAAGTGCGAATACACCTGGTGTCCTGTGCCCTACTAAACCGGCTATTTAATTTTATGGAATGATATCGATGATGACCGTTCTGTTGTAAAAACGCTTTTCCGGGAGATTGTTTTCAAATGGCGCCATCGTCTCCTCTTCGCCAAAACCGTAGGTTTCAAACTTAACGCTCTTCTTCCCTGCCCTTGCAAGCGTACGCTCAATGATCTGCCGGGCGCCCATCGCCCTGTCGCGTGACAACGTGTAGTTGTAATTCTCTTCACCGATGATATCGGTATGTCCATGAATGATCACCGTCCCGTTTTCAGGAATTAATGGTGTTACCACATCAGCCAGGAATTTTTCGTAGGCGTCAACAGCCTTTGACCTATCGAAATCGAAAAGGATGCTGTAGCGTAATCCCTCTTGCTTGGGATCATCCATTTTCATCAGGCTCACAGAGCTTTCTTTTGTAACGACCTGGCCGCTTTTGGCCTGGCCAATCATCTGTATCTTATAGTTACCCTGTGTTTTATCACCTAAAATGGTTTTACCGGGAACAGAGGCCTCGTCTTTGGTCCAGGGACCGAATTTTTGTATGTTTCCCTGTTCATCTGTCATCTCGATCGACCACGAATTGAATACCCCGGTTGCGCCTGCTACGGTAAACAACACATGACTATCCAGCGGGTCTTCCTGCAATGTGGCTATCTGTACAGGCTTCAGGAACGAAGACGTACTGCCTCCCACCTGCATCAGCAATTCCGGGGAAGTGCTGACAATATCTACCCGGCGGTCGCCTTCACGCAATAACGCAAGATCTTTGGTAACACCCGGCTGTTCAGACGGGATCACCGGCTTGTCTCTTCCCTCCGTACTGATCCTCGAAGCGCTGATGCCGAAAATATCAACCAGGTATTGTTTAATATGCCCGGCCATTACGTTGCCTTCAGCCGGGTTTTTATCCGATGCACCGCTCAGCGCAATAGTGCTCCGGGGATGGCTGCGCAGCCGGTCACCTATGATGTTGAGAATGTTATGGTATACGGTCAACTGTCTTGATGAACGCCCTTTATTCAGATCATCAGGCTGGGCCTGCTGCAATTGTTCTTCTTTGAATGAGGCTGCCTGGCTTTTGGTCAGCTGTACATAGCGGGACGGTATCTCAGCTGATCCCATGTCAAAAAACACTGAATTACGAAGGGGAAAGGTTTCTTTTACCTGGCGGTTCAGGGGAACTACTTTCGGAGCCCGTACAGAAAACTGCACTTCTTTTTCCGCAACGGTAACCGGTGTGATGACGGGCGCTGTGATGCCTGTTACAGGTGTTGCGCGGGCCGTTTTCCGGTTTGTACCAAATTTGAGCGCTATACCCGCACGGACCGTATATATCGACCATGAGCCTTCCGAACGCGGTTCCTGTCCAAGATCAGATTGAAATGAGGCAAACGGGGAAAGCGTCATTTGCGTAGCGCTGGTACGTGCCGACAGCGGGATATCGATACCCGCACCGGCCTGGCCTGAAAATACCACCTTGTTTACATCGCTCCAGTCGCCTCTTTTATCGGTTTGTTTCTCTTGTTTGTATACAAACCTTTTGGCCACGTTGAAACTGATCGTGGGCCCGGCAAATATGTAAAATGCCGAAGAAAAAGGAGCTATCCGTAAGCTGGGTTCTATGGTCACATAGCTGAGATTGGTCGATAAATTAGCCGGGCAGTTACAGGGCGCCATCACGCTGTCAAACCTGCCGCCCCGGTTGTCGAATGCCACGTTCAGCATGCCACCCCATACTTTACCGGGCCGGTACTCGGTCAATAAGGAAAAATAGGGTTTCACGCCATCGCCTTTATGAAAAGCAGTCGGCGTGGTTACGGTACTGTTGAGCATTTGCGTAGTGCCCCGGTAATAATTGAAATTGGCGGCGCCCGATTGGCCGAACCACCATACGGGTTGTACCCGTTTTACCGGTTGCGCAGTCCCCGCCAGCGCCGTAAAAAGCATGAACAGGAACAGGAATGAGAATTTTTGTCTGACTGTATGATCTTGTAACATAAAATAGTTCTTTTAAAATTAATCTGTCGTTCACCCGGATCATTCCGAGGGCTGGTAATAGGTATGTTGGCTTATGGTACGTTGATCGTTGTGTTGACCATGGTAACAGAAGCGTTCAGCGAAAGGGCACGGCCATTCAACACCGTTTGCACGGTATTGCCGGCAGTAGAGAACGTAACGCCTGCCGAGGCAATGATCGTCCCTGTCATGATACCGCCGCCGGCACCATTGATCGTGGCGGCTGTGCCTACGTACCAGTACACATTTCTAGCCTGGGCTCCGTTTATCAGGTTCACACTGCGGGCGCCTGCCGGACCTGCCACACCCACGGTGAGGCTGGTTGGCGCCTGGAATATCCATACAGCATTCGGATCACCCATCGCATCCAGGGTGAGGTTGCCGCTTGTGATAGCAAACGTGCCGCCTGCGGATTTATATACGCCGGCCGGCAGGGTCAATCCTCCCAGCTGACCTGCACCCGGGTCGGTACCGCCGGGGCGAGAAGCCGGGGAAATACTGTTATAGGCAATGGTAGCATCCAAAAAGCCCTGTGTGGCGATGGCAAACGAAGCAGCTGTGCCGGGTGGCGGCGGAGCCGTATAAATGCCGCCGGTCACCAACCCTATATTTAAGGGTGTTTCTGTATACACAGCAGCAGTAAGCCCGTCGTGGAAACCGGTGATGAGGGTAGAAGCGCCGGTAGTACCGATGCCTCCGTTATTGATCACCGTATTGATCCCCTGGTTGGTGATGCCGGCGCTTCCGCCAAAAGCTCCAAACATGGCGGCGCTCGCCAATAAGTTCGTTGGTACAGGCAGCATGGTGGTGAAACTCCATACATAATTAGCCGCCAAAGCATTGCCTGCTACATTTTTAGCCCCGGTAGTAATGGTGGCGGTATATATCGTATTGGATGCCAGCGGCGCTCCCGGAGTAAACGTGGCCGTGGTACCTGAATAGGTGACGACACCTGCGATGACCGTTGCGCCCTGCCTCAGCGAAAATGTTGTCGCATTGATCGTGGCAGGATCCATTGCCATACTAAAGGTGGCTGTAATGATCTTGTTGAGCGGTACGTTCACGGCGCCATTGGCCGGATCGGTCGATGTGACGGTCGGGATAGCGCCTGTGGTAAAGGTCCACACATAGTCGGCAACCAGCGGGTTGCCTGCAGGGTTTTTAGCTCCTGTAGTGATGGTGCCGGTATACACCGTGTTGGCAGCAAGCGGCGCCGCAGGTGTAAACGTGGCGGTGGTACCTGAATAGGTGATCACACCCAGCACGCTGGTTGCGCCCTGTTTCAATACAAACGTTGCCGAATTGATGGTCAGCGGATCCATGGCCATGTTAAAAGTGGCCGTTATTATTTTGCTGGGAAGTACATTGGTAGCAAGGTTGGCCGGATCGGTTGAAACGACTGCCGGAACCGAGCCGGTAGTAAAGCTCCATACATAATCGGCTGCCAGCGGGTTGCCGGCTACATTTCTGGCTCCTGTAGTGATCGTAGCGGTATAAACCGTATTGGCGGTAAGCGCTGCGGAAGGAGTAAAGCTGGCGGTCGTACCTGAATAGGTCACCACACCGGCAATGCTGGTAGTACCCTGCTTTAGCAGGAAGGTAGTCCCGGTAATCGTTGCCGGGTTCATGGCCGTGCTGAACGTAGCTGTAATTACCTTACCGGCAGCTACATTGGTAGCAGCGTTGGCAGGATCGGTTGAAATGACTGTCGGAAGAGCGCCTGTAGCAAACGTCCATGTATAATTAGCGGCCAGCGCATTGCCTGACACATCTGTTGCCCCGGTAGTGATCGTGCCCGTGTATACCGTGCCTGGCGTAAGCGGGCTGGCAGGTGTAAAAGAAGCCGTCATGCCGCTGTAGGTGACAACACCCGGAACGATGGTGGCTCCCTGCCGCAGCACGTATGTTGCCCCGCTGATCGTAGCCGGGTTCATCGTGGTGCTGAAGGTAGCTGTGATGACCTTGCCGATCGCCACATCGGCAGCTCCGTTGGCAGGATCGGTCGATACTACAATAGGAACAGCGCCTGTATTGAAGCTCCAGACATAATCGGCAATCATCGCGTTATTTGCCGGATCCCTGACACCGGTAGTAATGGTGCCGGTATAAACGGTATTAGCTGCCAGCGGACTGGCAGGTGTAAACGTAGCCGTCAGGCCGGCATACGTAATTGTACCGGCAATGGTATTGGTACCCTGCCGCAATAAAAAGGTCGTCGCATTGATGGTCAGCGGGTCTATCGCCTCGTTGAACGTGGCAGTTATTATCTTGCCTGTTACCACATTGATGGCGCCATTGGCAGGATCGGTCGATACTACGATAGGACAAATGCCGGTAGTACCGGATTCTTCAACAACTTTTTTGCATCCTGCCACAAAAAAGACCAGTAGCAACGGTATAAACCATTTGTTGAAAATTACTGTATACCCTCCACGTTCGCGTAAAAAGATACTTCGGAAAAAAAGGAGAAATCTATTCATAATTGTACGTAATTATTGTGCCTTGAGATTGCACGATAGTTACAATACAAAACTATGTTAATGCAGGAGCTGCATTGTTACACGATGCTGGATATAAGTTATATGATTCACACATTCGGATGTAAATACACTTAGTTAAGCAGGGCTGATGGCAGCGCAGGTTCATACGCATTGCTCTTCAGCAGCAGCAGTATTTTTTTAGCCACATCCTCCGATGAAGCCGGATTTTGTCCGGTGATGAGATTGTCATCCGCAATGACATAGCTGGTATAATCAACGCCGCTGCTGTACCCGGCGCCAAGAGAAACAAGTTCGGTTTCCAGCAAAAAAGGTACTACCGCAGCCAACCCTGTCGATCTCTCCTCGCTGTTGCTGAAACCTGTAACACGCCTGCCCCTGATCAACACTTCTCCTTTGCTGTTTTGCAGGGAGAGCAATGCCGCTACACCCTGGCATACTGCTCCGATAGGT
>JBEVLT010000420.1:0-3751 GCA_040509055.1 Chitinophagaceae bacterium
GTCCCACCACAGCCTGGTGCCACCATTGTCCGCACCACCCAGCTGGGTGACGCCGGTAGCCACGCCTGCCCCATTGCTCTGGTATTCTGTCTGCGGGAAAGGAAGCCGCCTGATCTGCGTAGCCGTGATGATAGTACCCCCACTGTTATTGACCACAACCGGGAATACTTTCGGGTAACGGGTGCGGCGGAATTCCGTCCAGGCTTCCTGCCCGTCGGGATACATGGCAATCCACTTCTGGGTCATGATCCTTTCGAGCTTCAGCTCAAAAGCATCGGTTTCGTTCCATTTGATAGTAACGGTGCTCAGGTTGGCATTGCCCAGCGCGATGCTGTTGCCGCTGGCAGCAATATCGGTATACGCTGCAGCTTTGCTGGTAGCATCAGCGATATAGGTAGCTGCGCTGCCTGCGCCCCAGTAGTTAAAAGAGGTCTGTATACCGGTCTCATACAGGCTTTGCGCGGTGCCTCCCATATTCCAGTTGCGGATAGCCCCTTCTGCACGCAGGAAATACATTTCCGCTGCCATCATCCAGGGAATGGGCGTGGTGCTGGAAACATTCAGCTTGGAAAAAGGAATCGAATACGCGGCTTTGTTGGTGATCGTAATACCGTTGCGGATGCCATGATAATTGCCATCCGGCGCTTTATTGAACAGGAAGGGCAGCCGCGGATCGTTGTATCCCTTCAGGAAGGATTCCATATTGGCGCCCATCCTGATATCGTCAAAGTTGTTGGTGATGATATCCAGCGGGTTGTGGATCTGTACACCATTGGCGCTTTTCAGCAATGCGTTGTCGTCGTTGACGGTAAATACACCATAGGTGTTGGTCACAGCTTCTTCCGCGTATTGCTTTGCCTTTACCGCGTCGGCATATACGATACGCATGGCCAGCCGCAGCTTCAGCGAGTTGGCAAATTTGATCCATTTCACATAGTCGCCGCCATAGATCAGGTCGTAGCTGGCCAGGGGTTTTACACCGGGATATTTTTGCACGAAATCCGATAGCTCGGCAATAGCCGCATTCAGTTCGGTAAAGAACGAATTATAGATCGCTTCCTGGCTGTCGTATTCTGTGGTCAGGTTGCCGCTGCCAAACCGGGAGTACGGCAGCGGGCCATACATATCCGTGGTGCGGTGAATAGAGGCAATCTTGATGATCTGGGCGAGCGCAAATACGTGCTGGCTGGTGGCTATGCCGTCTGTTTTCTTTTTGATGGAAAGCCAGGCCGGCATCACGCCCAGAAAAGCACGGCCAAAGGCCTGCCCGTACCAGGTGGGCGTCATGTTGTAGGTCGTATTGTTAGACCCGCTGAACCAGTTGTTGCTGGCGCCCATGTACCCGGAGTACACATCGCCGGCCAGGTTCTGCACCACCTGGTACATTTCGTCGCCGAAAGCAGGCGGTTGTGCCACAGGAAATACGTTTTGCTCCATCTGCGGGAAGAATACGCCTGTTGACAGGTTATCGTATTGCATCATTTCCTCCGTCGCATTTTGCGGATTCGTATTATAATCCTTATAATTTTTTGTACAGGCACAGCAGAAAATAGTGACCAATGCTGCTCCATATAACCAACCGGTTTTTGCCGGCATCCTTTTAGTATAGTTCATAAGTTTAAATGCTTTAGGGTCAGAATTGAATTTTGGTACTGAAGCCAAAGCTTCTCAGGCTGGGCTGCATGAAATAATCGACGCCCTGGTAGTAGGTGCCTGTATTGGCGGTCGATTCGGGGTCGAAAGGCGCTCGCTTATAGAACATGAACAGGTTTCTGCCCGTAGCAGCGATAGTAATGCCCTTGATCCTGTTTTTAAACAGGGAGCTGCGGAAGGTATAGCTCAGCGAAGCTTCGGCAAGCCGCACATTGGTAGCGCTGTATACATACATAGAGCCTACGCCTGCCACACCACCGCCTACTACTTCATAATACGGTTGTGCGGGTATCGTCTCTCCGTTGATGACAACACCGCCCTGGTCACGCGCATCCGCTGAAGTTTGGGAAACACCAAAGCGGTCCATGATCGCCTGGGTAACGGACACACACACACCGCCTACCCTTGCATTGATCAGGAAATCCAGGTTGAAGTCTTTGTAGCTGATGCTGTTCCTGAACCCGATGGTATACCGCGGACTGGCATTTCCAGCCTTGATATAGGTATTCGGAGCTGCAGTCACCGTTTGCGACACCAGTCCCACATTGATGTAACCATGTTCGTCTGTAGACAAAGTCGTTACATAAATATCGCCGATGGAACCGCCTTTGGTGAGTACCATGGTATAGCTGCCGGTACCGCCCATATTCAGGCTGTCCACGCTGATGATTTCGCCCGTAACCTTGTCCTGATAGTTAGACAACAAACTGATGATCTTGTTCCGGTTCAGCGTAAAGGTGGCGGTGGAGGTCCATTGCAGCGGACCTACTTTACCGGTGTAGCCCAGGGCGGCTTCTATCCCTTTATTCAGCACCTGTCCGCCGTTTACATACAGGCTGCTGTAGCCTGTGCTGGGCGCCAGCACCGGGTTGAACAGCTGGTTATAGGTATTGGAACGGTAGGCGGTCACATCCAGGTTGATCCTGTTGCGCCAAAACTTCAGGTTTATACCTGCTTCAAAAGATTTGGTCCTTTCCGGCTTCAGGTCGCCCGACAACATGTAAGAAGTGGTGACAGGGAACCCGCCGACAATGGGATAAGTGACCCTGCTGATCTGCCGGGGTATCGGGTTGCCTACCTCGCTGTACGAACCTCTGACCTTGGCAAACGACAGCACCGGCGAGCGGAAATGAAGCAGGTCGGTCAGCACTCCCGAAAGACCCACGGAAGGATAAACGAAGTTTTTGGTCTTGGTAAACGCGAGAGCCGACGGCCAGTCGCCCCTGCCGGTAACGTCGAGGAACAGCATATTGCGGTAATTCAGCTGGGCGCTGGCAAACACGGACTGCACCTGGTCGCGATACCTGAACTGAGAAGGTGTAGCAAGCGTGGGGTTGATATTCTGGAACGCAAACAGGTTCGGCACACTCAGCAAGTGGCCTCCATAGCCTTCGGAGTTATACTTGATATCCTGGATGCTTGCCCCGACGTTTGCCGTCAGGTCCAGGTCGGCCGACACTGATTTATTGATAGTAGCGATCACATCGGCATAAAGCTGCTGGGTAGAGCTGGTCATCTGGTGATAGGCGCCGGCAGGAGAGGCAAACAAACCTGCAGTAGAAGCATGATACTCCTTTTCGCCCACACTTATATTATCATCCACTTTTACACGTCCCGCTATATTGATCCAGTCCGCGAGTGTATACTTCAGCGCGGCACTGGCAATGTACCTTCTCTTGTTGTTGGTAAAAAAGTCGCGGTTGATGATCCAGTGCGGGTTTTGCATCTGGAACCCGAGATCGCCGAAAGGCCAGAACTGTGTATTGAAGTTGCGGGCTATATTATACCGCTCATATACTTCATACTTCCTGATATCCTCGCCGGGCGGGAAAAGATAGACGGGCACCAGGGGATTAAAATACTGGCCCTGGGAAAGCATATTTTGCTCCTTTGCCTTGATATACATAAAGCTCAGGTCCATCGTCATCCTGTCATCGAGGAAGCTGGACGTATTGCGAACAGAAAAATTATACCGGCTCAGTTTGTTGTTGGGTATAATGCCTTTTGCATCTACATTGGATGCAGAAAAATAGGTCTGGTTTTTATCGGTACCTGTAGAAAGGCTGATCGAATTGGTTACATTGAGGCCTGTCTGGAA
>JBEVLT010000421.1:0-3206 GCA_040509055.1 Chitinophagaceae bacterium
CGAAAAAATATAACATGTTTGCATTACTCGTTGGCAACGCGGAAGGTGATCGGTTGCTTGCGGTAGGCGTTCACGCTGCGGCCATTCTGAACGGCAGGCACCCAGGCCGGCCCTTTCTGAATAACTTTCACCGCTTCCTTCTCCATACCATAGCCGTGGTTGGTCAGCGCTTTTACATCGCTGATGACACCATCCTTGCTCACAACGAACTGTACGTACACGGTATAGGTACCTTCCGGTGCACCGTTGTCTACCGGCACGTTCGGGTTCAGGTTGCGCTCCAGGTATTTGCGCCAGGCAGCTTCACCGCCTTTGAAAGAGGCTTCGATCTCCACTTTCTCAAAGATCTTGTTCGGGTCTTCCTTTTGCTCTTCCACCACGCCTTTGCCTTCGTCCACTACGATCGGGGTTTGCAGCCCTTCGTCCTTGATACCTTCCTGGTTGATCACATCGATCTTGGTATCTTTCAGCTCATCCTGCGTGGGAGGTGGTTCTTCCACTTTCTCGTCTTCAACGATCTTGGGAGGAGTGAACTGTCTCATTTCGATCTTCGGGGGATCTGGTGGCTTGGGCGGAGGAGGCGGAGGCAGTTCCTTTATTTCCTCTTCCTGCTTGATATCCTGGATGGTCACTTCCCGGATCTCTTCCTTGGGACCATCGTCCTGCTTGAGCGTGCTGGCCAGAATGGAACCGATCAGGGCCAGGAGCGCTACGGAAGCCGTGATCGCCAGGGCGATCAGGATACGCTTATTATAGGTCTTGCGTAATTGATAGGCACCATAATCCTTGTTCTTGCCTTCAAATACAAGATCCAGTATATCAGCGGATAGTATTTTGTTAACTTCCATGTTCGGGTTTGTTTAAAATTAGATGCCGCGGCTGCTTTTTTCCATAAAGCGGCCTTTACTTAATGCCACCTCTTCTTTCGGTTTCGCCCACGAGATCCCTTTCGGTATCGGAGATCTTGACGACGGCAAAACGTTTTACCATGTTGATGGTCATTTCATCCAGGATATCTACCGTGTTCTTGTAGGTAGCGTCCTGGGTAGGTTTGATCACCACTACGAAATCTTCGTCCTGGCATTCTTTCATCGGATCTCTGCCTTTTTTCTGCGCTTCTGCAGCACACTTGGTGCTGGGTCTGCTGAAACTGGAAATCACCGACTTTTTCTTGTTGATGATGATGTCGCGGATACCTTTGAAGGTGGTCTGCTTGAAAATGCTGGAAGCATTCTCAGCCGTCAGCTGGCCTTCATAATAATAGATATTATCGGCTTTGCCCAGCATGATGGTCAGCGCACCGGATTGTTTCACCTCGGTTTGCTCCTCCTGCTTGTCGGTCTCCTTCGGCATGTTCAGGTCCATGGTGGTCGGGCTGCTCATCGTAGCGGTAAAGATGAAGAACGTGATCAGCAGGAACCCCAGGTCCACCATTGGCGTCATATCCACGCGGGTAGAAAGCTTTTTCGCCTTCTTGACCCCCGCTCCCTTCTTGTGGCCACTATCGCCACCGCCGGAATCAATACTTGCCATATTCGTTAAAGATTTAAATGTTTAAAACTCCTATTTGTTACGCTCCAGGTAAAGCTCGGACCCGGCCGGGGCTGCCTCCTGCGAAGTGATGAGGTTGTATTTGAACACCTCGTTCCTTCTCAGCGCATTGATCACACCTTCAAAAGTGGGATACTTGGAATCGTTGTCTCCTTTGAGCAGGTAGAGCAGCTTCTGGTTGGCAAAGGCCGTTTTGGCCGCACCAACCCACCATACCAGCTCATTGTTGAGCGAATCCAGTACAGGAATACCCTGCTGCCTTACTGCCGCCTGCTCTGCCGCGGGCACATTCAGCAATCCGCCGAGGCTGCTGAACGGTACACCGATGGCATTGGTAGCCTGGAAATTGGCCATCTGTGCAGAGGTCAATCCCAGGTTTCTTGCATCGTTAAGGCTTTTGATGATCTGCAGGTATTTCTGTTGCATCGCCTCCTTATCTCCTTCGATCACATTGAACTTGACGAAAACCCGGTTGTCCTTATCGATGGTGATAAGCAGCGAATTTTCCTCCTTCAATATGTCCGCGGAAACGGAATTAGGCGTGGTCACCGGTACAGGCTCCGCAGGCTTGAACTTGGTAGCCATGATGAAAAAGGACAGGATCAGGAAGGCAATATCCACAAAGGGAGTCATGTCCGTATCCGTACTTTTTCGCGGTAATTTAATACTTGGCATTTTTTACTTCTTTACTTCATGAATAGAATGAGATGAATAATCAGGAAAAATCCATAAACTGTTTTTCCCTGGATTATTTATACAGCGAAGCAAAGCTCTGGGTCAGGGTGAAACCTGACTCATCGATGCCATAAGTGATTGAGTCGATTTTAGTTGTGAAAATGTTGTACATGATCAGCGCCAGGGCAGACGTACCGATACCGAGGGCGGTATTGTACAGGGCTTCGGAGATACCTACCGCCAGGTCGTTGGTATTGTTACCGCTGCCGTCGCCGCTACCAAGCGCCGCAAACGAACGGATCATACCCAGTACCGTACCCAGCAGGGCCACCAGCGTACCAACCGAAGTGATGGTAGACAGGAACACCAGGTTTTTTTGCAGCATCGGCAGTTCCAGCGCAGTCGCTTCTTCCACTTCTTTCTGGATAGAGATAACTTTTTGCTCTGTGTTCAGGCCACCTTCGTTGATCATTTCTTTGTAACGGCGAAGACCGGCTTTCATAACGTTGGCTACAGAACCACGTTGTTTGTCGCACTCGGCCAGGGCTGCATCTACGTTGCGGTTGGCCAGGTGATATTGTACTTTGCGGATAAAGTCGGCGATAGAACCGTTACCCAGCGCTTTGCGGAT
The DNA here is from genome assembly GCA_040509055.1 of Chitinophagaceae bacterium. Lineage (GTDB taxonomy): Bacteria > Bacteroidota > Bacteroidia > Chitinophagales > Chitinophagaceae > JAJKIP01. Next base: position 2,858 of record JBEVLT010000421.1, read on the forward strand.
AGTCAGGAAACGCTCGATAGAGAACACGATCACCATCAACAGCATACCGATCAGCAGCGGCACGATGATACCACCTTCATAGATACCATGCAGGGAATCTTTCGGCTTGTGGTGTTGCGGCCAGAAACCACCTGCTTTATCGGGTTCATTAAACCCGCTGTCAGAGCCCAGAATGAAACGCCAGATACAATAACCGGCAATGATACACACGAGGGGCGCGATCCACGAGATGGCGTTACTGCTTTTCTTCGCCTGTACAGAAGTAGCTTTAACTGTTGATGCAGTCGGTTTAGTCTCAGCCATGATCTTAATTTTTAGTGTTTTAAATGTTAATGAGCCTGTTAAGAAT
>JBEVLT010000422.1:0-3479 GCA_040509055.1 Chitinophagaceae bacterium
AGTTCTGCTGCCGTGCCCATCCAGCTATTGCCGGGTGCAAAGCTTTCGGCTACCCGGTTCAGCGGCGAGGGTTCGAACACCGTCTTCCCATAGAAATAAGTCTCCCCCTGGCTGCCGTACTGCGCGGTCATAAACGCTGCCTGCTGCGCAAAAGGGTTCTGCTTGAACCGGCCATCGTTCACCGAGGTGTTGCCGCCCGTGGTGCCGGCGGCAAACGGTACATATTTATACTGCTCTCTTCCAAACTCGTCGTAAATCACCGGGCTTACCAGGTCTTTTGCGCTGCCGCCCGTCACCAGCGAACCCTGCTTCACCACCGCCTGCACCGGCCGGCCCAGCCCGTCCACATATTGCGTGGTCATCCGGGCATCCGTAACCGGTGTGGCCACCGTGATGCTGCTGCTGACGGCCTGCGGTACCCGAAGCTCCCATACACGAACCGAGCTCACCGGCATACCTCCTGCATACGCGGAAGGTACAGGTGGCTGGGCAGTAGCGGATAAAGAGGTTGCCAGCGTACCAGCAATGAATAAGCGTGCGGCTATTCCATGCTTGTGCACCGGTCCGTTTGCAAAGAAGCCTGCCCTGATTGAAGCATACTGACAAGAGGAGGGAGGTAACCGCCGGTTACCGAAAGATACCGCAGGGACGATTTTCCGCATAGCAGAAGCCAGGATGGCGCGCATAGGAGAGCTGTTGGTTACCTAAATATGCTACTTTTTCAGGAAAAACAGCTACGCAGGATAGTGAATAAAGAAAAAATTAAGAAGCCGGATAGACCAGGAGAACCTACTCGTACATCTCGTACTTCGTCTTCGGCCGCCGCTCTTCCAGCCAGCGGAAGCCTTCCAATTGCATTTCGCCAGGACCTTTTTTCCGGATGGGCCAGATGGTACCCGTAACCTCGCTGCGAAAAACAACCTTGTCGAGCTGTTTTTCTTCAAAATAGATGTCGATGATGTCGGACTTGGACTGGTTCACGCCGGTATAGGCACTATCGTCGTCCTGTATATAATATACGCATTCGGCATAGCCGAGCGCCCTGACCGAATCGATATTGCCGTCGATAAACCAGCCATCCAGCCGCGTCGATTTGATCTGGTTGTACACGTCTTCTTCCACCTTGTTCACCATAAAACCGTTGTCAAACGCTTCTATCTTATCGGCCTTCTTGTTCTTTGTATGCAGCAGGATGGTATCGCCGGTGATCTGGCTTTGCTGCGCCCATACCACCGGGTCGTCGTACAGGCGGAACACGGAATCGCGAAACGAATAGAAGAGGCTATCGCAGGCAGCCTGCAGCGAGTCGTTGAAGATGCGCACATTCCGGAACGCTTCAAAATAACGATTGGAACTATCTTTTTCATTGAAGGCTGCTACCTTGATCCCTTTGAGCGTATCGGTGACCACGGAGTCCATACCGAACTTGTCGCTCAGCCGGGCTGAAAACAGGGTATCGGCGGAAATGTAGACCGAATCATTGTTTTGCCGGATGATCATGAGCGGCCTGCGCGTAGCCAGGATGGCATCCGTATTCTTATTGCGGATGATGAGCCCCCCGATAATAGTTGTACCATCCTTTTCGTTCCGGATGACGGCATTGCCCTCCACGATGGAAATACCCGTGCTATCGTCGATCGTCATCCGGTTACCGGTTACCGTAGTCCCGCCATCTACGATCTCGGAGCGCTGGCCAAATTCGGCCTTGCCGGTCTGCTGGTTATAATAACCTTCGCGGGTCTTGATCAGCCGGCCGCTGCTGTCTTTGATCACCGTATACGAAATAAAACGGGTGGTTTGCGTCTGTGTATTGTAAAGCAGCGAATCGGTGGTAATATCATAGGCCGGGTCCTTCAGCACCACGTTCCGTTTGAAGTACACATCTTTCAGGTCGGCATAATAATATCCTTCGCGGCTAGTGAGCCGGGTTGTCTTATTCACCACCACACCGCCGTTCTTGTAAGTACCGATATTGGTCTCCATATCGTATTCCAGGTCCGGCGTGGTCAGCGTGGCCAGCCCGTCGGTGAGCTTTACATTGCCATCCAGGTAAGCGAGCTTCCGTTTGGTCAGGTAGCGCAGGTGGTTGGAGGTGACGGTGGCCGTATCGGAGTCCACGATCCGCACATGCCCCCAGGCCTCGAATATATTGGTGTTGTTGTTGATCACGCAGCTGTCGCAAAAGAAAAGGGCGGTGCCCTGGCGCATCTTTACGGTACCGGCCACGATGGTCAGCCTGGTCGTATCGTCCACTGTTTTGAACGTAAGCTGCCGGGTATAATCCAGTATCTCCACGATCTGCGTGGTATCGCCTGCTACAGGAGGAACAGGTTCCTGGGCCTTCAATACCATGCCCGGGAGCAGGGTCAGCAAAGCAAGAGAGATAAAAAAATTACAGTACTTCATTATCGGGTTCAGGGAACGCTATCTTTTGCAGAGGGCGAAGTTAATGCCCCGCCTCTGTCCTTGCGGCCAAAGATGGAAAAATTAACGTAGCGTTTGGGATGAATCCGCAGGTCGTCGAGCAGGATCTCGGCGCTCAGCACGGCATCATTCAGCTTATTGTACAGTTGCCGGTCATTGATCAGGGCGCCCAGCGTGCCTTCATTGCTGGATATCTTGCTGATCGTGCCTTTGAGAACGGTGATGGCTGATTCCAGCGTATCCATGGTGCGCTGCAGCTGCAGCTGCGCCAGGCGTTCACTGAACTGTTTGGCATTCCGGATCACGATAGTGATGCTATCGTTGTTCTTGCGCAGGTTGTCCGTGATAGAGCTTACGTTGCGCAGCGAATTGCCCAGCGGCCCGTTTTCATAGTCCATCATGGTGACCAGGGAGTTGCTGGCCCGGTTGAAATTGGCGATGGTCTGCTGCAGGTTGTTCTTGGCATCCGTATCAAACAGTTTGTTGATATTGGAAAATACGAGGTTCAGCGAGTCCAGTGAACTCCGGATCTTGACCAGGGTAGGGCTGATCTCCGACGAGATATCCCCGAACAGGCCGTTGTCCTGCCGCGTATTGAGCCGATCGCCGTTTTTCAGGTAAGTAGTCGAATTGCCCTTTTCGATGATAATGCTGGACGAAGCGACCAGCCCGGAGGCAATATAGGCTACCGAGTTGGCAGGAATGTTCACATCCCGCGTCAGGCTGATCGTTACTTTTACGCTGCTGATATTTTTATCGGTCGGCTCTATCTCGTACACCGTACCGATGGACACGCCGTTGATCTTGACCAGGTTCGACTTTTCCAGCGGACCCAGTTTATCGAAGATGGCGTATATCTTGGTGGTGCGGTTGAAGAGGTCTTTCCCTTTCAGGAAATTAAAGCCCAGGATAAGCATGGCCAGTGCCACGACAGTGAGCAGTCCTACCTTGGTTTCATTGCGGATCTTCATAATTCCTTCTTTTCCCTGCGGGCAAATTAACTAATTATTTTTAAACGCTTTAGAAAGCCTTTTTACAGGAAAAGAAAACAGTTG
>JBEVLT010000423.1:0-12911 GCA_040509055.1 Chitinophagaceae bacterium
TTCAACTCAGGGAACGGCTTTTACTCCAACAATATCTTTAATTTCTTTTGTGCTGCCGATTCCAGCTTCGGCGTCAACCTCTGGTCGGGCACCACGAACACCTCCATCAGCGATAACAGCTTTTACCGTACCAATGACCTGACGGTCTTTGGGGGAGAGACCTTTCAGAGCGCCATCTTCGTCCGGGAGCAGCTTTCGCTTGGCTGGAATGTCATCACCGGTAATTATATCGGGGGCAAAGCGCCACAGGCCACCGGCGGTCGCTTCACGCTGTTCGCTACCCAATACAAGTTCGAAGGGATCACGATTTACTCCCCCGCCCAGCTGACTGCGGGTGAAGCAAACCAGGTGTACGCCAACACCATCCGGTTGATCCAGATCGGTGCCACCGGGCATTCTTCCGGGGAAACCTTCTGCGGTATCAAAATCCATAACTCTGCATCATATACGATCAACAATACCATCGGCAGACCGGATGGCTATGAAAGCATCATTGTTTCATCCAGCGGCGCGAACAGTACGTTCACCTGCAAGGGGATCGACTACAAGGGCCTGCCGCAAAGCATCTCGTACAACAAGATCGGCGGGTTCAAGCTAAGCTCAGGCATAGGAACCATTGCGGGTGGCTTTACCGCGATCAATCTAGTGGATTCAACCGCTTCGGGTGAGTTTGCCATCACCGACAATCAGATCGGCGGCAATGCCGGTTATCCCAAAAGTATCGAGTCCAATGCTCCCCAGGCCGTAGCGTTCCAGGTGCGCGGCATAGCACTGGCAAACGAATACAGCTCCGTGTATTGCAGGGCCAATGCAATTTCCGGCATCCAGCATGGGACCGCTGCCATTAGTACTATCCCTCAGCCCTTAAGCGGCATCGTGAAAACCGGTAACGGGCCCGCCAGCATCCTGTACAATACCATTGCTGAGTTGCAAGCTTCTTCCAGTGAAGCGGACACCAGCATCACATTCCCTGCTTTTACAGGCATCTCTGTCCTGCAGGGAACGAGCAACGCGGTCGGCCACAATACTATCCGGGAGCTGAGATCGGTGTACTTTTCCCAATCTGCCGGCAGCGCCGGCCTTGCAGGGATCCTGGTTTCGGAAAATGCGTCTGCCAGTGTGTATAGTAATTACCTGTATGGATTCCGGTCCATTAACGTGTATCCCTCTTTTACAGCTGTGTTAACGGGTATCCTTGCCCGGGGAAGCGCAACCATTTCCAATAATACCCTATCCTTCTCCAACAGGAGCGCTGAGTACGGATCAAATGATTTGTACAATTGCGTGATCACGGGTATCATGGCAGGCGCCCCGGCTGCCACCTTGAATGTTTATCATAATTCTATCTACATAGGGGGCGACAATGGAGAGGGAACCAATACGGGCTGGAGCGCCCCGGTCAGCATGCTGGCCTCTTCCGGAGCTCCCCTCCATCTGCGCAACAATGTGCTGGTGAACGAGCGGACCGGCGGTAATGCCGCCCATTATATTTTCTACAACGCTGCCAGCTCCCCGGCTGCCAGCTGGCCTGTTACCACTTCGGATTACAACCTGATTGTGGCGCTCTATCCCGATCAGTTTGGCAGGTGGGGAAGCTCCAACCTCGATTCCACGCAGTGGAAGGCAAATGGCGGAGATGCGCATAGCACATTTGCCACCATTGCGCAGATCGCTCCTTCGGACCTGTTTAGCGACAAGTTTGCCGACCTGGCGATCCAGCAATCTGCGCAGCAGTATGTAGCCGGCAAAGGCATCACGGGCACCGGCATCACGGAAGACATCACTGAAGCTATCCGCAGCACGACAGCCCCAAGTCTGGGCGCCTATGAATATGAGGTTGCAACGCTGACGATCACCTCGTATGGCGGCGCTGACAGCGCTGCGGTAAACGTAGCAGAAAATCAAACGGCAGTGGCGACGGTGACGGCGACGCATAGCAATCCGGATGCTACCATCACCTATAGCCTGGCCGGCGGTGACGATGATGCGTATTTTACCATCAACGACGCTACGGGTGAATTGTCCTTTGTAAGTACCCCGGATTTTTGGCAACCTTCCGATTCGGATGGAGACAATGTGTACCTGGTGAGTGTACAGGCATCGGACGGCACCCTCACCGATGTGCAGGTGATAGCTGTGACCGTGACGGATGTGTATGAGGCCCCTCCTCCCGGCATTACCCTGTTCCAGGAAGATTTTGACAATATCACCTCTGCTTTTCCTGCAGGCTGGACCCTTGTAGATGTAGACCAGATGACACCTTCGCAGTACATCTTTGATCTTTTCCCAAATGCCTGGAACCGTTTGCCAAAGACAAGCATGTATCCTGATGATCCTGAAACGGATACCTGCGCATGGGCCACTTCCTGGTTCGACTACGGTTCAAATGACCCCGCAGACGACTGGATGTGGACACCGGCTATCGACCTCAGCGGCAGCAATATCCAGCTAAGCTGGAAAGCAAAAGGAGCCGGAACTTATGAAGTACGGATCATGACAACCGCCCCTTCAGGCAGCACCGGTAATATGGGTAATATGCTTTCTTCTGCGGTGCTGTTCAGCGAGGGCATCCAGAATTTTACAGGAGTGGTACATTCGGCGGACCTCAGCGCTTATTCCGGCCAGAAAGTATATATCGGTTTCCGGCATACATCAGGGGCGGGGGACTACGTTCTTGCGATAGACGATGTGACCGTAAAAACAAATTTTGCGATCACCTCCACCCATACCGATACCATCTTCAGGAATACAGATGCGATCAGCCTTCCGGAAAACACAACGGCTGTCACGACCGTAGCGGCGACCGATGAGACCGGCGGAAGTGTTAGTTACAATATCACAGGCGGCGCGGATGCGGCTAAGTTCAGCATCAATAACAGTACAGGTGTTCTGTCCTTCATCACAGCACCCGATTTTGAAGCTCCGGAAGATGCCGGCACTAATAACGTGTACGAGGTGACCGTGCAGGCTACCAACGGCACCCTGACCGATGTGCAGACGATAGCCGTGACCATCACGGATGTAGCTGACGCTGCCGTGCTGGCAATCACTTCGTATGCTGGCGCCGCCAGCGCTACGGTAAACGTGGCGGAAAACCAGACCCTGGTAACTACCGTCACAGCCACGTACAGCGACCCGGCCGGTGTCATCACCTTCAGCCTGGTAGGTCATGACGACGACAGCTATTTTACAGTCAACACCACAACCGGTGAATTGTCTTTCGTGAATGCACCCGACTTCGAGCGCCCCTCCGACCCGGATGAGAACAATATGTACATGGTAACCGTAGAGGCTTCCGTAGGCGGACTGACAGCTGTGCAGCGCTTCAAGGTGAGGGTCACTAATGTCAACGACAATGCACCGGAGTTCGGCTCCTTTGATGGCGATGCGTCCGTAACCCTGTCCATACCGGAGAATACCACCGCAGTGGGTACCGTATGGGCCGTGGATAAGGAACCCGGCACCACCATCACGTACAGCGTGCTCAGCAATAATGAAGGAGCGCTGTTCTCCATCAACCCGGCCACCGGTGTGCTGCGGTTTATCACAGCGCCCGACTATGAGAACCCGGCCGATCAGTACAGGGGCAACGTGTACATTGTATTCGTCCAGGCTTCGGATGGCCAGCTGAACTCCGTGCAGCGGTTCAAGATCAAGGTGAAAGATGTAAACGAGGGAACAGGCCGCATGAGCAACAATACTACCGGCATGGCACAGGCATCCGGGGAAATGCAGTCCGGCAAGGGAATCAGCATTTTCCCCAACCCGGTCACCGGCAAGCGGTTTACGCTCCGTGTGACCGACCTGTCAGCCGGGAACTATACATTAGAATTGTATACGACCAATGGCCAGCTGGCTTGCCGGCAAACGCTGAACCATACCGCTAAGTCGACCAGCTACCCGATCCAGCTGCCGGCCACGCTTACCAAAGGTATGTATGTGCTGAAACTGGCAGGAGCAGGTCTGGTACACAGTGAAAAACTACTGATCGACTAAAAGCAACCCAAAACTGTCATTATCCTTTAACCTAAAAATCAATTGTATGTCAAATGCAACCCTGCCTGTGCAGATCATTCCCAACCAAACAACCAGCACTGCTGCGTCCATTGCTTACCATCAAAAAACGGGTACCGCCTGTGTGGCATGGAAAGGACTCAATAACATGGAAATCAACCTGATCTTCAACAACGACCAGCATGCGCCAACCTGGCCCTGGCAAGGACAGGTCATTATTCCCAGCCAGACCACCAACCTGTCGCCGGCTGTGGCTTATGCAGGAGACCGGTTGTTCATTGCGTGGGTAGCTACTGACGATACCAACAATGTTGTGTATACGTTTACGGACGATGGAGGCCAAACCTTCCCGACCACGGTGGTGCTTACCAATGCCACTACCTATTATCCACCCTGGCTGATCGGAGGAGAAAATGATTCTTTGCTTATTTGCTTCACAGGCACCGATAACCAGATCAATGTGATGATATTGGGCTAAGAGAGGCGGAGAGAGCCTGTTCATCTCCTCAACCGGCTCATACAATAAAACATTCCGGCACCATAATGATGGGGGTATTCATTACTGGCCGGATTCTCTTCCACCAGGAGCAGAGTGGGCGTCATAACGGCGCTCACTTTCTGTTTATAGCTATCGGGGATCTTTTGCAGGGAAGGCAAGTCAGCTCTTCAGCACTTTCTTCGCCACTTCTTTTCCGCTCATCAGCGCTGCCTCCACTGTACCAGGCGAAGGGCCTTCATACAAACCTTCCCCCGCAAAATAAAGCGTGTCTGCCACCGGTGTGTTCAACAATTTCCGGGCTGCCGGTGTGCCGGGCATGGCATAGGTATAAGCGCCCAGCGCTTCGGGCTCTTCCTGCCAGTTGAAGACGGCTGACTCCTGCAGGTTGGCCTTCAGCTCATCCACCGTTTTATCAAAAATAGCGGCCAGCGACAGCAGGGCTTTTTCCAGGATCTCTGCATCGCTCTCGTCACAGATCTGCGCAGCACGGCTTCCGCCAGCCCAGCCCGTCAGCACGGGACTGCTATCCGGCAGCTGGGTCCACCAGGTAGGGATGATCTCATTGCTGAAGACAAAGCCGGCATCTTCTTTCCAGAACGGCTGGCGGAACTGCAGCACTACTTTTATCACGGCGCCTACACCGATCTCCCCTGCCGCCGCAATGTACGGATCGAGGGCCGGCGTAAAATTAATCGACGCGCTGGCGCCAGCTTTCCGCAGCACACTTACCGGCACGGTAATGATCGCCTTTTCCGCCCTGTATTTTTCACCATTGGCATATACCGTTACATCGTTGGACTCCCAGTCTACCTGTTTGACGGTGCAATTCGTATGGATCCTGCAGCCCTTGCTTTCGAGCTCTTCCTGTAAAAAACGGATCAGCATGCCATAACCGTTTTCCAGGCGGGCATTCTCATCCTGCACATCTTTGGACCATTCTTCATACAGGGAATGCATGCTGACCTTCCTGATATCGGCCACATCAAACCCTTCCGCAAAAGCGATGGCATGCCGGCGCAGCTCATCATGCTGTGCATCGCCAAAATGTTTTTGCAGGAATGCGTACATCGGCATGTCTGTCTTTTCACGTTTCATTTTGCGCAGCAGCTCATCCCAGCCTTCCACCATTTCCGTTTGCTCCTTCCAGGCCCCGCCTTCTTTGCGGTACATGCTGCCGGTAACCGGGATGCTGCTCATTCCCGCTTGCTTCAGCAACCGGTAGGTAAGCGGCAGATCTCCATGGATAAATTCTGCGCCGGCTTCGATGATGCGGGAAAAGCCGGCTGGCTGATGGCTGCGGATACGCCCGCCCAGCTGCGGCCGCGCCTCAAGAATAAGAATGTTGTAATGGCCGGCCAGCTCCCGCGCAGCCATAAGGCCTGCAGCACCGCCGCCGATGATGATCACAGTTTGTTTCTCCATATGTTTGCTTGATAACCAACACAAACGAATATTAAGCCAAAGTGCGGGAATGAACCCGGCCGGTCAGTTGGCTACGATATCGATATCTTTTATTTTTTCCGGGAACCAGAGCATCATCTCACCCGGGCCGCGGTTGGCCCAGGCATAATACGGAATGGCGACAAAAGGCTGGGACTGGCTGGTCACCTTGTTGTCTGTATTCACGATGGCGATGGCCTGCCCTTTCAGCACCACCACACCGTTCAGCAGACCGGGCTTATACTCGGCAGCAAATGTGGTACCTGGTGGTAATACCAGGTTGGCAGCGCGGCCATTGTTGTCAGGCCACTCGGCACAATACATGAGCGGCCCCCGCTGCAGGGCGATCCGGCCGGCATCTTCTTTTACCAGCTCACTGGCCTGCACCCTGCGCACTTCCATCGGCAGGCTGAGTTCGATCATATCATTTTTCTTCCAGGTTCGGCTGAGCACCGCATACCCGTTTTCCAGCACATATTCCACCGGGCGGCCATTGACCCTGATGATCGCCGCCTGCTGCGCGGTACCGGCAAAGCTGTACAGCCCCGACGGCATTGCTTCGTTGCGCGCCCAGCCGGGTATCCGGAGCATCAGGGTAAAGGCGGTTGGCTTAGCCGGCGAAACAGAGAATGTCAGATCGCCGTCCCAGGGATAATTGTTTTGCTGCACGATCTCCACCTTGCCGGCCGGCAGATCCAGGGATGCCTGGCTGCTGGCAAACAGGTTGATGAACAGCCGGTCGCCCTTCCGGGCATACATATAACCAGGCACAGCGGGCAGCAATCTTGTCATATTGGTCGGGCAGCAGGAACAGTCAAACCAGCCTGAACGCTCCTTCTCAATATGCCGGTGGGTAAAGCTGTTTTTGACCTGCATGGCATTGGTATAAAAGAAGGATTTGCCATCCAGGCCCACACCGGAGATCAGCCCATTGTACAGGATCCGCTCCAGCACATCGATGTATTTGGCATCGCCATGCAATTGAAACATGCGCTGATTCCAGTACACATTGGCAATGGCGGCGCAGGTCTCGTTGTAAGCCGTTGCATTGGGCAGCTCATAATTGTTGCCATAGCGTTCCCCGTCGCCAAGGGCGCCTGCCCCACCCTGCACGTACAATTTTTTGTCAACAAGGTTTTGCCAGATACTATCCACCGCCCGCAGCATTTGTGCATCCCCGGTCAGGGCCGCAATATCGGCTACTGCAGCATAGAGATACCCCGCCCGTACGGAATGACCGATCGCTTCTTTCTGGTCCACCACCGGTATATGGTCCTGCCAGTACGAACCATTTTGCCATGGATCCCGGCTTTGCGCATTGTACCCGCTGTAATGACCGCGTTCTTCAATGAAATATTTTGCCGTTTCCAGGTATTCCTTTTTACCGGTGATGCGGTACAGCTTCACCAGTCCCATTTCGACCACTTCGTGCCCCGGCGCTACTTTCAGCTTATCGGGGCCAAACACCGAGCAGACCAGGTCTGCGTTTTTCAGCGCAATGTCCAGCAATGATCTTTTACCTGTAGCCATATAATGCGCTGCCGCCGCCTCGTACAGGTGACCGGAATTGTACAGCTCATGGCTCAGCTCCCGTTCCTTCTCCCAGCGGTTGGGGCCTGCCCAGGCATGCGGATGGGCAGGGTCGATGGTGCGGGCCGTATACAGGTAACCATCGGGTTCCTGCGCCCGGCCTACTTTTACGATCAGCGAATCGATATAAGCCTCCAGCTTTGCATCGGGGAACAGGCTGAGCGAAAAGGATGCTCCTTCAATGGTCTTATAGATATCTGTATCGTCAAAAGGAAAGATGGTACAGAATTTACCGCTTTTGGCAGCGGCCATCTCGAAATTCTTTACCCGCCCGGTCTTTTCGCATCGCTCAAAAGAAGCAGGGATGGTAACCGTATGGTTGATCCTGATCCGCGGCAGCCAGAAGTTGTCGGTAAGCTTTACACTGGTGAAAGGGACAGGCTGGACCGGGTAGTCCTGCTGTGCAGACAAGCTGGCTGCGGCAAGCAGGGCAGCCACTAACAGGTTTCTTTTCATATCTGATAAATTTAACAAGAATCGGAAACTGGCAGAAATAAGTTTGAAAGGATCATCCGGCTATTGCAGCGAGCAGGCAGCCTTGAAAGAAATAACGCCCTGTAAAAGGGCGTTGGGTGGAACGTACTGGGCTCGAACCAGTGACCCCTACTCTGTCAAAGTAGTGCTCTGAACCAACTGAGCTAACGTTCCGGGGAGAGCAAAATTAAGTAGTTTACCCGTACAGGCATAATCTTATCGTTGTTTCCGCTATTCTTTTTAACAGGGAAAAAATCGTGCAGGAGCTTATTCCACGAACCGGTAGCTGGCATGGGTATCGTAATCGATGCCGTGCTTCTTTTTCAGCTCCTTTATATAGGCATGCGTCTTCCTGTTGTGCGGGCTGGCTACTCCTTCATCCTTTCCCACTACTTCAAACGTGTGCAGCAGGGTTTCTTCCAGGCAGCTGCCGATGCTCATGCCTTTGTAGGCCGCCAGGTCTGCGAGCAGGGCAGCCAACCGCTTCTCCATGCGCACCGGCACATCCACCCGTTGTACAGGGAGCGGCGGCACGCTGAGCTGGATATAGTGACCAAAGGACAACCGGTTGCCCCAGGGATCTTTCACCGCGTAGTCACGAAGCTCATACAGCTGGTCGGCAAGCCCGGACACCACGTCTACCCCGTTGGCCTGGTGAAAAGCATTGAGCTCATCAGCATCCCCGACCACGAAATACACGTCATTCCCGTTCGGCTCGCCTTTGTACAGGTGAATGGATACGTTGCCGAAATTCATACCTGCCATTTCCGGCGGGTCGCCCCAGACAAAGCCGGCGGAAAAGCCAAGCTTGCGGGTATAAAACTCAATAGCGGCAGGTATATCGCTCACGATGAGCAACGGAAATTGCCGTTCGCAATGAATGTCAGGAGCAGCGATAGCAGCCATACTATTCCTTTTTTTAAAGATAGGTAAAACCCCGCCGGGGCGCCGGAGGCTTTACGTCTCCTGCAGGTTTAGCGGGGCAGTGAGCCTGCCTGCAGGGCCAACCCGGATGGATCCAGGCCGGCAGCAATTGGGTAATGGCGGCGTATCTTTGCTGGCGGAACCACTTCACGGCTCCGCCGGTGAAGCGTCGTTTTCCAGGCAAGACGACCGGACGCAACTTTATTCCCCGCAATCCGTCTTTATTACAACGATGAAAAAATACCAGGTCACCATACAATTTGAAATGAGCGACGGGTTCATGGAACTGGTGCCGCCGCACCGCACCTATATCAACTACCTGATCAATAAGGATATCGTGGACCAGTATGCCGTAAGCATGGAAACACAGCGGGCATGGATCACGCTGAATGCGGAGAATAAAACGGAAGTGGAAAAAGTGTTGCAGAAATCGCCCCTCTATCCATTCTGGACCTGCGAGATCGACGAGCTGTTCGTTGTGGACGGGCAGCATTTCCGGCTGCCGGCCGTTCAGCCCAACTGATCATTTCCGCATCCACATTGGCTTTTGACGGGCCACTTTTTTAAAGACAGGGCAGCTGCCGCTGTGTGCGCCGGGCAGGTAGCCGGTGCTCATCAGGAATTCATTCACGATCTCGCCGCCGGTAAACCGAAAGGTTTTTTTGAACAGCTTTACCCATTCTTCCTTCGTTTTTGGATGATGCTGGTCCAGCCAGTTTTTGAACGAGCCGTGCTCTTTCTGAATGGCTTTTATCGCCTGCGCATTGCTTACCGCGGCCTCTATCTTCAGCCGGTTACGGATAATGCCCGCATCCTGCATCAGCTTTTCTTTCTTTTTCTCCGTATACCGCGCCACTTTGCCGATGTCGAAATTATCGTAAGCCCTGAAAAAGTTTTCCTTTTTATTCAGGATGGTCGTCCAGCTCAGTCCTGCCTGGTTGATCTCCAGTACCAGCCGGGCAAACAGCTCATCGTCGCTGTGCAGCGGGAAACCGTATTCCTGGTCGTGGTAGTGCCGGTGAACGGTGTCTTTGCCGGCATTTTGAACGTAGTCGCAGTAGGTGGATGACATAGAAAATAAAAAAGGCCTGTTATATACAGACCTTTGTGGGAGTTGACGGGATCGAACCGCCGACCCTCTGCTTGTAAGGCAGATGCTCTGAACCAGCTGAGCTAAACTCCCTTTTTTCGGACGGCAAAGATAGGGGTACGCCTATTCACGATCAAATTTTTGCGAATAAATTTTATGGGCTATTTTCTTTCAGCGATCATTTCATTGTTGTGCCGGTAAACAGGATTTCGCTTGACACGCTTGCGGTAGTTGGTAAACAGGCTGTACCAGCGCAGTTTCAGCACACCAAGAATACCCTCTTTTACAATACCCTTGTTCATCTTTGAAACGCCATAGGTCCTGTCCTGGAAAATGATCGGCACTTCTTTGATCTTAAACCCAAGCTTCCAGGCGGCAAATTTCATTTCTATCTGGAAGGCATAGCCGGTGAAATGAATTTCCTCCAGGTTGATGGTCTCCAGCACTTCCTTTTTGTAACAAAGAAACCCGGCCGTCGGGTCCTTAACAGGCATCCAGGTGATCAGCCGCGTGTAAAACGATGCGCCTTTGGATAAAGCAATCCGGTTGCCGGGCCAGTTTACCACGCCCCCTTCTTTTACGTATCGCGATCCGATGGCTACATCGCCGCCCTCGTAGCGGCAGGCGTTGTACAGGCGCACCAGGTCGGCAGGATTGTGTGAGAAATCGGCGTCCATTTCGAAAATAAACCGGTACTCATTGGCTATGGCCCACTTGAATCCATGGATATAGGCGGTTCCAAGTCCCAGTTTTCCGCGGCGTTCTTCAATGAAAAGGCTGCCCGGAAATTTTGCCTGGAGCTCTTTTACGATCGAGGCGGTACCGTCAGGCGAGCCATCGTCGATCACGAGCACGTGAAACCCTTCGTTCAGGTTGAAGATGGCATGGAGAATATTGCTGATATTCTCCTTCTCATTATAGGTCGGTATGACGACTAATTTCTCCACGATTATAAACGGGCGGGGAAGCGAACGAATTTACAACAATCAGGGTAGAAGCGATGTTAAAAATTGTCAGGCCTTCTTCAGCATCGTGCGGGTATATATTTCGGTAAGCTTCTGCTTGGTGTGCTGGGGAAAATCGCCTTTCATCATCCAATCGTAATACTGCGGTTCCGAGCGCAGTACATCGGCTACCGCCTTACCCTTGTATTTACCGAAATTGAACACCTCCACGCCATTGTCCATGATAAAGCGGCGGGCCAGGTCTACGATCACCTCTTCGCCGGTCACTTTCAGAATGGACTCCACCGTAGTGCCCAGCACCGGGTATTTTTCGATCTGGGCCTCCAGGATTTCATGCGTGGCACTCGCGTCTGCTTCGGCGCTGTGGGCGCCGTCGTGGCATTTATTGCAGTAAAATTTATAGGCAGCGCTCAATGTACGCTGCTCCATCAGGTGGAAGATCTTTTGCACGTCTACCAGCTTCCTTCCCTTCAGGTCGAAATCGATAGCCACCCGCAGGAACTCTTCCACCAGCAGGGGTATATCAAAGCGATTGCTGTTGTATCCTGCCAGGTCGCAGCCGTCCAGCATCTGTTTCAGTTCTGCAGCCACCTGCCGGAAGGTTGGTGCGTCCTTTACCATCTCATCTGTGATGCCATGGATATCCGACGAGGCCCTGGATATCGGCATTTCAGGATTGAGCAATTTTCTTTTCACGCTCCTGGTGCCGTCCGGAAGTATTTTTACGATGGCTATTTCCACGATCCGGTCGGTACCCAGGTTGATACCGGTAGTTTCCAGGTCAATAAAAGCAAGCGGTTTTGTGAGCTTCAGCATCAGTAATATCTCTTTGTAATTCAGCGGCAAAGGTAACAGTTTGTCCGGTTCTGCCGGCAAACAAAATTTGGCCGGCCGGGCAGCCGGTGAGGGTCCCCGCCATATGGCGGCGATGAACTATATTTGCATCAGAAAACCCGGCGGCGGAGCCGTTTACCGGAAAAATAAACTTATCGGTATGAAGAACAAATTAGTAGCCCTTGTCATGCTCCTTGTGTTGTCTGTGCTGGCGACCTCCTGCTATTCATCCAGGAAAACCGGCTGTCCCGGTGTTCAGAACGCCAATTCAAGGTTCAAGGGATAAGCATCAGATACCTTTGGCGTTGATGAAATTGACCAGTGCGGCGGTATTCTTCAGCTTCAGCTTTTTCAGGATATTGTACCGGTGTACTTCCACCGTCTTCAGGGAGATATCGAGTTGCGTAGCAATCTCTTTGGAGGAGAGTCCTTCTTTCAGCAGCTTTACAATATCCAGTTCCCGGCGGGACAGTGCGTTCATGTCTCCGTGTTCGGATTCCTCTTCCAGTTCCAGCTGGGCCAGGATGTTCTTCACTTCTTCGCACACATATTTCTTCCCCTTGTTCACTTCCACAATGGCGGTGATCATTTCTTCTTTCGAAGAGTTCTTGGTCACATATCCCATGGCGCCCAGCTGCAGCATTTTCTTGGCATAGGCCGGCATGGAATGCATGGATACCGCAATGACCTTTGATTCGGGAGATACTTTACCAATTTCGATGGTAGCGTCAAACCCGTTGACCGGGCTCATGTTCACATCCATCAGGATAATCTGGGGTTTTTTCCGACGGGCTATTTCTACTGCCTTATCACCGGAATCCGTTTCACCGATGACAACAAACCGGGGGTCGCTATTGAGAATGAAGGACCAGGAATCCCGGATAAGCTTGTGATCATCTACGAGTAAAATGGTGATTTTTCCCATCGGATCAAGAAGCTAGTCTGAGTTGAGATAAACTTTTACGATAAATCTCTATGCAAATGAACTCAATAAAGTCATTTTACCAAAAAATAGTTTACTTATTTGGTAAAAACAAGAGTAAACCCCTATCTCATAGACTGTTATGAAATTATCGCCGGT
>JBEVLT010000424.1:0-20617 GCA_040509055.1 Chitinophagaceae bacterium
AAAGAAAAAAAGGAGAAAGCTGAAAAGGAAAAACAAGACAAGGACAAAAGCCCCTCTGCCGGCAACAACAATAACAGCAATACAGGAGTGACGGACAATTATAAGAACGATCAGCAGGGCAGGATGAACCAGGCCAAGGCCAACTATGATGCCCAGCAGTCGAGCAAGGCCCTGGCCGACAACCTGAACCAGGGCGGGCAGGATTTTATGGCCAGCACCATTTTCGACATGGACAACCTGCTTGGCGGATCCACTTTCCTCGATTCGCATTTCGGGCTCAACCTGACCATTTCACCCCTGCACGTAGCCAATGTACCCCTCTATGCAGATATTTCCCAGTACATATCCGGCAGCCAGGCATTCGGCTCTACCGGCACATCGGCCATTACCTTTTATGGATACTGTTTCGATGCAGAGCTGTACCTGCTCAACAACCGCTATGGCTTCCTGAAGGGATTGGGTGGTTACCGCAAGGCCTATTCTTACCTCGGCGGGGCTTACAGCCAGAACAACAACCTGGATGAATTTGTATACGGCGGTGAAGCCGGTCTTGGCTATGATAAATGGAAAGCCTTTGCCGGTTATCAGAAAGGCAGCCGCGATGTGATGTACAGCTTTGACGATTATTCCAACCCTTACGGCAGCAAAACGATCGGCGGTACCGCCAGCTATCATTATACGCGCCTGTCTGCGGGAGTCGTTTTTCATTACGATGACGATGAAAAAGAACGCTATATCAAGGCGGCCTACCTGCAGGAAAAACCGGATTATACCGACAAAGCGATCCGGGGCTTAGTCCTGAGCAGCCGTACCTGGCTGGACATCAGCGTGGAATACTTCCCCAATTATCCCTACGCCGGTAGCGCCCATTACACCATCACCGACAAGGGTAAGCCTGCCCTCTGGTGTGTGAATATCGGCAAAGCATTTACCCTGTTCAAAGGCCGTTACAACAATTAACTAATCAACTACCCATGAAAAACACCGTTTTAATTGCCCTATTGACCAGCGTCGTTACCGCCATGACGGGTTGCTCCAAATCCGGGGGGTCTTCAGGCCCTTCGGCCACCACCGGCAGCATGGGCATCCGCGTAGAAAGCAGCGGCGGAGGCCTGCTCGGCTACCCGTTCGATATCCGGCCGATCAATGTATATGTCAACAACGAGCTGAAAGCCGCGATCGGCTACTCAACCACCGTGGATTGCGCGGGTCTGCAGGTAGACGCCCTGATAACCGATCTGCAGCCCGGCTCCTACCCCGTGGCTTTTGTGCTGCCCGGAGGCGTGTACGTAGACGGCACCGCCACGATCGTGGCGGGCCAATGCGCGAAGGTCAACCTGTCGATGGACCAGTTTTATCATGGCAAGGTGAATTATGGCACACAAAAAGGAAGCATCACCTTTTTAAGCAGCCGGGTGCTTACCGGTGCTGTAAGCATCTATGTGGACAATGTATACGTGGGCAGGATCAATGGATTTGCAACGTACGATCTCTGCCGGTTCAATATCGGCCAGGAAAACCTGAGCGTCCCTGTCAGCGCCGGCACGCATGCCTACCGGGCTGTGGACGCCACCTATGGTACAACATGGACGAATAACAATATCAGCGTACAGCAGAACGGGTGCTCCCAGGTGACGCTCCGCTAAACCTTTCGCAAAGCTGCTTATTCCGGAACTTGTTGGCCGGCCGGTAAAAGATCAGGAAATTTGTCCGTCAATCAACAGAATGGATAAAGAACTCAAACGCATCAGCAAATTCATGAGCCTGGTGCTGCGCCACCAGCCGGAGCTGATCGGTCTTACCCTGACCCCGGACGGATGGGCCCCTGTGGCGGAGCTGATCGCAGGAATGAACGAAAAAGGGATCGCTGCCGATCGGGGAATGATCCAAATAGTCGTCGATACCAACGACAAAAAGCGATTTGCCTTCAACGAAGACAGGACAATGATCCGTGCCAGCCAGGGCCATAGTATCGCCGTGGAACTGGGACTGGAAGAACAAACGCCGCCCGATATTTTATACCATGGTACAGCCGCGCAATTTATCGAAAGCATCCGCGGGCAAGGCCTTCAAAAGCAGCAACGCCATCATGTGCACCTGAGCGCTGCTGCCGATACGGCCAGGACTGTTGGCTCCAGGCATGGGAAACCGGTGGTGCTGATCATCAACGCAAAAGCGATGCATGCAAAAGGTCATAAGTTTTACCAGTCAGAGAATGGCGTATGGCTTACGGAAGAAGTTCCGGCGGCATTTTTTGAATGACAGGTGCAGGGTCCATACCGGCCAGGGCCGACGTAAAATAACCGATCATCCGGGACTCGCATACGAAGCCATGATAAAAGCCAGCTTATCGATCGGACACACAGCGAAAGCCTGTATGCTCAAGCCCGGTGTCGGGAGAAGATTTCATCCGGGCTGCCGCACGGTAGCCTTTGCAATAAACTGCATTGCACAGGAATGATCCGCCACGAACCGTTTTTTCCGGCACACCGGGCTGCTCGGGGTCGTTGGCAGATGCAGGCCCCTGTGGATCGTTTGCTATGCCGTCAAATCGTTTATAATAGTTTGCATCATACCAGTCACTACACCATTCCCATACATTGCCGGCCATATCAAATAAACCATAGCCATTGGCAGCAAAGGAGCGCACGGGAGCCAGCCGTTGATAACCATCCCATCCTGAATTGCTGACCGGAAACTGTCCCTGCCAGGTGTTTGCCCGGGGCTTTCCCGCCTCTATATCTTCGTTTCCCCACGGATATTTTTCATTTACTCTCCCCCCCCTTGCCGCATATTCCCACTCGGCTTCGGTAGGCAGTCTCTTACCAGCCCATTTGCAGTAAGCCATGGCATCATCCCAGGACACCTGCACGACCGGATAATTTTCTTTTCCGTCGATGGAACTTCCCGGCCCCTGAGGATGCCGCCAATCGGCCCCTTTTTGCCAGCGCCACCATTGGGATACATCATTTAATGCTACCGGGCCGGACGTCTGTACAAATACCAGGGAACTGGCAACCAGTAATTCATCTGCAGGTTTCGGTGTGCCTGGGGGCAATTGCTTCCTGATTTCTTCCCAATCAGGTGCCTTCTCTGCCGTGGTAATATAATTGGTTGCAGCTACAAATGCCTGGAACTGGGCATTTGTCACTTCGGAAATATCCATCCAGAAGCTGCTTACACGCACCCTATGCCGGGGATATTCATCCGGCCGCCCTTCATCATCTCCGGCACCCATCCAGCATTCTGCGCCTTCGATATACACCATTCCGGCATGAGAAGCTATGCCCGCGGTGATAGCGGCAGTATCGCTTCCGGATGAGCCAAACCGTGCAGGGATGTTGCTACTGCAGCTTAATGCAGTATCGTTCTGCATGGCCCGGGGCCGGTCATGATCAGCCCCTCCACAGGCCAGAATACCGGGCAGCGCAAGAGCAAGCAAATACAGCAGCAAATCAAACTTATCTTTCTTCTTAGTACTCCGCATCGATAGACATACTTTGCATTTCAAACAGACCTTTCACCTCTTTATTTTCCCCGGTTACAATCCGTACAAACCGGGCTTGTTCCGGCTTATCCGCCCTGAAGACAACATGGGCGGCACCTCCATTCTTCGACTGGTTGAAAAATTTTTCCAGCTGCAGGCTCATGAAATCCAAAGAAGTCCTGGCTTCCCTTTTCCATTCTACCTGCGCACCGTTCCATTGCGGCTGCAAGCCGTCGATAGAACTGATCTCGAATTTATCAACAGCAATCACCCGGCTTCCTTCTTTATCTGTCAGCCATTCTACGCTGACAGGTATGGTTCCGCTGAAATTTTCCCACTTCATGCCAAAATTAATGGCATAATACGATTTCTCTGTTTTTAATTCAGCAGGGGCCGAGGTAAAAGCCGCCGCTGCAGATAATTTCCAGCCTGTTTTCCCGATGATCTTTACCGGTGCAGGCTGCTGTGCCTTTGGTTCGGACACCTGCTTCAACACGATATTCCCGATCAGCAGATCGCCGTCTGCACCCGGCTTACTTTTTATAACCAAACGCGCAAACCGCGCCTTGTTGAGGGTGGTAAATGAAAAGGTCTGCTCCTTCCATGCCGGCTGGCCGGCGGGGATAGTAACCGGGTGCGATTCAACCTGGGTTTCTCTTGTTTCATCGTACACCACCAGCTCCAGCACAGTTCCCTCGCCGGCGCCCTCCTGACCCTTGAATGTAAAGCTCAGCTCATAATCGGTATAGGGCTGAATAGCCAGCGGATGACGGGAGCGGAAAAAGATGATCTCCTGCTTTTTTGCAGGGTACACCAACTTAAAAGAAGGGTATTCCCCGCTCCTGTCATTGGCCTCAAACTGGGCCAGCGCATTGCGCTTGGTAGTGTTTTGGCTGGTGAAGAAAAACTGTTGGCCTTTCTTCATTACCCGGTGCTGGATATAGTTGTCCGATGCATCCGGCTTTGTGATGTCCTGGGCAAACACCGGGTAACCGGCTGTAACCAGGCCAGCCAGTACAACAAGGCGTATCGTGTTCTTATAAAACTGCATGCTATGAAATTTGAATCAATAAAAATTATTCCTCTATCTCACCCGTAGCCCTTCCGCCTCCGAATTTGGCGGAGAAACCCTGCTTCTTCTTTGCCGGGTCGGCATTCTTTTTTGCATCCTGCACCAGTTGCTTCTCAGCAGCCGATGGCTGCACGATAATGTTCTTCTTGTCCCATTCATCGTATTTTTTCTTTAAAGCCAATGCCTTATCGGGGAATTTTTCCCGCATGTCATTCAGCTCGGCAGGATCGTCCTTCAAATTATACAGGCCCTGCCCGTTGGCGGTAAACACCAGCTTCCAGTCGCCTTCCCTTACGGCAAAATAATCTTTAGTCGCTCTCCAGAACAGCGTTTCATGCGGCGGCTCTTTCTTTTGGCCGGTGAGATACGGCATCAGGTTGATCCCTTCAAACTCCTTGTCAGGTTTTATACCTGCAGCAGCCAGCACCGTAGGAAGGAAATCGATATTGACAACCGGGTCGCCATACACTTTATTCTGTGGCAAGGCTGCCGGCCAGCTGATCACGGCAGGCACCCGGATGCCGCCTTCCAGCAGGGTGAACTTGCCGCCGCGGTAGATCCAGTTAAGCTGGGCCTCGGGTTCGCCGCCGCCGTTATCGCTCTGGAAGATGATCAGGGTATTGTTGCGGATATTATACTGCTCCAGCCGGTCGAGTATCTGGCCTACACTTTTATCGAGCTCGTCGTACATCGCCCGGGTAGTAATTGTATTTTCCCCCAGTCCCAGCGCTTTGTATTTATCATAGGTTTCTTTGGGCACCTGCAACGGCACGTGTGCGCAGTGATGGGGGAAATACAAAAAGAAAGGTTTGTCCTTATGCTGGTCGATAAAATCCAGTGCTTTGGTCGTGATCTGCCGGGTCAGGTATTGGTCCATTTGCTCCACCGGCGTTTCCTGGTCATAGAGCGGGGCATAGCCGTCCGGGCCATACGTATCGCTTCTTCCCGTGTTGGCCTTCCAGTAATCATGGGTAGAGTTCAGCCACCCGTAAAACCGGTCAAACCCGCGCCGGGTTGGAAACCGGTCTTTGAAGATCTCGCCTCCCAGGTGCCATTTGCCGACCATACCGGTCGCATACCCGTTTTCCTTAAAGAACTGGGGAGCGATCTTTTCGGTGACCGGCATTTCCTGGAACGGATCATCGACCGTATAAATGCCCAGCCGCTCGGGATAGCGTCCTGCCATCAAACCTGCTCGGGAAGGAGCACAGGTAGCAGCGCATACATACCCTGCCGTAAACGTGATGCCTTCCCTGGCCAACCGGTCGATATTGGGCGTGGAGATCGGCGCATTGTGCTCGTTAAAGCTTACATCGCCGTAACCCTGGTCATCGGAGTAAATGATGATCACATTGGGTTTGACTGTAGTTTGTGCATTGACAGTTTGAGCCATTAAACCGGCAGGAAGCAGGCCTGCTACCAATAGAAATCCTGAAATCTTCATGTTTAGTTAAGTTTATCTGTCTGTGTAATAACCGGCATCTTTCAATCCGTATCGTTCCTGTTTTTCTTACCCGGCAGCTTTCCCGACTGGTCCAGGATCTTTGCTTCCGGGTATATTCTGTAATATGCTTCGAGGGCCATCGCCGGCTTGTCCCTGTTTTGATACACCGCCAGCAACGGGTCATGGTTTTTTTGCATCCATGCCGTCATTTCGCTGCGAAAAGCATTTGCCTGTGCCAGGTACTGCGGGTCATGGATCAGGTTATGCAGGCTGTGCGGGTCTTTTTGCAGATCATACAGCTCTTCCGGCTCACGGTAAAAGAGCGTTTTCACCCGTGCGGCTATCACGTTGTCCGTCTTTGCCGCCTGCTGCATAGCCTCGAGGGTCAGTCCTTCGTTATTGTTCCGGTATATTCTTTTGCCATCGCTCCAGGCATTGAAAATATAGGAGAAGCTGGCATTGATGATGCCCCGCATGGGCACAGGCTCTCCGCCGGATTTATAGTTTACTTCCGTGTACACCGCGTTCCTGCCCGTATGCGCCTCTCTTTTCAGCAGAGACAGGAACGACTGCCCGTCGGTCTGCAGCGGGGATGGGATATCCAGCGCATCCAGCACGGTAGGATAGAAATCGATGGTGGGTACATAATCCTGGTCATTGACGCTGCCCGGCACCGTCACACCCGGCCATTTGATGATCAGCGGGGTACGGTTACTGGCTTCGTAAGCATTGCACTTGGCAAAAGGAATGGCAATACCGTTATCGGAAAGAAAAATGATCAGGGTGTTTTCGGCCTCGCCCGATTCTTCCAGCGCCTGCATCACCTTACCAAACGTATCATCCAGGCGCCGTGTTGAATTATAATAGCAGCTGAGCTCCTTTCTCACCAGCGGCAGGTCCGGCACAAACCCGGGCACCGTGATCTCGTCAGGCCGGTAGATCCTGGAAGGCTTTTCTGCACCTCCCTGCAATGGCAAAGCCGGGTCGAAGAATGGCCGGTGGGGATCATGCGAATTGACCATCAGGTAAAATGGCTTGCCGCTTTTTTTGCAGCTGTCGATAAACGCTTTGGTATGCAAATAGTACTGCTGCGGGCTCCTGCCATCCCCGAGCCCTTCCGGGTGAACCGTATAGTCCCACTCAAAATTATTTTTAGGCGTAGAATGCCCCACCTTGCCCATGATCCCAACGGCATAGTTGTGGCTGCGTAAAACTTCCATGATCAACGGGGTCTTGGCCGGGCCCCGCATGGTCCAGGGCTCACCCGGCCCGTTGTTATGGATATAAAGCCCGGTAGCGAATATCCGCCGGCTGGGGACGCACCAGGAAGAATTCACATAAGCCTTCTTGAAAAGCATGGCCTGCCTGGCAAACCGGTCCAGGTTGGGCGATACATCAGGCACAACGGCACCATAGCAGCCCAGGGAATTACGGTCCAGGTCATCTGCCGTAAAGAAAAGGACATTCAGCTTTTTAGCTGCCGGCGAACCTGCGCCCGGGGCAGCAGCGTTACCGGGCTCTTCTTTTCCTGCGCCGTGAAATAGTACGGCTAAAAACAGGAAGGGTATTATAAAAACACTTTTCATTGGCGATCTGTGTTCAGCTGTCAGTATTCTATTTTATAATCGATCACATGCCCGTTGGCCCAAAGCTGGTTGCTCTTCACCTCCGTCCGGATCTCCGAAGGAACCGACACAAGCACCATGGCCTGGTTTCCGC
Organism: Chitinophagaceae bacterium; assembly: GCA_040509055.1. Classification (GTDB taxonomy): domain Bacteria; phylum Bacteroidota; class Bacteroidia; order Chitinophagales; family Chitinophagaceae; genus JAJKIP01. The sequence continues at coordinate 7,723 of JBEVLT010000424.1, forward strand.
CTATTTCCAGCGATACAGTGCCCTGTACATGTTGGCGGACAATTTTCTTTGATACCAGGTCGTACAGGTTCACAGCCCGGTCACCGGCATCCACGTTCAGGCTCCGGGTTTCCTGGAAGGGATTGAAGTACAGGTAAACCGGGTAAGTTCTGTCACCAAAAAAATCGGTGGCGTTACAATCCAGCTTCAATATCTTTTCTACATTGGTGGTATCCACGATAGCACCCAGCATGCCCACCCAGGCAGATCCATAGGGGCAGATATCGGTCCGGGCTTTTAATTGCTTTACCTGGTCGCCCACCGCATAAGGACCTTTACCGGCCAGCACTCCTTTAAAGACATGGAACCCGTTGCCATGATCCAGGTCCTTCCGGACGCCTTCATAGCTGATCACATGCTCCGGATCGCCTTTCCAAGCGCCGCTCGTCTGCCTGTTCAGCGGATGCTCATCTGCATAAAACAACCGGGATGCATTGGCCAGATGCAATATCCATTTGCCGATGGTGCCGGCATAAGCAGGGTTGTACTTAACGATGGGCATTAATGCTGCCGCCTGCGTGTAGGTGTTCATGGCAAAGGCATACTGCTCCCATTTCTTCTGGCCGACCAGCCCGTATACATCCTCATCTTCCCATCGCTCCGCTATCACCCCCCACCCGTTCCGGTCGGTATTGTTTCCGTCAAAGCACCAGTTCAGCATTTTCAATTCATCGTACTGCATGCCCATTTCCGCGTTCATGCGCACGGCGAGGTATGCGCCAAAAGGCAGCATGATCTCGTAATAGGGTCCCTCTTTTGCCGGACGTTCCTGCAGGAATTGCATACAGGCTTTAGCGGCATCCATGAACGTTTTGTCCTTCCATTTCCGCCAGGCCGCAAATTGCAGCCAGGCAAGCCCTGCCGCCGCATCCGGCTCCCGCCAGCGCTGGTTATAATAGCCCTGCCCGCTGCTAAAGTTGAACGATGTATAGTTGAAATCAGGATAGTCCCGCCCTTTGGATAAGCCTGTAATTACGTTGATCCAGCTTTCCGCATTTGTTCTCATCAGCGGAGCCAGTTCGCTATTGGCGGGATACTGGTCCACCAGCATGCTGAATGTCATGCCGGGCCAGATCTCGTACCAGAAGCTTCTCCCCGGTTTGCGGTCCACATTGTTCATCACCATGTTTGCCCCGTTGGCCTTATTGAAAAACTGTTTGCACATGGTTACAAAATCGATCCCGCCCTGGCTGCTTTTATCGATGCCCACCAGGGAAGCGCCCAGTACCGAACCCATCACCGGCAATGACTCATAAACAGCTCCTTTGAGCTCCTGGTGCCGCGATCCTACATAGCTGGGCAGGCCGAATGACCGGGTCTGGAAATTGGTATGCGTATCATCCCACCAGATCAGCGGCAGCCAGATGCCTTTTGCCCCGGTGTCATACAATAGCTTATCCTGTTTGACCGTGATGGATTTCCAGTCTTTCATTTTATACGGCGCAGGGATCGCAGGCATGGATCTTACCAGGTCAATATCTTTTTGCTCCACGGGCGACTGGGCTAATGCCTGTATGCTGCCGGCCAGCAGCAGCGCAACAAATAACCGGCTATGCAATAGCTTTTTACTCATTTTTTATTCTCCGGCACGTTCAATTGTTTACGAAGTATGGCCAGCTCCGCGGCCAACCGTTGTTGCTGCACCGTGTACTCAGGATTGTTGTACACGCTGTGCATCTCGTACGGGTCCCGGCGCAGGTCAAACATTTCCCATTCCCCGATCGTGTAATAATTGATCAGCTTCAGGCTGTCCATATACACTCCTTCATGCTCCGGCACCCCGTGCACGCCACCTTCGTAATAATGATAATAAAAACTCTTCCGCCAGTCTGCCGGCTTTTTACCCGCAAAAACGGGCAGCAGGCTCCGCCCCTGCATATCAGCCGGGACTGCCACACCTGCCGCATCGAGAAATGTTTCCGCCATATCCAGGTTGGAGACAATGTCTTTATTGACGCTGCCGGGTTTTATTTTACCGGGCCATCGTACCAGCAGGGGCGTGCGGAAAGACTGCTCATACATCCACCGTTTATCGAACCAGCCATGCTCGCCGAGATAAAAACCCTGGTCGGAGCAAAAAACCACCATGGTATTTTCCGCCAGGTGTTGTTTGTCCAGGTAATCGAGCAACCGGCCCACATTATCATCGATACCGGCTACCACGGACATATAGTCCTGCATATACCGCTGGTATTTCCACCGCGTAAGATCGTCTCCCGACAGCTTGCTTTTATAAAATGCTTCGTTCTTCAGGCTATACGCGTCATCCCAGGCTTTCTTCTGGGCATCGTTCATCCTGGCGTAGCTCCTGCCTTTGGGATTATTTCTTGCCGCATCATTATACAATTTGTTATCCCCTTCCAGCACCATATCTTTTGCGATCGACATTTTCTGGTTCCTGGCCGCAGACGCCCTGCCGGAATAGTTGTCGAACAAGGTCGGCGGTTCGGGAAATACATGGTTATCGTATTTGTTCATATACCCCGGCCCGGGTTCCCATTCCCGGTGCGGCGCCTTGAACTGGACCATCAGCATGAACGGTTTCGACTTGTCCCTTTGCTGATCCATCCAGTTTATGGCCTTGCCGGTTACAATTTCTTCGGAGTGTCCCTGCGCTATGCTATCCCCTGCTGGTGTAATAAAATCCGGGTTATAATAGGAACCCTGGTTCCTCATCACTTCCCAGTGATCGAAACCGGTAGGCTTTGACCCCAGGTGCCATTTGCCGATAATGGCAGTCTGGTAACCGTTTTGCTGCAACAGCTTCGGGAAGGTTTGCTGGCTGCTGTCAAAATCGCCGCGTTCGTTCCGGTAAAAGCCATTCATATGGCTGTACTTGCCGGTAAGGATGGTGGCCCGGCTCGGCCCGCAGATAGAATTGGTGACCACGCACCGTGAAAACAGCATGCCCTGCCTGGCCAGCCGGTCGATATTGGGCGTATTGTTCAATCCAAATCCATAAGCGCTGATCGCCTGGTAAGCCAGGTCATCCGTAAATACGAAGATGATATTCGGCCGCGACGGCTTGGGAACTACCCGTTCTACCCTGTACCCGGATAGCAGGGGGATCAGAAAGAAAGCAAGCAGGTAATATCGTTTCATAGCTGATTCATTGATTTGATCGGTGACCACGGTGTCACCTGATCTTATAAAACTTAAATGCGAACAGGCAGATCATTGCATAACAGATGATCGGCAGGTAATAGGCGGTGGCGGTGTCGTAATCCGCGACAAGGCCCATCAATGGCGGAAACAATGCACCGCCGACCACGCCCATTACAATAAATGAAGAGGCCCGTTGTGTATGCCTGCCCAGGTTTTTTAATCCCAGGCTGAAAATGGTAGGGAACATGATGCTGAAGAAAAAGTTGATCATGATCAGCGCGATAAAAGAAGGCCAGCCCCAGTTTTGCGCAACGATCACGCACATTACGATATTGCCCAGCGCAAAGATGCCGAGCAGCTTATTAGGGGCGATGAACCGCATAAGGTATGTGCCGGCAAACCGCCCGGCCATCATCATCACCATACTCAATGAAAAGAAATAACCTGCCCGTTCATCGCTCAGGCCCATTTTTTCCGCTCCGTAAATGATAAAGAAAGCCCAGGTGCCGCCCTGTGCCGCCACGCAAAAAAATTGCGCGACCGCTGCCCATACAAAATGGCGGTGCCGGTGCAAGGGTTTCTCCTTTGCCGGCTGCAGGATAGCGCTGTCGGCCGTTTTTTCCTCAACAGGAGGATGCGGATCGGTAAGCGCAGGCACTTTTACAAAGGCAAAAGCGATAGCTACCGCTGAAATGATACAGCCGATGACAATATAAAGCAGCCTGACCGTATAGAGGTCGTCAGTATGGCCCTGGCCTGTACGGAGGATAAAATAGCTGCCGATCGAAGGACCGATGACGGCGCCAAGCGCATTGAAGGCCTGGGCGAAATTGATCCGTTGGTCGCTCGTCGGCTGCGGGCCGAGTGAAGCGATAAACGGATGGGCTACGGTTTCCAGCGTAGCCAGTCCGCAGGCAAGGATGAACAAGGCGATCCGGAAAAACCCAAAGGATCCGGCATCCGAGGCCGGTATAAATAAAAAAGCGCCGGCTGCATACAGGAACAATCCCAGCAATACGCCCCGCTTGTACCCGAACCGTTTCATAAAAAGCCCGGCAGGAATAGCCATGATCGCATAGGCGCCAAAAATGGAAAACTGCACCAGCCCCGATTGCGCCTTGGATACGCTCAATACGTTCTGGAAATGCCTGTTGAGCACATCACCCATGGTAATGGCGATGCCCCAAAGCATGAAGAGCGAAGTAACAAAGATGAAAACGATCACGTATTTCTTCTCCGTAAACTTTGAATTTTGATCAGATTTTGACATGGCAGAATGAAGGGATCAGTTTCCCGATCGTTTTATGATGGTGAATTGAATATGTAAGCCGGCCTGCTCATCATGGGGCTACCGGCATGGGATCCGGCGGGGCAGGATGACTGGGATCATAAATAGCTACGGCTACCCGTGAATCTGCACACCCATAATACAGGAACCATTTCTTTTTAAAATAAACCAACCCTTCAATGAACACGGTACCGTTTACATACTGCCCGCTTTTTTCAAAGCTTTCCATCGGCCGCAGGAAAGGCACATCCAGGCGCCCGGTGACCTTTGTAGGATCAGCCAGGTCAAAGAGCACCTGCCCGGCGCAATAGGTATTGGGATGAAACCGCGTGTCCCTTGTGGAATCGCCCTTGTTCTTTCCGTTGTACAACAGCAAAATACCTTTGCCGGTGATCACAGCGGGCGGGCCGCACTCGGTCAGATGGCTATCGAAATAACCTTTACGCGGAGAGATCAGGGCTTTCAATTCGCCTTTCTCATCTACCAGCGGCTCCCAGTCGGTCAGGTTGTCGGAGGTGGCGGCATATACGCCCTTTTCTCCCCAATACATCCAGTATTTACCGTTTACTTTGGCGATCACCAGCTTACCACCCGATACTTTCGTCACGATCGAAGCGGATTTGTGCGGCTTATTGAAAAACTTACCGCCATGCGCTTTTTCGAATATCGGTCCGTGCTTGGTCCAGGTGATCAGGTCTTTGGAAGTAGCCACGCCCAGCCTCGGCACTTTCCGGTTCCACTGCGTATAAAACACGACATAGGTCCCGTCTTCTGTTACAGCTACCCGTGGGTCTTCGCAACCGCCCGGCCATTCGAATTCTTTCTGGCTGTCATCGGCCGGGTAAAATACAGGGGTGGACCTTCTCTGGAAATGGATCCCGTCCCGGCTTTCTGCATAGCCCAGGCGCGAGGTACGATGGCCGATCTTTACGCCTGTTTTATCCTCCGCCCGGTACAGCACCACGATCTTCCCGTTTTTCACGACAGCCCCGGGATTGAAGGTGTCATTCGATTCCCAATCCACTTCTTTACCGGTCATCGGGTCCAGGAAGCGGGTGCTATCATTGGGTGCAATAACCGGGTTGTTTTGCGAAGCCCTTACAAATCCGCCAAGCGCCCAGTCCGGCAGCTTATTTTCTGTCTGTGCCATGGCAGGAACAGACAAGAGCACGGCAAGGCCTGCCGTTGCCGTTTTAAAAGTGTTTTTCATTGGTTTGAGTTAGTTAGTGGTGAATTATTTTTTTTCGTACAGCAGCTCCATGCTGCCGATGGACAAGCTTCCTTTGCGCTGATCGCTTACGGCATAAAACAAGATCACAAAATTGTTCATCCCGCTCATGTTCAGCTTATTCCCGTTCCTGGATTTCGCCTGCGCAAGACCAGCTGATAGATCGACCGTGATATCCCCGGTTTCGATGGACTTGTCCCTGAGCACATATTGCTCTTTGGACGGTGTCATCAGCACCAGCGACCAGCCCTGTGCAGACTCCAGCTGCAGGTTGTTGAGCTTAATCACCGGTTTTTTGGCAAAATCCACGTTCAGCAGGTAAGGACTTTCCACTCCTCCCCGCCCGTTGCGGTTCGTGGATAACGTAACGGTATTATTTTTCACATCCGTTTTTGCAGGTTGTGTTGCAGGCATCCATTCCCCGATATCCTTTGCGTCAGCGGTCCAGTGATCGCTCATCTGCACGAGCTTTAATTCACGGCCAGAAGCCAATGCCTGTTCCAGCGTGTCATTGCCCCAGGCATCCGTCCGGAACGGAGAGGCAGGCAGGCCGGTTTCATTGACCAGGTTGCCGGGTACCGGATTCTCCCCCCACGCATAGCGTACGGCTGCAGGATCCTTAACAGAAGAATTACTCACGATCACGGCATTTTTTCCTTCCAGGACAGCTTTGGCCGGCTGAAAGATTCCAGTTTTATCAGCGATCACAAATCCCTGCAGCTCCTTTGCATTGCTGCTTTGCAATGCCTGGCCGCTGAAATATAGCCTGATGGCGCTGCCTGTTTTTTCATACCGCTGGTACACCGGTCCCATTGCCTCCCTGTCCTTATGTCCGTATACGGTTGACAGTGCCCAGTCGGCTAACCGCTCTCCCACATGCTTCTTATTCCGGGGATGCAGCATGCTTTTATAATCGGTCTTATCGTAAATGACCGCCATACCGGTATTGGGCACTGATTTCAGCGTGGTTAATTGCGCTTCCTGCACATACCGGTAGGCCACGCTGTTTTCCCAGACCGGCAGCTGTACAAAAGCAAAGGGGAAATCTCCCTGCTTCCATTCCTTCCGCCAGGATTGTATCAGCAGCGGCAATAAATATTTGTACGAATAACCGTGCACGTCCAGGTTGGAATTGGATTCGCCCTGGTACCAGATAGCGCCGCGGATGCCGAAGCCCGCCAGTGAAGCGATAAAATTATCATAACAGGAGCCGGGCTCCAGCCAGGGTACATACTGACTGTAATCAAGATATTGCCTGGCCCAGGGCAGCTGGCTGAAATATGTCTCCGGTATCCATTTCTGTATAGATGTGCCTCCTGCCGACTGGTGGATCAGTCCCACCGGCACCTGCTGGTCTTTAAAGATCTCCCTCCCGAAATAATAGGCGACCGCTGAAAATAATTTTACGGAACCGGTATCGCATTTCTCCCACAGCGTCGCCCCTTTTTCACGGAACCGGTTATAAAAACGGATCAGCGGGTAGTTCGCTTCCTTTACTTCGCTCTCCCAGTTCACCACACCCGGTATAGCATCGTCCCGATACATCATTTCCATCCGCATATTCGACTGGCCGCTGCATAGCCACACCTCGCCCACAAGCACATCATGCAACACCAGCGGGGCAGATCCTGCTGCCGTAATGGTCAGGTCCGTACCCTCCGACCGGGCTTCCATGGCATCAAGGTAAGCCATCCAGCTGCCGTCGGGTTTGGCCGTAGCGCTTGCAGTGACGGAGTTGTAGCTGAGCGTTATTTTATCCCCGGGCTTAGCCGATCCCCACACCGGCACCTTCATCCGGCGCTGCAGTACCATATGATCGGCAAATACTGCGGCTACTTTCAGCTGGGCCAGGCCAATGAAAAAAACATGCAGTGCAGCCACCAGACATAGCAGGCTGCGCAGGATTGATTTAGTTTCCATCGGTTACGGATTAGCTTTTTCAGAGGGTGCATAAGCTCCTGTACCGTCAAATGATACAGATCCTATATTGACAACGATATCTCCTTCTGCCCTGAGCTTGCCAAAACTGATAAACGATCCTTTGGCCACGGCATCTTTATCTTCAACCACCTCGGGCGGAATCACCCCGATCAGCTTATGATCGAAATATACCTGGCAGATACCGTCTTTACGGATCGCCAGCCTGTACTGGTAATCGTCTGTATTATCCACATCATTGGCCAGCACATAGATAAATTCTTCTTTATACGCCACGATCGTCAGCATGGAAAAATCGATCTGATACAGGTTCAGCTTACTGCCGTCCTGCACGCCTACTTTGAGGGAAAAACCGGGATAGGGATAATTGGCGCGTGCCAGCTGTGCTCCTATTTCGAACGTCATCCCGTTTGCAGTTGCAGGCATGGATCTCTTCCAGCTTATCGCCGGGCTGCTTTCCTTTTCATCGGGGTTGCGCCGGCTGACTACCTGCACCTTTACCTTATCTTTTCCCAGCTTCTGCAGCGACTTGTTTGTGTTCAGCGCGTCAAGGGTTGTGCTGCCCGTCCATTGCCAGTCCTTATATTCCCCGTCCAGGATTTTCTGTGGCGGAAATTCGGTATCCAGCTTAGCTTTTACCGGGAGGGCCTGCGCAAGCCGCTGCTGACCGGTCACCTCCCAGGTATCCGTCCGGAACGGCCGTGCCGGCAGCCCGTTGCCACCTACCAGGTTCACTTTGGGATCAGGTATAAAAGCATAGCGTAGGGCAACAGGCTCAGCAACATCTTTGCTCCATACCACGATGGAAGTGCCTTCTATTTTGGCAGATGCCGGCTTGAATACCTGGTCTTTCCCTGCTATTTCGAATGCAAGCGGTTCGCCGCCGTCCGTGGTTTTCAAACCATCGGCATCCGAGAACAGCACTTTCATTTTATCCTTATCCGTTTTTACACTTTGAAAAGAAGGATATTTCGAAGCTTTCGCTATATGGTATTGCTCGGCAAGGATCAAATCGGCCATCCGGTAAGCGAACTGCGATTTATTGGTAGGGTGCAGCTTCCGGCTTTGCCCGATATCGATCGTGGTGATCATGCCTGTATTGCTCACTTCCCGATCTACCCTGTCCTGCGATTCGCGCAAGACCGGCCATGTCTTGCCGCCATACAGGTTGGGCAGCTGTACGATATAAAAAGGCATGTCGCTTCTCTTCCAGGTGCTTCTCCAGTCATCGATCATTGCCCTGAGGGCATAGCGGTACAGGTAAGGATTGAACCGGTCGTCCATGGCATCGCTTTCACCCTGGTACCAGACCACGCCCTTTACGGCGAGCGGGATCAGCGGGTCCAGCATGCCATTGTACAGCAGTCCCGGGCGATGATTTTCAAACAGGCCCAGGATATCGTAGGGTACATTCTGCCGGAAAAAAGGTTCATCCAGCTTTTTCCTGCTCATCCAGGCCAACACCGATGAGCCTCCCCAGCAACTCACCACCACGCCAACCGGTACATTCAGTTCCTTCTGGAATTGCTGCGCCAGGAAATAACCGACAGCGGGAGAAGCGCCCGCCGTAGCATGATTGCTGATTATCCAGCGGGCATTCACATCAGGGCGTGGATTCAATGCCGGCGTCTGCGCCACTTTGAATATCCGTATCATCGGGTTATCTGCCGCGGCAATTACCTTATCCGCATCATCCACCTCGTTAAGGCTCACACCCATATTCGACTGGCCGGAACAAAGCCATACCTCGCCCACCAGCACATCGTCGGCTTTCACGGTCGATGATCCATCCGATACGGTAAGGCTGCTGCCTTTGGCCGATGCATCCATAGCAGTCAGCGATACTTTCCAGCGGCCTTGCTCATCGCTGGTGGTTTCCTTTGTTTGTCCTGCAAAACGGACCGTGATCTTTTTGCCGGGCTCAGCCATGCCCCATACCGGTACCGGCATTTTCTGCTGCAGTACCATGTGGTCGGCAAAAATACCGGACAGCTTCAGCTGCCCCAGGGCCACCGATCCTGTATGCAGGGTGAACAGTAAAAAGCAAAGCCTGGCCAATAAGCTGGTTTTTCTTCTGGAATTATAGCTGGTCATCTAAACTGATATTTGGGTTAGTCAATAATTCGGTCTGGGGATAAGGGAGCAGGTAATCCTTTGCATCCCTGGCGCGCAGGTGCTGCGCTGCATCGTTCTGCAGGGGGTTGAAGGAGAGGTTGTACGTCCTTGCTTCCAGCTGTCCGGTGCGGGTGCAATCGAAAAAGTCTTTCGACTCCAGGGCGAACTCCCACATTCTTTCATCGATGATCTTTGTACGCAGGCTGGCTTTGTTCGGTGTATTGGTTAGTGTCAGCAACGGCACGCTCACCCGCGACCGGATCGCATTGATTTTAGCAAAAGCTTCTGTAGTAGGCCCGTTCAGCTCATTTTCCGCCTCGCTGTACATCAGGTACACTTCGGCCATGCGGATCAGGGGAACAGAGCACCCGCCCTGGTTACGGTTGGTGGCATTGGGATCCTGGTATTTTTTATTGCAGAGCAGCGGGAACGTAGCGCCGGTGACCAGCTGGTTGGGATTATTGATATTGCGTCGCCATTTTGTCAGGGCATTGTTCACAACAGAGTTGAACTGCCAGATCATGCCATCGTTAAACCGTACGTCCGATGTATTATAGGATTTTACAAATTCGTAGGTCAGCCCTCCGTAAAAGCCGGGATGCGGGCTGAAAGGCGAGTTGGCCGGCGTATACCGGTTGGGCAATGCTGTACCGAGGTCCGTATCCGTGATGGTCAGGATCATGAAAATAAACTCATCGTTCAGCTTATTGGGAATACCCCAGAGGTCCATCCAGTTGGGAAGCAGCTTGTAGGCATTCCTCGTCATTACGGCCGCACAGAGGTCCTTGCATTTCTGGTAGTTGGCCGTGATATCGGCAGCAAATACCTCATATCGCTTGCACCCGGGCGCGCCGTCTTCTGTAGCGGCCCTGGCAGCGGAAGCCAGTGTCAGGTACACATTGGCCAGAAGCGACTGGCCGGCATCAATGGTGGCCCTCGCCCTGCCGTACGTGCCCTTGACAGGCAGGTCCGGGATGGCAGATTCCAGGTCGCTGATGATGAGCTGGTAAATATCTTTGATAGACGATACATGCAGCTTGGTATCGTCAACGGCGGCAGAGGTCCGCACCGGCACCGGCCCATAGGTCCTGACAAGCCAGAAATAAAACAATGCGCGCATAAATTTTGCCTCTGCGAGGATGTTTTTCTTTTTGGTCTCGTCCATCTCGCATTTGGGCACTCCTTCCAGGGTGGTATTGGCTTTCCGCACGCCTTCATACAAGCCGTTCCATGACTCGCTGATAAAATTCGAATTGGGATTGTGATTACCCGTCAGCATCTCCAGCATCCGCTGGTCCTGGTGAATGCCGATGCAACCGGACATATTCAGCAGGTTGAAATAACCCACGTTAAACAGGTTGCTGGTATTGAGCTGCGCATATACCCCGGTGATGCTGGCTACCGCATCCGATTCGGTTTTGTAAAACGCTTCGGGCGATATAAAATCGTATGCCTCTTCTTTCAGGTTTTGACAGCTGAAGCCCAGCAGAGATGAGCCAAGAATAAGCATGAATATTTTGGTTTTCATCGTAAAAATTTTAGAATGAACAAGATTAAAAGGTAAGGTCGAGTCCGAACTTAAAGGTTCGTGCCGGGGGATACATCCCAAAATCAACTCCTCTGCGGGTGGGATCCTGTCCATACATACTGGCTTCGGGATCATAACCGTATTTATACCCGGTAATGGTCAGTACATTGCTGACGCTGCCGTACACATGCAGCTTTTTGATAAACCCGATCGCTTTGGGATAGGAATAGCCCAGCGTGATATTTCCCAGCTTGACAAATGACGCATCTTCCACCCATTTATCGATCACCACATTCCGGGTGCGCGTACCCAGCGAGCCGGCCATGTTCCACTCTCCATTAGGGTTGCCGGCCTGCACTATATTGCCGGCAGCATCCTTCACTTCGGGCCTGAAAGCATTGTTGTAGACATCTTTGTAGGAATTCCAGCTGCCGACCATGCGTGAGCCGTATACCAGGTTCATATTGATCTTGTCCTGGCCGATGCTTCCGTAAACCAGCATGGACAGATCGAAATTCTTATAGGTGAAGTTGTTGGTAAAGCCGAAAGAAAAGTCGGGATTGGTAGAACCCAGCAATACTTCATCGCTGCCGTCGTTGACGACCGATCCGTCGCCATTCTGATCGACCAGCCGGTATTCGCCGATAAACCGGTTGTCCTGCACCGGCGCTTCGTCCACATCCTTCTGGCTCGTCAGGATGCCGTTTGTCTGGTAGCCGTAAATATTACCCAGCGGCTGACCGACCTTCATTTTGAACGGGTAGAAGTCATAGGAGATAACCCAGCGGCCGGGCACCATCTGCGCATCGCCCAGGTCGGTGATGCGGTTCACGTTCCTGGAGTAGTTGGCGCTGATATCCCATTTAAGCTTTTTGTCGATCAGCACGGCATTCAGCTGCAATTCTATGCCTTTATTGGTGATGGCGCCGAGATTCTGCTGCTGGAACACATACCCTGTAGATCCCGGCAGTAATATCTGCTGCAGCAGGTCCCGGGTATTCCTGTTGTAATAATCGGCGGAGAAAGAAACCTTGTCTTTCCACAAACCGATATCGATACCCATATCAAACTGCCGCGTGGTTTCCCACTTTAATTCAGGATTTTCCATGATCATATTCTGGTACCCGATTGAAACGGTGCTCCCGTCCAGCGTACCCATGATGGGTCCCAGCTGCCCCAGCGACTGGTAAGGCAGGATGCCCTGGTTACCGGTAAGTCCATAAGAAGTCCGGAGCTTCAGGTTGCTGACAAACGGCAGCGACTGCATGAAATCCTCCTGGTCTACACGCCAGCCCAGGGCGGCAGAAGGGAAATATCCCCATTTATTGTCCTTACCGAAGCGCGAAGAACCGTCGGCCCGCATAGAAACGGTAAAGAGGTACTTATCAGCGAGTGTATAATTCACGCGGCCCAGGAAAGAATTCAGCTTCGTGGATGAATAATTGGTGATCGGCGCGTTATAAACTGTGCCCGCCTGCATGCTGTAATAGGCCAGCAGGTCATTGGTAAATCCGTTCACCGATGTGTACTGGCTCCTGATATTGGTACGCTCCTGTGTAAACCCGGCCAAAGCGTTGATCGAATGCTTGCCGAACTTTTTAGTATAGTTCAGCGTATTCTCATTCAGCAGGGTATAATTGGTCATGGATGAGTT
>JBEVLT010000425.1:0-15825 GCA_040509055.1 Chitinophagaceae bacterium
TAAAACGTTAGCGACTAATGCGCCAAACTTCCGGAACTTTTGAAGCCTCTTAAACCTTTGAAACATTTAAATAGAAATAACTGACATGGAGACAACAGCTACAGTGCAACGAACCAAATGGTGGGGTGGAGGCAGGAGCCCCTTCAACCTGGAATACGGAAAGTTGATGATGTGGTATTTCCTGATGAGCGATGCGTTTACGTTCGGCGCCTTCCTGATCTCGTATGGCAGCATCCGGTTCAGCCAGAATTTCTGGCCCGACCCCAACGTGGTGTTCAACGCCTTCCCGGGCGCCGGCCATGCCAACCTGCCGCTGGCCTTCGTGAGCGTAATGACCTTTATCCTCATTATCAGTTCGGTTACCATGGTGCTGGCTGTTCATGCCGGTCATAATGGCGATAAAAAAAGCGTGGTAAAATGGCTGGCCTGGACCATTGTAGGCGGGCTCGCCTTCCTGGGCTGCCAGGCATGGGAGTGGCATCACCTGATCACCGGTGAACATGCAGTGCTGATCGATGGCAAGATCGAGCTGATCGGCCAGACCATGCGCGCCAACCCCTGGGGACAGCTGGCAGAAACGACCGATGTAGCTGCCGCGCTGAAAAACTCATCGCAGCAAACACTGGCCGCACTGGTGCACGAACACAACCATACGCTCACCCACGAGCAGCTGCTGGGCACACCCAAAGACCAGTTGCTGAATATGCTGAACGTGGCCGAGCTCCATGTACGCGAAAAAGGACCGGTGGCTTTTGGCGGATATTTCTACGGTATTACCGGTTTCCATGGTTTCCACGTCTTTTCCGGCGTGGTCATCAATATTGTTATGCTGATCATGACCCAGAACAATGTATTCCAGAACAGGGGGCACTACCTGATGATCGAAAAGGCCGGGCTTTACTGGCACTTTGTAGACCTGGTATGGGTGTTTGTATTCCTGTGCTTCTACCTGATCTGACCGATTAAAAAATTACTATCATAAACGAATTGAACGAGATGGAACATCAATCATTGTCTTCGGAGATCACCTTTGCGCATCATGTATCGGACGCCGAGTTTAAGAAGCGGGTGCGGAACACGACCATCCTGCTGTCGATCATTACCATCATTGAGCTGGGAATAGGTTTGATCATTTACAACATTCACAAAGGACCCGACCCGAGCACCTTCCTGGTGCTGGCCTTCAAGGGTCTCGTCTGCATCCTTACGATCGCCAAGGCTTATTACATCGTGTCCGTGTTCATGCACCTGGGCGATGAGATCCGGAACATGATCATGACCATCGTGGTGCCGCTGCTGCTGTTCGTCTGGTTCATTGCCGCCTTCATCATCGACGGCAACTCGTACAAGAACCTGCGCAATACCTACGACAGGCACTTCAGAGAAACGACAATGCCGAAAGACCATCACCATGAAGCAAAAACCCCGGAAGAGCCGGCCCACGGCAAGCAATAAATGACCTTTTTTAAGCATATCGAATCCGCTGGTCCTGTTTGCCGACCCAACAGCAAAGGACCAGCGGTTTTGTTTATACCCTACCCCCGGACAAAGTGAACAAGAAAGCCCTATATGCCCTGATGCTGGCGGTGCTGCTGCCGCTGTTTTGCTACCTGGTGGTAAAATGGTTCAGCGGATCGGCGGTGGATATGCCCAAGCACTACCTGCCCGATACGGTGATCAGCGTGGTGAAGGATGGCAAACGCGTATCGGATACCGTGTGGCACCAGCTGCCGGATTTTTCACTGGTAAATCAGCAGGGGAAACGGGTGTCCTGGGACTCGATCGGTGATAAAATCGTGATCGCTGATTTTTTCTTTACCCGCTGTCCCACCATCTGCCCGCGCCTGACCCTGAATATGCGGTGGCTGCAGCAATCGATCAACAACTCGAGGCGGGTGGGCGATAAAACGCCTGATTTCATTCATTTTCTTTCCTTCAGCATCGATCCAGAGCGGGATTCCGTACCACAGCTGAAGCATTGGGCCGATCGCTTCCAGGTGAATCCCGAGCAATGGTGGCTGCTGACCGGTGAAAAGAAAGCCATTTATGATATGGCGATCAGGGAGATGAAGCTGGGCGTGGTGGACGGGCATGGTGTGGATACCAGCTTTCTTCATACCGACCTTTTTGTGCTGATCGACGGCCACCGGCGCATCCGCGGCTATTACCACGGGCTGGATACGATGGCCCTGCGCCATCTCTCCAGCGATATCATTTTCCTATCCATGGAAAAGGACCCGGCTAAAAAAACCTTTCTCGACGGCAAGCTGGAGATCATGGCGGTCGCTTTTATCTGCGCCATCATCGGCGTCGGCATCCTATTACTCATTCTCAGAAAAAAGAAACATGTTAGCACCGGTTTGGAAGAAAAATGACCGCAGGGCATCCCTTCTCATCATTACCTTTTCGCTGATTGTATTTGCGGCGGTAACGGCCCTGAGCCGTGTGAAGCTGGAAGTGAACCTGGGCTTTGACGTATACTGGTTTGCCAGGGCCAATGCGATGATCAATTCTGTAGTAGCTGTGTTGCTGGTAGCCGCTATGATTGCGGTAAAAGGCCGGAAATACCGGGCGCACAAAAGGCTGATGATGACGGCGATGGTTCTTTCCATCCTGTTCCTGGTCAGCTATATCTGCCATCACCTGTTTGCCGGCGAAACGCGCTTTGGCGACCTGAACCACGACGGCCTGGTGGATGCGGCGGAAAAAGCAGAGGCCGGATCGCTGCGGATCGTGTATTACATATTGCTGATCACGCATATCCCGCTGGCAGGCATCATCCTGCCCTTCATCCTCTTCACCGCCTATCGCTCGCTGATCGGCGAATACGAACGGCATAAAAAACTGGGTCGGATCACCTGGCCCATATGGCTGTATGTAGCGGTGACAGGCGTGCTGGTTTACATCATGATCAGCCCTTATTATTGACGGCTGGCTGCGGCGATGATGTCCTTGTTGACCCGCGAACGTTTCAGGTAAAATATTTCTCCGGACCCGGAAGTAAAATGCTGGGGACGGTCTTCGTCGATAAAAAGCTGCCATTTCAGAATATCGTCGCTTACGATCTGCAGCAGGCTTTTTACCTGTACGGTAGAGCCGCTGTCGGTAGCGGCAAAATCGAACCAGCAGGGTGATTTGGAAAAATCCATTTTATATTGAACGATCTTTTTCTGCTCACCCATGTAAGTAAGCAGGATCGTGGCACTATCGGCAATGGTAAGACTGGCTGTGGCTCCATCTTCACCGGCAAACTCCCATTGACCGATGATGGTTTTGAATTTATCGGTCTGGCCAAAGCCACAGGTGGTCATCACAAGGGCGGCACACACGGAAACCAGGATCTTTTTCATACACTGTCGGTTTTTGTTCTACTATAGGTAAGACATAGTCTGTGCCAACATGGTAAAAACAAAAGCTGCGGCAGGCCGCGATCCATTCAATGCGGGAGAGCCGGCCCGAGCCGGATACTTTAAAGGTTGTGCTGAAACGGTTTAGATATACGATCCGCCTGTAATCGGAGCGTGGGCGATCAGATTTTATCTTTCCACAAATCCCGCTCTGCCCGTTCGGCCAGGGCCTTTTGCCGGAATTTAGCGGGAAAACCTTCTGCATAGACCACGCTGGTGATCACCACCGCGTAGAGAAACAGTACGCCCACGATCATGGACACGACGGCATTGATCAGCAACAGCAGCAGCCCAACGATCAGCAGTGCCGTGGTAATGATCAGCAATACGGGTGCGGCCTGGTGTTGGGCAATGAGCAGGCTGAAGGCGGTAATGGCAACCAGGTAGATCAGGATCAATGCGGTAGTAACCGAGTGCGGGTTGAAAAAGAGCAAATTCTGGAACAGGCAGGTGGCGGCGATGAGGATGCCGAACACTCCTGTATAGCTGCAAACATTTTTATCGCCGGTGGTGAGCGTTTTCATGATAACGTGGCTTTCGGCGGCGAAAATAGAAAGAAAAATCTTTTTGTACCGGGCCGGAAAACGTTTTCCGGGCTATAACCCTAATTCCTGTGCAGGGTCCCAGAACAGCTTGTCGAAATCCACCACGGTATCGTTCTTCACCTTCACGCCTTCTTTCTTTAGTCGTTTTTCCATCTCGTCCGGCTGGCCAAAATGATGCTTGCCGCTCAGCTGACCGTTGCGGTTCACCACGCGGTGGGCCGGTATTTTGGGTGTGGCCTGCCCGGCTCCGTTCATGGCCCAGCCTACCATGCGGGCGGAAAGACGCGTGCCCAGGCAGGCGGCGATGGCGCCATAGGAGGTGACACGGCCTTTCGGTATCTGCCGCGCTACTTCGTATACCAGTTCAAAAAAATTGTCTTCCCTTTTGTCGGAGGGAGTAAGGCTTTTCAGCCGGCCGGACTCGGTTTTCTTGCGGGATGCCATACCATGAAATTACTGATCCTGTACAATGTTGCTGCGGCCGGCTTACCATTTTTCATTTTCATCGATATCCTGATCGTTGCGGCTGTATTGCCGCCGCGACTGCAGCCGCTGCAATTGCCGCTCCAGCAGCAGCCCGGTAATGATGTCCGCGGCATCTGTACCAGGGTGCCGGGCCAGCATGGACCGCAGCCGTTCTTCATCGATATCGAGCCGGTACAGCAGGTTGACCAGGCCGGTAAAATCGGATTGTAACAGGTCGCTGATCCGGTCGGTGATCTGTTGTTTGGTCAGCCGGTCCCTGTCCGGTACTGTCATGCCCAGTGCAGTTGCCGTTGAATGAAAAAGTTCTTCCTGCTCCATTTATTAAGTATTGCGCAGCTATGATGATTATCTAAAAAAGACGTTAAATGATGAACGGTAATTAACGATATACGAAGTGTATCGTATATTGCGCTTTTACCGAAATAGACCAAGCCATGAGAAAGATTTTATTGATCTGCTCCCTGTCATTCCTTTGTCTGTACGCATCGTCGCAGCAAGGAACGCTTACCGGCAAAGTTGCCGATTCTTCTGCGAAAACTCCTCTCGGCCTCGCCACTGTTACCGTCTTCAAAGCTACGGATACTGTACTGGTTACGTATCGCCTCAGCACACCGGATGGCGATTTCCGGGTACCCGGTTTGCCATTGGGTGTCAACTGCCGCGTGGTGATCTCTTATTCCGGGTACGGCGTGTTCCGCAAGGAATTTACCATTACAGCCGGGCAGCCGTTGCTGGATATCGGCACCGTATACATGATGCCGGACGCCAAATCGCTCGATGAGGTGCTGGTGATTGCCGAACGGCCGCCGGTAGTAGTAAAAAAAGATACCATCGAGTTCAATGCTTCGGCATTCAGGACCCTGCCCAATGCGCTGGTAGAAGACCTGCTTAAAAAACTGCCGGGCGTGCAGGTGGATGCCGATGGCAACATCCTGGTGAACGGCAAACCCGTGAACCGCATCCTGGTGGATGGAAAAGTATTCTTTGGCGACGATCCAAAGATGGCCACCCGCAACCTGCCGGCCAATATCATCGACAAAGTGCAGGTGGCGGATGACAAGGAAGAGCTGATGCGCAGCGGCGACGACAACATGAACAATATCGGCAAGGTGATCAATATTACCCTGAAAAAAGGGATCAAGAAAGGCTGGTTCGGAAAACTGTATGCCGGCGGCGGCACCGGTTCGCGCTACGAAGCAGGCGGCATCGCCAATATTTTCAGGGACACGCTGCAGGTAAGCGTGCTGGGGTACATGAACAACCTGAACCGGCCGGGCTTCAGCTACAACGAATTGATGCAGGCCGGCGGTTTTCAGCGTACGCGCAATAACACGGTGAGCAACAGCACCAGCGTATGGACCAATCCCTCGGGCAGCGGCATCTCCATCAACGGGGTGAACTTTGGCGGCTCCCAGGGCGGCGGCGGCATCTCCACCAGCAAGGGGGCCGGTTTCAACCTGAACCATGCACCCAATACCAAAAACTCCTTTTATGCCCAGTATTTCTATGGTAATGTGCTGATCGACCGGCAGGCCAACACCTTCCTGAGCCAGTATACATCCGATACGGTGATCAACAACAATACGCTGCAGACCGCCAATGTCGTAACGAACGCGCATAATATCGGCGCCGGCGCCAAGCTGAAACCCGACTCGGTCACTACGATCATTTTCAACGCCAGCTATACGCTCGGCTCGCAGAACGAAGACCGCTTCAGCGATATCACGGCCTTTAATACCAAAACAGGCCCGCTGAGCGACGGGGACCTGCTGCAGTTCAACGACGACCGGCTGCGGTACTACCGGCACGTGTTTACCTACACCCGCCTGTCGAAGAAAGAATCCGGCCGCCGGGTCAGCCTGAGCCACAACCTGGAAATGAACAACAAGTTCAACGATTACGCGACGGAGTCCGACATACGCTTTCTGTACCCGGTAGCTTTCGACAGCGCTTATGAGCAATTGCGCCGGGAGCGCATTCCGCGTACGGATGCCAACGTGGTGGTCAACTACAGCGATCCGTTGTGGAAGAACATTACCCTGCGCACCGGCGCGCGGTATGAGTACAACGGGCTGAAGAATACGGTCAATACCTTCAACAGCAGCACGGGCGGTAAATACGATATGCACAACCCCGGTCTCAGCAGCGACTTCAGCCGCGCGAGCAATAAGGTGGTGGTCCTGGCCGGCATCGAGTTCAAATGGAAAGAACTGGCGATCACACCGCTTGTCAGGGGGCTGTACCAGCAGGTGCACAACGACCTGGCATCGCTGCCGGCGCCGATCGATCAGAAAATTTCGCGCCTGCTGCCAGGGCTGGCCATCGTGTACAAGCAGCTCAACATTAGTTACAACAAAGAAGTGACCCTGCCCTATTATTCTTACCTGATACCGGTGAGCGACAACACCAATCCTTATTCCATCACAGTGGGCAATCCTGCCCTGCGCCCTTCGGAACGGCATAATGCATCGGTCAATTACTTTTTCAACGATACCAAGCGAAACCTGACCGTCGGCGCGTATGTCAGTGCCAATTTTACGGAGAACGATGTGATCCAAAGCGTAACGGTAGATGAAAAAGGCGTTCGCACCTCCTACCCGGTCAACGTGGATGGCAGCAAGAGCTATTATATGAACTTAAATATCAACAAGCAGTATAAAAATAACCAGAAGTTTATCTTTTCCTGGAATACGGGCAACTACATGAACCGGAGCCGCACCCGCCTGCTGTTCAACGGTGAGAGCGGCTGGCAGACCACGCTGAACTATGGCCACTGGGCAGGCGTGAACCTGAACTGGAACGATAAAGTGGAGTGGAATACCAACTATAACCTTGGCTACAATACAACCGGTTATACCAACCCGGCGTTCCGCAAGCTGAATATCGTGACGCATACACTGGGCCAGGAGGTGATCGTACGCTGGCCGAAGCACATCATCTGGGAAACGCAGTGCTCCTATTCGTACAACAGCAGCATACCGGCCGGTACCCCCAAAGAAGTGGTACGCTGGAATGCTGCAGTGAATATTACCATGCTGAAGGATGAGCGGGGTGTGCTGAAGCTGAGTGTATTTGACCTGCTGAACCGCAACAACAACATCTATGCTTACGCATATAACAATGTGAAAACAGTGGTGTACAACAATGTGCTTTCGCAATACTTCATGGCTACGTTTACTTACAACATGCGGGCCATGGGCGCCAGCAAAAAGGTAGGGGGGCGCGAGCGGTTCTTCCTGTTCTGACCCATCAGAACTTTTCGATAACACCCAGCCCGAAGAGGGCGAAGTCATATTTCACGGGATCTTTTTTATCAAACAGCCGCAGGCGGGCCGTCAGTTCCAGGGCGGCCTGCCAGTCGGTTTGCCTGCGCTGCAGCAGGCCGAAGCGACTGGCTACACGGGCTACATGCAGGTCGATCGGGCAGATCAGTTGCGATGGGGAAATATTTGCCCAGAGACCGAAATCGACGCCGGCACTGTCCCGCCGCACCATCCACCGCAGGAACATGCTGAGCCGTTTGCAGGTAGAGCCTTTTTCCGGCGTGGCAATATGCTTGCGGGTGCGTGCAGGCGCATCCTCCAGCGAAAAGAAATAATGGTGAAACCCTGTCAATGCTTTTTCCGTGTCCCTGTCGCGTTTGTCCATCCATTGCGTAAATGCCGTCTCCAGCGAAGGCTGACCGGTATAATGGAACTTGAGAAAATCGATAAAATACAACAGGTCGGTGGTGTTGAAGGTGCGGTGCTTAAAGGCAAGTAATTTTTTCAGATCGTGTTCCGTGCAGCCGGTGATAAACGCATGGGGCGCCATGTCCATCAGCTGCATCAGCTCTCTTGCTTTTTGAATGATGGTGGTCCGGTTGCCCCAGGCAAACAGGGCGGCAAAAAAACCGGCGATCTCGATATCCTGTTTTTTGGAAAACAGGTGCGGGATGCAGATGGGGTCGGCAGCAATAAAAGAAGGCTGATCGTAAAGATCAACCTTGCTGTTTAAAAAATCCTTTAATGAGTTGTCGGTATATTCTGTCATGCGCTATACAGGGTCTCTGCCCCGGATAAGCCGCAAGATAATTGCAATAAAGGCAATCACCAGCAGAATATGGATCAGCTGACCTGCCGAGAAAACAAAAAAACCGAGCACCCAGCCGATCAAAAGGATTATCGCAATAAGGTAAAGCATAGCTGGCATTTTTGAGTGATGAAATAAATGTCTTCCACACTCTGTTTTGCATAAACAATGCCAAAGGGCCCTGCTGTTTTACCCGATGGCCTGCTCCAGGTCGGCGATCAGATCGTCTGCATCTTCGATGCCCACGCTCAGGCGGATCAGCGAATCCTTCAACCCGTTTTTGATACGTTCTTCCCTGGGTATGGACGCATGCGTCATCGAGGCCGGATGATTGATCAGCGATTCGATGCCGCCAAGGCTTTCGGCCAGCGCAAACAGCCTGGTGGAAGACAGCACGCTGATGGCCTTCTCCATGCTTTCATCGTGCAGGGTAAAGCTGATCATGCCGCCAAAGCCGCGCATTTGCTTCTTCGCTACCTCGTACGAAGGCTGGTCTTCAAAACCCGGCCAGTATACCGTGGCTACTTTGGGATGTTGGCGCAGCCAGCGGGCGATCTTTTCGCCGTTGATACAATGCTGCTGCATGCGCACCGGCAATGTGCGGATCCCGCGCAGAACGAGAAAGCAATCCATCGGCCCCGGCACAGCGCCGCAGCTTTTCTGGATAAAGTACAATTGCTCGCGCAGCGCCGCATCGTTCATCACCAGGGCGCCCTGGATCACATCGCTGTGGCCGCCCAGGTATTTGGTAGAGGAGTGCATAACGATATCGGCGCCCAGGTCGATCGGGTTTTGCAGGTAGGGCGAGGCAAAGGTATTGTCCACGCAGAGCCAGGCGCCGGCCTGTTTGGCCAGGCGTGCCGCCGCTTCGATGTCGGTGATGTTCATCAGCGGGTTGGTCGGCGTTTCCAGCCAGATCAGTTTGGTTTTTGGCGTGATGGCCTGCTGCAGCAATGCCGTGTTGCTGGTATCGGTGTAGATAAACCGTATGCCGAACTTTTCAAATATTTTACTGAACAGGCGGTAGGTGCCTCCATACATGTCGTTGGTAGCGATCACTTCGTCGCCGGGATGCAGCAGCTTGATCACGGCATCGGTGGCCGCTACGCCGCTGCTGAAGGCCAGCCCGTACCGGGCGTTTTCGATCACGGCCAGCGCTTCTTCCAGCGCTTTGCGCGTGGGGTTCTGGCTGCGGGCATATTCGAATCCCTTGTTTTTGCCGGGCGATTCCTGCACATAAGTAGAGGTCTGGTATATCGGGGGCATGATAGCGCCGGTAGAAGGATCGGGCTCGGCGCCTGCATGGATAAATTTTGTAGCGGTCTTCATGATCTTGTTTTAGTAAGTAAGCTGATCGTGCAAAGATGTGAAAAATTAAATAAGCGGTCGAAGCTGCTTACCACTCATCCCTGCTGCGCCGCCTTTAACAGATCGTTAATGCGGATGATTAGCATTAATTAACCACGGTTCGTCGGTCCGGATTAATCATTCAATGGCCGGATTAAGCGGTTCAGTCGATTTTTTCATTTTATTCATACTTCGCGGCGGCGGCAGGCGCTTACCAATGATAGAGATTCGCTTGCCTTCGCCTGCTGCCACCGGTAATTTAGCAGCAGCATTCCAAACCAATAAAAAGTATAAACCATGAAAAAGCTATTTTATCTCACTGTCTTTATTACAGGATTTGCAATCGCCACCGCAGCTGCCCCTGCTCCCACCGGGATCAGTGAAAAAGTACTCAAAGCATTCAGCGAAACCTTTGCTTCGGCCCGCGACGTGACCTGGCATGAATACGAAACCTACACGCAGGCCAATTTCCGCCAGGACGACATTCAGGTACGGGCACAGTACGATGGAGAAGGCACGCTGCTGAAAACAACCCGGTACTATTCCGAAAAGCAACTGCTGCCCAGCATTGTTGCCAAACTGAAGAAACGCTATGCCGGCAAGGAAATAAACGGCGTGACGGAAACATCTTCGGAAGAAGAGGTAAGCTTTGTCATCAGCCTGAAGGATGACAAAAACTGGTACATCGTACACTCGGATATGTATGGCAACCTGCAGCAGATCGATAAATACAAGAGAGCGGACTTGTAATCAGTCATGCAGGTCTTTACCGGCCTGATCAGTTATGCCCTGCCGCCGGCGGGGCATTTTTTTTGGTGAAGAGGGGAACGAATCAGAACTCCAGGGGCAGTTTGGTAACGATATTGTCCCAGGCGATCACCAGGTCGGCGCCGCCGGCCGTTTTTTCAAACACCATGGTAAAATATTCCTGCGATGGGTTGTCGGTAGTGATCGGTACCCTGAAGCGGTACATGTCTTTGGCAGTATCCTGGCGCAGCCCCCAGGTATCGATATTGGAGTTGAACACAATGGTCCACGAGTCGGTGTGCGGGATGCAGTAAAGGATATACCGGCCCGGCGTGATCTTTTGTCCCTGGATGGTGACCGGCCGGTACAGGTCTATCTCCGTGGATTCGTTGGCCCCGAGGCGCCAGGGTTCGTCGTACCGGAGCAGGTCGCGGAACAGGTGTCTTCTTTGCAGGTGCGGCCGGCTGTAGATCACCCTTGCCACCGGCGGCTCCACGATGCTGTCCGCCATCCTGAGCTTGGTATAGTCTACCGGGAAGTAGCTCATATCCATAGGTGAAATGTCGACATTCGGGTAGGAGTTGGCGGCAGCGGACGGCTGTGCCATCATCGTATCGGGACGCAGGGCGGGCGTACCGGAAACAGGCGCTTTGTTTTCCCTGCATCCAAAGGCAAGAAGCAGGGCAAGCAGCGGCAACAGCGGTTTGTGTATCTGCATATATAGGTGCGATCAATTAATCGTAATCGGTAAAGCCACTTCCGTGTGTTCCCAGGCCACAACCAGGCTGATGGCATTGCCGGAACCGGTGAATGCCATGGCCAGCTGTTCCACATCGTCTGCTACGGTTTCTGCCGGCACCTCTTCTCTTGCCACGTCTTTGTTAGCATCGTACCTGAAAGCGCCCCAACTATCATTTTCCCGGTTCACGATAAAGGTCCATGTTTTTTCATTCACAATGGCATACAGGGTGTAACGGCCGGCAGTGATCTTTTTGCCGCCGATCGTGACAGGCTGATAAAATTCGATCTCGGTGGCTTCGTTGGCACCCAGCCTCCATACATCATTGCCGTAGGCCACCAGCCCGCCGAAGATGATGCGGCCCTCTTTTTTTGGGCGGCTGTAGATCACTCTTGCTACCGGCGCACCGGTTACCTTATCCTGAATCTTCAGCACAGGATAATTGGCCGGGTAATACGACATATCCATCGGTGATTTATCTACAGCCGGGAGCAGCTGGGCAGGCAGGGTGAACGAAAGAACGAACAGGAAGGGAATCAGAAAAATAAGCCGTTTCATTGCTTGCATTTAGGTTAACGGACGGGTAGGCTGCGCTACCGGAACAAATTTTTTGCAAAAATAATCGATTCGATTATTGACAGGCGGCCTTTTATGGACGACCGGCATGCAGCAGCTCGTACTGTGCCCGTGCAAAAGGCCTGATGTCTTTCCAGAACTGACGATAGCATTGCTGCAAAAGTTGGTAGTGCTGTTCAAATAGTTGAAAAGCCGTTTCGCTTTCCGTGAGGTACAGCGCCCTGCGCACCAGGCCCCGCATGCTCCCGGCTATTCCCTGCCGGCTGCTGTAGTGCAGCAGCCAGTTTTGCGACTGCATATAGGGAAACAGCTGCCCGAAGCGGGGAGGCACCTGCCCGATATGATCGCTTAGTACAGCATACACCTGCTGTGCAAACTGTGCCAGGGCGCCAGGGGGAAACTCCTGTTCGTCGGTGGCAAGAAAATGATCATACACCACATCCACAAAAGCGCCGCTGTACAGGCGGTAAGCCGGCCGGAATACGGCCTTTGCTTCAGCCGTGGCTGCATGCGCATCGGTATAGTCGTCGATAAGACGGTGCAGGGTGATGCCTTTCCGGATATCAGGCGGGTAATCGTATTGCTTCCGGCCTTTTACAAAATCGCTGACCAGGTTGCCAACCAGGGTGCCCGGATGGCCAAAAGAAAGATATGCATGGGCCAGGTAGTTCAACTGTTCGCGGTTAAGAATGCGCCAACGCTTTCGTGCGCCGGCACACTGTAATTTACTGTTTCGGCAGCAGGATTATTTTACGTTCTTGTCCAGCCAGTCGTTGATGGTCTGCAGGGCAATCGGCGACAGGGTCTCTTCCAGCTCACTGTATTCTCCCAGGGTGCATTTGCTACAGGTTTGAAACAGGTGATTGAGTCCCGGCAGTTCTTTGACCGTATAGTTTTTTGATTTGCTTTTTTTCAGCGCAGCCCGGATGCCCGCCAGGTTGGATGCAGGCAGCACCTGTATGTCCCGGCTGCCATTCAGCGCAAGCACCTTGCAGTGAAGCTGTCGCAGGGCGGGTCGCGGATCTATTCCAAGAAAATACCTGAACCAGGGGCCGGAGAGCTGCCCCGACAGCGAAGCGGCCATTTGCCGGGCATCTTTTTCCGAAGCAATGCCGAGCGCCCGCAGCAGGGTGGTATCGGTAGCGCTGGTCCATTGGCTGACGAGGCCGGGTACCTGTGCCGCCAGCGAATCGGAACTGGCGGACAGGGCTGCCGCCATCAGCTGCCTGTACAGCCGGACATAGGCATCGATGGCTGGCTGGCTGACGCCGGAGGAATGCAGGATGGCCGCATTCTGCTCTGCCAGCAGTTCTGTGATCGGGACACCGGGGCCTGCCATGAGCACGATAAAGCTGATATCCTTTCGCCCGGCTGCTACCATCGGGGCGATCATGGCCCCTTCGCTGTGCCCGATCATGCCTGTTTTGGCTTTATCGGTTTCCGGCCGGGACAACAGGTAGTCGAGGCTGGCAGCAGCGTCATCGGCAAAGTCGGCCGAAGTGGCCAGTGCAAAATTGCCGGTCGTTTTCCCGGTGCCGCGGTCATCCACCCGGAGCACCATGTAGCCGTTGCGGGTAAGCGCATCGGCCAGCAGGGCAAAGGGTTTGTGCCCCAGCAGGGTTTCATCCCGGTCCTGCGCCCCGCTGCCGGTGATCAGCAGCACTGCCGGAAAGGGTCCGCTGCCCGGCGGAATGGTGAGGGTGCCGCCGTACCGCAGTGTTTTGTCAGCATTGCCGTATTCCACGTCCTCGCTCCTGTAGGGAAAGGGCGGTTGCGGCAGTTGCGGCCGCTTGCGTGTCGTAGGCTTGTCTACTTTTTTCAGCAGCAGCGGAAAGGTCATGCCCTGGCTGAAGGTGCCGCTGATCGCTGTATCGGCCAGGAGCTGCCCGGCAAACGCAGCATTGATTCCCCGCATTTCGATGCGGATACTGTCTGCTGATACGATTACAGTATCGCATTTCATCCCGAAGGCAGATTGGTCAGGGCTGTCGGCCGTGGCAGACCAGCCACCGGCGCCCGCCGGGTGGATATGAAAAACAAGGCGTAACTCCACACCTACATTCAGCTTGCCTTCCCAGGTGCCGGCAAAGGGTTGTTGTGCGCGGGAGCCAATGACCGCGCAGGCGGACAACAACAGGAAAATGAATTTTTTCATAGCCTATTAGTATTGAGTGATCGTTTTTTTTGTTTGTAAAGGCGGTAGGAGTATACAAAGGGTATCGCCGAAACGAGTAGTGTAATGCCCGGTACAACGAATAGCGACACCCGGTCGGGGGTGAACAGGCAGATGAGGGCCATGAGCAATCCACCGGCAAAGAACAGCCGGCCGGCCAGCAAATGGGTCTTTTTCCAGTTGGTTTCGTCTTCGAGGGCCCAGGGCGAGCGGATGCCGGCAAAATAATTCGGCTTGAGGGCATGCATATAATTACCAATCACGCAAAACAGGATGCCGATGCCGCAAAAGATCAGCCGGCCGCCGGATTTCATGTTTCCTTTCATAGAACCATAGACGATCAGGCAGAGTACAGCAGACATGAACAGGGTCGTCACAAAAGCGATGCGCTGCAGGCGTGCCTGGTTCATAGAGGCAGTTCTTTTGGGGTCCATACGGTGCGCGTTGGTCAGCAGCAGGTATACGCCTGTATTGAGTACGGTGAGGATGACTGCGGGTACCAGCAGCTCGGTTTTGGGTCCAAAGCGATCGGCATTGCCCTCTATATTAAAGTGAACGGCAATGGTGTCCGGCAGCGAATGCCAGGCGAAGGCAAGGTACGCCAGGGGAAGGGCGATGATCAGCCAGATGGTTTTTTTGATCAGGTGTTGCATGGTCACTTTTTTTTGGATTTGAACTGCAGCAGCCATTTCAGGATCTCATCCACTACCGTTGTATTGAGTGAATAATAAACGTATTGGCCATCTTTCTCGGCCGTTACGAGTGCTGCCTGTTTCAATAAGTCGAGGTGGTGCGATACGCTGGGCCAGGAGATATGAAATTCCCCGGCGATCTCACCGGCGGTCATATCCCTTTCCTTCAGCAGCTCCAGTATTTCCCGCCGCGTGGGATCGTTCAGTGCCTTGAAAACGGCATTCATTTCCGCAATTGATTCATTAAATAATTAGACAAATATCTAAATGTTTAACAATTGCCCGAAATTATTTTCCGGATGATCTGTGGCAGAACGCGTATAAACGGTGGTAAATGCAGGATGTACGGTTCACATTCATTTGTGTCTGTTAACGCTGTTTAACATCGTTCCCCATTAGTCATAATTTGCTTGCCTCAGGCTGTAACAAAAAATACTTTTGATGCGTCAAACGACAAATGAATTTTTCAAACTAAAACCAAGTAAATAATTATGAAAAAGGTAATCATGACACTGGCAATCGCTGTAAGCAGCCTGTTTGCTTTTGCCGGAGAAGAAAACGTAAGTAAAGATGCATTGAAAGCATTTGACAAAGAATTTACCGGAGCAAGGGAAGTGAGATGGACTGTAAGCTCCGACTACTACAGGGTAGCATTTGTGCACAACGACCAGTACATTTCCGCCTTCTACAACACCTCCGGCGAACTGCTGGCCGTGACACGCAACATCAGCCTCCTCAACCTGCCGCTGAAACTGCAGGCCGAATTGCGGAACTCCTACGGCGAGTACTGGATATCCGACCTGTTTGAAATATCCAACGATGAGGGTACGCATTATTATATCACGGTAGAGAAAGCTGATAGCAAAGTGATACTGAAATCGGAAGGCAATGCCGAGTGGACCGTCTTCAAAAAGATATCGAAAGTATAGCCATTACCGCCGAAAGGCCCCTGCCAATCCCGGTAGAGCAACCGGGATTGGTGTGTGGTAAAACAACAGGCCCTGTTACTGAAAAGTGCGGGGCCTTGTTATTGGTGCCCGGG
>JBEVLT010000426.1:0-6130 GCA_040509055.1 Chitinophagaceae bacterium
GATCCGGTACAAAGACCTTGCGCCCTGGTATGATCACGTCGAAAGTTTTGCCGGCATCAGCGGGTCTGCGGAAGGCCTGCCTCATTTGCCCGATGGCCGGTTCCTGCCCCCGTTCGAACTGAACTGCGTGGAAAAAGATGTAGCGGCAAGGATCAAAGAAAAGTACAGGGGCCAGCGGCACCTTTTTATCGGGAGGACAGCCAACCTGACTGCTCCCCTGCCGGCCCGTACTCAATGCCAGCATCGTGACCGTTGCTGGGAAGGATGCCCTTTCGGCGGCTATTTCAGCACACAATCCTCCACCCTGCCGGCCGCAAAAGCCACGGGCAATTTAACGGTCCGGCCCTTTTCCATCGTCACAAGGATCCTTTACGACAAAGACAGGCAGAAAGCAACAGGCGTAGAGGTGCTCGATGCCGAAACCAATCAGACATATGTGTATTCATCGCGTATCGTCTTCCTCAATGCCTCGGCCATGAACTCGGCCTGGGTGCTGTTCAACTCGGCTACGGATGTATGGCCGGGAGGATTGGGCAGCAGCAGCGGTGAGCTGGGCCACAATATCATGGACCATCATTATAATCTTGGCGCCAGCGGCATCGTCGACGGCTTCGATGACAAATATTACTTCGGCCGCCGGCCTACCGGTTTTTATATTCCGCGGTTTGTCAACCTCAACGGCGACAAAAGGGATTACCTGCGCGGGTTTGGCTACCAGGGCGCCGCCAGCCGCGAGAAGTGGACCCGGGAGATTGCTGAAATGAGCATTGGCGGAGCCTATAAAGATGCATTGGCAGAGCCGGGCTCCTGGCGGATTGGTGCTACAGGATTTGGCGAGGTATTGCCCTATCATGAGAACAGGACCTTCCTCGATAAGGATACCAAAGATAAATGGGGACTACCGGTGCTGGCCATGGACGCTGAGCTGAAAGAAAATGAAATGAAAATGCGGGAGGATATCAAGCTGGAGCTGAAAGCCATGCTCGAAGCAGGCGGCGCCGGGAATGTGAACCTCTACGACAGCGGTCACAGCATGGGCCATGGCATTCACGAAATGGGAACAGCGCGGATGGGGCACGACAGGAAGACATCTGTGCTCAACAAATGGAACCAGGTATGGGATGCGCCCAATGTGTTTGTTACCGATGGGGCCTGCATGGTATCATCGGCCTGTCAAAACCCGTCGCTGACCTATATGGCGCTCACGGCAAGGGCCGCTGGCCATGCAGTGGAAGAATTGAAGAAAGGGAATTTATAGTACGCGGTTTATGTCGCACTCCGGCAAGCTCATCAGTGTGACAAAAGACTACAGGCTGTCATACTGAGCTTGCCGAAGGATAGCCAGCATGCGGAACAAAACAACGCTATGGAAAGAAGAGAACTTTTAAAACTGATCGCTGTACTCACCGGGGCTTCGTTCATCGGCGGCCAAAGCCTGCTGACGGGTTGCCAGCCTGCAGACACCGGTGCAGCTATCACGTTTACCGGCAGCGATCTGTCTTTTCTGAATGAAGTCGGTGAAACCATTTTACCCGCAACGGCTACCCCCGGGGCGAAAGCTGCCAACGTAAGCAGCACGATGCAAACCATTGTCACCAGCTGCTACAACCCGGCTGAGCGATCCGTTTTTGCTACCAGCCGCCGGCAACTGGATGAAGCCAGCCATAAAAAATTCAACTCCACCTTCCTCAAGGCTACACCGCAACAGCGGGAAGAGCTATTGAAAGAAATTGACCAGGAGGCCAGGACCTGGCAAAAAAATAAAAAGAAGGGCGAGCCCAATCATTATTTTACCATGCTCAAGCAATTGACCCTGCTTGGCTACTTCACATCAGAAGTGGGATGCAAACAGGCAATGCGGTATGTGCCTGTTCCGCAACGGTATGACGGCAACCTGCCTTATAAAAAAGGAGACAAAGCTTACGTTTGATATTTATTCCAAATAAAAAAACCGATATGAGCAACTTTAAAAGAAGAGATTTCTTAAAATTAGGC
Organism: Chitinophagaceae bacterium; assembly: GCA_040509055.1. Classification (GTDB taxonomy): domain Bacteria; phylum Bacteroidota; class Bacteroidia; order Chitinophagales; family Chitinophagaceae; genus JAJKIP01. The sequence goes on from JBEVLT010000426.1 coordinate 1,996, forward strand.
ACCGGGCTGCTGGGCGGCTTCGCTATCGGCGCTATGGCTTGCAACAACAATGCAGACAACAAATCGCCCGGCGCCGACACGACAGGCAAGGCCGGCCCGGGTGCAGCTGCCCTGGCAGCTTTCGGACTGCAGCTCTATACCCTGCGCGACGATTTTCCCAAAGATCCCAAAGGCGTGCTGAAGCAGGTAGCCGGGATGGGCTATACACAGGTGGAAGGATACGAAGGACCGCAGGGTATTTTCTGGGGCATGTCCAACACCGATTTTAAAAAGTATACCGATGAGCTGGGCATCAGCATGGTATCCAGCCACTGCGATATCAGCAAGGACTTTGAGAAGAAAGCCGCCGAAGCAGCCGCCATCGGCATGCAATACCTGATGTGCCCCTGGAAAGGCCCGCAAAAATCCATCGACGATTTCAAACGTTTCGCCGACGAGTTCAATGCCAAAGGCGAGATCTGCAAAAAAGCCGGCCTCCGGTTTGCCTATCACAACCACGATTATTCCTTTAAAACGATCGACGGGCAGCTGCCGCAGGAAGTGATGATGGCCAATACCGATCCTGCCCTGGTGGATTTTGAAATGGACATTTACTGGGTGGTAACGGCCGGCGCCGACCCCGAAGCCTGGCTGAAAAAATACCCCAACCGCTTCCGCTCCTGCCATATCAAAGACCGCAGCAAAACACCGGTGGCAGATGAGGGCAAAAACTCCTGCGACCTGGGAACAGGAACGATCGATTTTGCGAAGATCTTAAAAACGGCCCGGGATAACGGTATGCAGTACTATATCGTGGAGCAGGAAGCTTACCCCAACGGCACACCGCTGGAAGCGGTAAAAGTTGACGCTGCCTACATGAAGGCCCTGAAGTTTTAAGAGCGGCGGGCGCCGACGATGCGGATAAAATCCCGGCGCCGGATGTAATAATACGCCAGGAACCAGGCGATCGGCACGAAGCTTAGCAGCTTTAGGATAAAGATACCGGTGAGGAACCCCAGCAGGTAAAAGATAGCCAGCAACAGCGAGCCGGCCAGCAGCTGCCTGTCGTCGATAGCGCATACCACGTCGAAATGAAAATACGATGGCTGCTGAAACGTAAGGGTTAGCGGCCTTGTAAAATGGAACCCATCGGTCACCACTACCTGGGGCTGTTGCCTCTCCACAGGAATGACCACGGGCTCCGTGCCGGCCAGCGGGTAAATATGCCGGCTGTCTACCACCACCCTTAGCTTGAGAAAGCTGAAAAGCACGTGGTTTTTCCGGTTGAAAACGATATAGTAAGACGGGGGCATCAAAGCAGTTGCACGGCAATATTTCCTGCACGGGCAGGCGCCTTTCCTGAAAACGGAAAAAACCGGCTGTTTCTTATGTCCCCTGTCGAAACGGCTTATTTCAGCGCAGCGATGATCTGTATAAAATCTGCGGCCACGAGTGAGGCTCCACCTACCAGCCCGCCATCCACGTCGGGACAGCCGAACAGTTCTTTTGCATTACCAGCCTTTACGCTGCCGCCGTATAGGATTGAAACTTCGTTTGCCGTTTCTTCGCCATATTGCGTGGCCAGCACAGACCGCAGCCAGGCATGCATTTCCTGCGCCTGTTCAGTGGTGGCAGTTTTGCCGGTACCGATGGCCCAGATGGGTTCATAAGCGATGACAATACCTTTTATTTTTTCCGCAGGCAGGTGAAAAAGCGACTCTTTCAGTTGCTCCGCCACGAATTCGTTTTGCGTACCGGCCTCCCGGATGGCCAGCGCTTCGCCGCAGCAAAACAAGGGGGTGATACCGGCTTCCAGGCACAGGTTCACCTTATCGGCCAGCACAGCATTGGTTTCCCCAAAGTATTCTCTTCTTTCGCTATGGCCGATAACGCAATAGCCGATCCCGATGGATTGAAGCATCTCTACCGATACTTCGCCCGTATAAGCACCGGATTTTTTATGATAGCAGTTCTGCGCAGCAGCATGGTATCCTTTTGCCTCCAGCTTTGCTTTTGCCATCGGCAGGTAAGGATAAGGCACGGCAAAGATCGCCTGCTGGTGACCGGACAGTGCCGGGGCAGCTTCGAGTATGGTATCGAGTAATTCTTTTCCCTGCTGGTAACCCAGGTTCATCTTCCAGTTGGCGGCTGCGATCTGTGTTCTCATTCTTGGTTGGCTTTTTTTTTAAAAGTGGGCAAAAATATATTTTAAAATACTCTTTTCATTATCCGATACCGCCCGGCCCTTCAGCTTTTTCCATTCCCCGATATCCCGGATGGCTTTGTCGTACTCATACCGGGCTACCCCTTCGCTGCCCCAGGCAAAGCTGGGAATGTATTTGGGCGTGAGCCCGGCGCCGAATACATTGCAGCAGGCGCCGATCACCGTGCCGGTATTGATAGCCGTATTGATGGAAGTACGTGAATAATCGCCCATCAGCACGCCGCATTTCGTACCGGCGCTGACCTGGCCGTGCGGTGTCCATACCCGCACGTCGCCGGCATTGTTCTTTATATTGGAATTGCTGGTACCGGCCCCCATGTTGCACCACTCCCCGATCACCGAGTCGCCAAGGTAGCCGTCATGCGCCTTGTTGGAATACCCGAACAGTACAGAATGCTTGATCTCGCCCCCGGCCACGCAATAGGGACCGATAGTTGTGGCGCCGTACACTTTGGTGCCCATCTTCAGCCGGGCGCCTTCTCCCAGGGCAAAGGGTCCGCGGATCAGGCATCCCTCCATGATTTCGGCATCGCGGCCGATATAAATGGGGCCTGCAGAGGCATTGAGCATGCTGTGCTCTACTTTGGCGCCTTTCTCGATAAAAATAGCTTTGCGGTTGATGACGCGGTTGGAACCGGGTATGGGTCGCGATTTCCTTTTGCGGGTCAGCAGGGCAAAATCGTCGCGGATGGCCTGGTCGTTGAGCCGGAGAATATCCCAGGGATACCGGATCAGCCCCGGCTCATCCGTTGTCTCGATCGGCCTTGTCACTTTGATGCGGTGCTGCTGGATGATCTCCTTCCGGCTAAAGCGGAAGATGATGCCTGCCTTACCGCTTACCGAAATAAACTCCCCGTTCTTCAGCTGCTTTATGGCCTTCACCAGTTTCGGGTCCGGCAGCACGTTGCCATGTATCATAAAGCATGAGCCATCGCCTGCGGCCTCGTCCACATTCACCGAGCGGTCCAGGTCTTTGTAATCGTCTTCGCGGCGGTCGAAGGAAGGGAGGCCGAGTATTTTTTCCCATTTTTCGCGGATGGTGAGGATGCCCACGCGGATATCCTGGAGTTGCCGGGTAAGGGTAAAGGGAAAGAGGTTTTCCGGCTGGCAAAATTCTTCTGTAAAAATGATCTTATTCATCCGGGAATAGCAGCATTATCCTGACCAAAACGGAAAGATACTTGAAATAAATCAAGCAGCGTCAGCAGGGACAAACCCGTTTTGGGAGAGGGAGCGGGTCCATCTCCGCCAGGCAATAAAAAACCTCCTGAGGAATCAGGAGGTCGTAAAGTATAGCCATGAAAAACAAATCTATAATACCTTATTCAGGAATTATCTGTCTAAGCTAAAGAATTATTTTTTCTTTTCGTACTTCTTCTTGAATTTATCGATACGGCCCGCCGTATCTACCAGTACATTCTTACCGGTGAAGAAGGGGTGCGAAGTGCTGGAAATTTCCAGTTTTACCACGGGGTAGTCGTTACCGTCTTCCCAGGTGATGGTTTCCTTGGAGTCTGCCGTAGAGCGGCTCAGGAAGGTTTGACCATTACTCATGTCCTTGAAAACGACCAGCCGGTAGTTGGCGGGGTGAATGCCTTGTTTCATAATTGCCTGATTTTAATAGTATTACACCGGCAGACCCGGTTGTAAATATCTTTTTAGCTTTTGGCTTCCGCAGAAATTTCCTTTGGAAGGGTGCAAAGGTACGCCGGAACAGCGTTTTATCCAAATCTTTATCGACCGGAATTAAAAAGAGAAAGCACCAAGTTTTGTTCGTATTCCGGCTTGCGCCTTCTTACTTACTCAACCCGATGCTTCCTGAAATTGCTTCCATTCCTTGCGGAACTTTCACAACTTCTGTTGCTTTTTATCCTGTTTCCAGGATTTCAGGCAACGATTGTGATATGAAGATAATATCAGGTAGTACCGGTT
>JBEVLT010000427.1:0-6748 GCA_040509055.1 Chitinophagaceae bacterium
TTGAGGGGTATCAGGGGTGAAAAATTCTTAACACCCACAAAAAAGCCCTGTGTTTTCAGGGCTAATTTACTTTATATGAATAAGTTATATATTAAACGTCCAGTTTGGCATATTTGGCGTGCGACTCGATGAATTCCCGCCTGGGGGCTACTTCATCGCCCATCAGCATGCTGAAGACGCGGTCTGCTTCAGCTGCGCTTTCGATGGTTACCTGTTTCAGCGTGCGGGTATCGGGGTTCATCGTCGTGTCCCACAGCTGGTCGGCGTTCATTTCGCCGAGGCCTTTGTAGCGCTGTACGCCGACGGAGTCTTCCTTGCCTCCACCCAATTTTTCCGCCAGGGCCTTGCGCTGTGTCTCGTTCCAGGCATAGGCCTGTTCCTTTCCCTTTTTTACCAGGTACAGCGGTGGCTGGGCGATGTACACGTAGCCCTGCTCCACCAGCTCTTTCATGTAGCGGTAAATGAAGGTGAGGATAAGGGTGGCGATATGCGATCCGTCCACGTCGGCATCGGTCATGATGATCAGCTTGTGGTAGCGAAGCTTGACCAGGCTCAGCGCTTTGGGATCTTCCGGTGTTCCCACCGTTACGCCCAGCGCAGTGTACATATTGCGGATCTCTTCGTTCTCGTAGATCTTGTGCTCCATGGCCTTTTCCACGTTCAGGATCTTACCGCGCAGCGGCAGGATGGCCTGGAAAGCCCTGTCGCGCCCCTGCTTGGCGGTGCCGCCGGCCGAGTCGCCCTCGACAAGAAAGAGCTCGCAGCGTTCCGGGTCGCGGTCGGAGCAGTCGGCCAGTTTGCCCGGTAATCCACCGCCGGTCAATACCGATTTACGCTGTACCAGTTCCCTCGCCTTGCGGGCAGCCGCCCTGGCCTGTGCCGCCAGGATCACTTTGTTGATGATGTTTTTGGCGTCCTTGGGATTTTCTTCCAGGTAGGCCTCCAGGGCTTTGGACACGGTGCTGTCCACCACGCCCATTACCTCGTTGTTGCCGAGCTTGGTCTTGGTCTGCCCTTCAAACTGCGGTTCCGGCACTTTTACCGAAATGATCGCGCTCAGCCCTTCGCGGAAGTCGTCGCCCTCAATCTCTACCTTGGCTTTTTCAAACAGGTTGTTCTTATCGCCATAGCTTTTGAAGATACGGGTCAGCGCGCGGCGGAAGCCCGATACGTGCGTACCGCCTTCGATGGTGTTGATATTGTTGACATACGAGTAAATATGCTCGCTGAAACTGTCGTTGTAGCTCAGCGCCACTTCCACGGCCACGTTGGTCGTTTCATCGCGCCCCTCTACAAACAATACGCGGGGAACCAGCGGGGTACGGCCGGCATTGCTGTCCAGCATTTCCACGAACTCGACAATGCCGCCTTCGCTGTAAAAGGTTTTGGTATACACGGAGCCGTCTTCGTTCTTTTCCCGCAGGTCGGTGAGGGTGATGCGGACTCCCCGGTTCAGGAAGGCCAGCTCGCGCAGGCGTCCTTCCAGTATCTCTTTGTTGTAAGTAGTGGTGATAAAAATGCTGTCGTCGGGCCAGAACTGCACGCGGGTGCCGGTGGTATCGCTTTCGCCGATCGCCCTTACGGGATATTGGGGCACGCCGATCCGGTATTCCTGTTCGAATACCTTGCCTTCACGGTTCACCGTCACGTGCAGCCGGGTGCTTAGCGCGTTTACGCAGCTGACGCCCACACCATGCAGACCGCCGGACACTTTGTAGGTATCCTTGTCGAACTTGCCGCCGGCATGCAGCACGGTCATCACGATCTCCAGGGCCGACTTTTGTTCCTTGGTGTTGATGCCGGTCGGGATACCGCGGCCATCATCCTGCACGGAAACAGAGTTGTCTTCGTGGATGATCACGCCAATATTTTTACAATACCCGGCCAGCGCTTCGTCGATGGAGTTGTCCACCACCTCGTATACCAGGTGGTGCAGGCCCTTCACACCGATATCGCCAATGTACATGGCAGGTCGTTTGCGCACGGCTTCCAGCCCTTCCAGTACCTGAATGCTGTCTGCACCATATCCACCGGGTGCTACGGGAATTTTTTCTGTCGTTTCTGCGCTCATAAAGATTGTGAAATCCGATCGTTGTTAAGACGCCTTCCGGCAATAAATGTAGACCTGCAAATGTATGAAAATGACATGGCTTAACGGGTATTTCCCCTGTCTTTTTTACACCAGTTTTTTAACGGGTGGCGATATGCAAAAAGCCCCGCAAAACGGGGCCTGGAAAAGCATTTGGGGCAAACAGGGTAACTGCGAAAAACCGGGGTCTATTTTTTCACGATCTGGGCTACGAGGTCGCCTTCGGCGCACACTTTGTTGCCCACGTACACGGTTCCCTTCATTTCGCAGATGCCGCGGCGGATAGGCGCCGATAATTCCATTTTCAGCAGCATCGTGTCGCCGGGTTTTACCATTTGTTTGAACTTGCAGTTGTCTATTTTCAGGAAATACGTGTCGTGCTGGCCGCCGCCGCTCAGGTTGATGGCAAGGATGCCCCCGCATTGGGCCAGCGCTTCGATCTGCAGTACGCCGGGCATCACCGGGTTGCCGGGAAAATGGCCCTGGAAAAACCATTCGTTGAACGTGACGTTCTTCACCCCTACGATATGTGTATCGCTCAGTTCGATGATCTTGTCTACCAGGGCAAAGGGAAAGCGGTGCGGCAGGGTCTTTTCGATGTACTGGTGATCGTATACAGGCGGTTGCACAGGATCGTATACCGGCACTCCTTTGGTATGCTTGTTCTTGCGGATATATTGCTTGATCTTTTTGGCAAACTCCACATTGGTGCTGTGGCCGGGCCGGTTGGCAATGATCCTGGCCTTGATGGGGTAGCCGATCAGCGCCAGGTCGCCTACCACGTCCAGCAGTTTGTGCCGGGCCGGCTCATTGGGGAAGCGCAGCTCCAGGTTGTTCAGGTAGCCTTCGCTTTTTACTTCGATGTCGTCTTTTTTGAATATCTTTTTCAGCCGCTCCATTTCAGTCTTATCCACCGGCTTGTCTACCACCACGATGGCATTGTTCACGTCGCCTCCCTTGATCAGGTTATGGTCCAGCAGCATCTCCAGTTCGTGCAGGAAACAAAAGGTGCGGCAGGGGGCTATCTTTTCGCGAAAATCGCGGATATGCTTCAGCCCGGCATGCTGTGTGCCCAGCACCGGCGAATTGAAGTCGATCAGCGTGGTGATCTGGTAGTCGATGGCCGGCAGGGCCACCATTTCCACCCGTTTTTCCTCGTCGTAGTGAAAGATATTGTCGTCGATGCTGTACCATACTTTGGCGGCGTCCTGCTCTACCACGCCGGCTTCCTCGATGATCTGGACAAAGGGTTGGGAGCTGCCGTCCATGATCGGCATTTCCGGCCCGTTGATCTCGATCAGGCAGTTGTCCACGCCCATGCCGACCAGAGCGGCCAGCACATGCTCCACGGTGCTTACTTTGGCGCCATTGGCCTCCAGCGTGGTGCCGCGGCTGGTGTCGGTCACCAGGTCGCAGTCGGCCTTGATCACCGGTTTATTGGGCAGGTCGATACGCTGGAACTGCAGGCCAAAGCCGGGACTGGCAGGATTCAGTGTCAGATCGGCCATGATACCGGTATGCAGGCCCGTGCCTGAAATGGTAGCGGGTGCAGCCAGTGTATGTTGCTTATCGGGATTGAAATTTACCGTCATATCAGCAGCAATATAAGTGTTATTTTCTATGGAAGAGATCATGCGGCGGCAAAGATAGCAATTACGCCGCAGCCACCCGGTAGCCTGGCCGTGATATAAAAACAAAAGCCCCCGGGAGGAGGCTTTTGCGGAGAAGTCCGGCCTGTATCAGGCTTCGATGTTCTGTTGCAACAACAACGCGGCACAGGCATTGGCCAGCAGGAAGCGCTCTTCGGCGTCCGTTTTGCCCAAAAACACCATGCCTTTATCCAGCATGCTCACAGCTGCTACTGTTTTGTTGGCTTGGTCGCGAAATTCGAAGCCAACCGAGCCTGCCAGGATATTGCCCGAACGGCCCTTCATCTCCAGCCTGGTCACCGGTACGATGGTATAAAAGCGGTCTTTGCCGCGCGCCAGGATGCCGGTATAGCTTTTGGCCTGCGCCTGCGCGGCCTGGTTATCGATCATCATTTGCCAGGGTGTTTCGTTTTCGCCGGTATAGATCTGTACATAGAATTTATTGTCGGAGCTGCCGCCTTTGCCGAATATGTCGAGCACGATATTCAGCAGGCTGTTCTCGTTTTTGCCGAGGGTAAATTCTTTGGCATTGAACCGCGAGGTGCAATACACTTCCGATTTCTGTTTGGCATCCTCCAGGCTGAAGAACACCGTTTGTTTGCGCCGGATGTATTCGTTGGAGATGATGTTCGTGTAGTCTTCGGTGCCGGGGTAGCCAAACCCGAAACCGGAATACGTGGAGCTGCCTTTGGTCCAGGAGCGCTTGACGCGCTGTGTCCTGTATTCGCCAAAGCTCAGCTTTTGATTGACCAGGATGCCCTGCCGGCCTTTTACGGTATATTCATCGTGGTTGTCCTTCAGATCGTCGCTGACGGATATTTTGGGGGTGGCGCAGCTGCTGATCAGCAGTGCTGCGGAAAGTGCAAGTAAAACTGTTTTCATGACAAATGGTTTTGTTGCAGCAAATATGAACAGGCGGTTTGTAAAAGCATGTTAAAGGGATCGCCGGTTGTCGTTTTGATGAAATGAATTGAGCATAGCATTGCATGAATCTGGAAGATAATGGCATAACGATTGCTCCTGCTTTGCCGTTAAACACCAGTTTATGTCAAAAACAACCCTTATATGGGCCGCACTTGCAGCCACCGCAGCCGGAATTACTGTCTATTACCTGCGCAAAAGAAAACTGATCCGCGAGCGCGAAGACCGGGAAAAAGACCGGTGCCGCCCTTTTCACCGCGTATCGCCGGGCTGGGAATACACACTGTAACAATCAGGATTTTTTTTTAATGAATGGGATCAATCGTTTTGCGGAAAGACCCGTACTACTTTGACAAAACGGCCGAAATAATACGCACTGAGCGGCGTGATGGTCACGCCGTAGAATTTTCCCGAAGTGGAATGAATGAATTCATACGTGCCATTGGCCGCTGTGGTCAGGATGCCCATGTGCCCCACCACGCGGATGGTGCTGTCCGTGCCGGTAAAAAGGACCAGGTCGCCGGGTTTGGCTTCGGATAGCGGCACTTCCCGCTCCACGTTTGTAAAATCTACCGAGGACCGCGGTACGGCAATATTGAAATGATTGAAGACATAGGTGATGAAACCCGAGCAGTCGAATCCCTGTGCCGGATCAGTGGAAGCATATTTATACGGGATGCCCTGCAGCGTTTTGGCATAGGCGATCAGGTCGGTGGGGTTCACCGTGCCGGTGTTGATATGCTGCGGATCGGGAGAAGGCAGCAGTGTATGCGGTACCGTATCGGCTGCTGTGGTGGTAGCGGTGACCGGTACAGAATCCTGTACAGGCACATTATCGGCCGGCGCAGGGGCTGTGCAGGCCAGGAGTATAAACGGTACAAGGTTCAGCAGGACTCTCATACCGGAATGAAAACAAGAATCAATCCATTTGAAAAGTGGGGAAATAAATGCAAAAGTCAAAAGGATAAAATCTCAAGCCTATAAGGTTACGCTTTGAATTGCTACCCTGTGGCTGGAGTAATCTTATAGGGTTGGGTTCACGCTTTTTCTGTCAGCAGCTGCTTTACCAGCGCTTCCAGCTCTTTCACGCGTTTTTCCAGGTCGGGCAGTTTGCGGCTGACGGCCTGGCTGCGCAGTGCGGCCGTATAGTCGAAGGCAGGTGAGCCTGTTACGGCCTTGCCCGCTTCCAGCGACTTGCTGACGCCGCTCTGGGCATTGATCTTAGCGCCGTCGCCGATCTGGATATGGCCTACGATGCCGGCCTGGCCCCCGATCATCACCCCATTGCCGATCTTCGTGCTGCCGCTTACTCCGGCCTGCGCCGCGATCACGGTGCTGTGGCCTACTTCCACGTTGTGCGCTACCTGGATCAGGTTGTCCAGCTTGGCGCCACGCTTGATTAGCGTAGAGCCGATGGTAGCCCTGTCGATCGTGGCATTGGCCCCTATCTCTACCTGGTCTTCCACCACCACGTTGCCGATCTGCGGCACTTTTTTGAAGCTGCCATCGGCCTGTGGGGCAAAGCCAAAACCGTCGCTGCCGATCACGGTGCCGGCATGGATGGTCACCTGGCTGCCTATCTTGCAGTCGTGGTAGATCTTTACGCCGGGATTGATCACGGTGTTGTCGCCGATCGTTACATTATCGCCGATAAAGACCTGGGGAAATATCTTGGTATTGTTGCCGATCTTCACCTTTTCACCGATATAAGCAAAGGCGCCGATAAAGACCTGCGTGCCATAGCTGGCAGAAGGCGCGATATAGCTGGGTTGCTGGATACCGCTGAGCTGCTGCTGCATGATCTCCTGGTATTTCGACAGCAGGGTGGCAAAGGCTGTATACGCATCGGCCACGCGGATCAGTGTCGCTTTTACCGGTTGCTTCAGTTCAAACGATTCATTGATGATGATCACGGACGCCTGCGTGGTGTATAAATGTTCCTCGTATTTGGGATTGGCCAGGAAGCTAAGCTGTCCTTCCGCAGCTTCTTCAATCCTGCCGAAGGAAGTGACGGAAACGGATGGATCGCCTTCGGTGTTACCATTTACCAGCAATGCTATCTGTGAGGCGGGAAAGACCATATCTCTTT
>JBEVLT010000428.1:0-11615 GCA_040509055.1 Chitinophagaceae bacterium
TCAAAGACCGAAACGATACCTGTGTCGGGCAACTGCGGCATGTGTAAAAGCACGATTGAAAAATCCGCCAAAAAGGCGGGCGCTTCCGAAGCAGCCTGGGATGCGGCTACACAGGTACTCACCGTTACGTATAACAGTTCATCTTCGGACGCTGCAAAGATCCAGCAAAGCATCGCCGCTGCCGGGTACGATACCCGCGATGTGAAAGCCTCCGATGCAGCCTACAACAAGCTGCATGATTGCTGCAAATACGAAAGGGCCGGCGCTGCAAAGGCAGCCTGCTGTGATGCGGGCAAATGCGTAAAAGAGGACAACTGCTGCACAGCCGGAAAATGCGACAAAAAAGAAGGAAAGTGTGCCGGCACGAATGGTGACAAACACGGGGATTGCTGCAAGGGCGCAAGCTGCGAAAAGAAATCGTAACTTTTACACCTTAAACATATACCATGAAAAAAGCAGCAATGATCATGCTGGTGCTGGCTGTGTTTTTTCAATCACAGGCCCAGTTTACCAGTGCCTCTTTGCAGGCCAGCGGGCTCACCTGCTCCATGTGTAACAATGCGATCTACAAAGCGCTGAAAGCATTGCCTTTTGTAACTTCCGTAGAGTCCAACATAAAGAATGCAACGTTCGACATTGCATTCAGTGATAATGCCGCTGTGGAAATAGATGCGCTCAAAAATGCGGTGGAAGATGCAGGTTTTTTTGTCGCTTCATTTACCCTGACCGGTAGCTTCGACAACGTGGCCATTGCCAACGACAGGCATGTGGTAATCGGCAGCCGCCAGTTTCATTTTCTGAATGTGAGCGACCGGGTGCTGGACGGGCAGCAAACCATTACCGTTGTGGACAAGGGTTTTTTACCGGCAAAGAACTTTCGAAAGTTCAGCGCGGCGACGAAGATGACCTGTATCCAAAGCGGTAAGGCCGGCGCCTGTTGTGCCAAAGAGGGGCTCAGCGAAAGCACGCGCATTTATCACGTAACCATTTAATTCAAACCGGGTCCCGGCGCATAGCCGGGACCTTTTAAAATCTGATCTGTAATGAACCGTTACAAATGGGGTTTGTTTACAGTGCTTTCTTTTTTTCTTTTTGTTTCCGCGAAAGCGCAGGTACGTCCGGGCCAGCAGGCCCCGGAGATCGCCTTGCCGGGGCTGAAGGGAGATACGATCCGCCTTTCTTCGCTGAAAGGCAAAGTGGTGCTGGTTGACTTCTGGGCATCCTGGTGCGGCCCCTGCCGTGCGTCCAACAGGCGGCTGGTGAAGCTGTACCCGAAATACAGGAACAAGGGATTCGAGATACTCGGGGTATCGCTCGACCAGGATCCAAAAGACTGGCGGCGTGCGGTAACGCAGGATAAAATAAGCTGGCCGCAGGTGATCGACAATGGGGGATGGGAGGCAAAGACCGGTCTGCAGTGGAATATTTACCAGATACCGACCTCGTTCCTTATCGATAAGCAGGGCCGGGTAGTAGGCATGGATCTCGAAGGAAAAGCACTGGAAAAAGCGCTTGACGATCTGCTGGGTTCATAGATCACCGTTTTACCATGAAGAAATATTGTACGATAGTCCTGCTGCTTTGTTTTATCCATACGCAGGCGCAGGAACTGTATGTATACACAGAGCCTGCCTCGGTGGTGCCGGCACGATCGCTGGCGATACGGCTCGGCGCCAGCTACAACCTGGACCGGATACACACCGACCGGGTTACCCAACGGTATACACCTGAGCTGGCCTGGGGTATCAGTAAAAAGCTGATGCTGCGTGCAGGCGCCAGTTTTGCCGACATGCATACCCGCAGTTTTGGCTGGGATGCCGCATATGCATATGCTCAATACCGGTTTCTTTCAGTGGACGGGGTGCACCGGCATTTCCGGGCCGCGGTTTTTGCCAAAGCCGCACATAGCCGGAATCCGTTTCATTATGATGAAGTAAGCCTGGTGGACAAAAGCGGGGTAACGGCCGGCCTGGTTGCTACTGCGCTGGCTCATAAAACGGCGGTATCCGTTTCGGTCAGCAACACGCAGGTACTGGGCAAGGCCAGGACCAGCAAAGTGCTTTATATACCGGAGCGTAATTTCCAGGCCCTGAACTATACCCTGTCGGCCGGCTACCTGCTGCTGCCGCGGCAGTATACTGATTACAGGCAGACCAACCTGAACCTGTATGCCGAGCTGCTGGCGCAGCAGACACTGGACCGGAAGACGCATTACATCGACCTGGCGCCCTCTGTGCAGCTGATATTCAACAGCATTTCCAAACTGAATATCGGTTACCGCTTCCAGCTTTCCGGCAACATGGTGCGCATGGCGGAGCGAAGCCTGCTGGTAAGCTATGAGTACACCTTTCTGAATGCGATAAAGAAAAAGAAACGTCATGCAGCTCACGATTAAGAACATGGTATGCGACCGCTGCATCAAAAGCGTGGCAGGTATATTCCGGTCGGCCGGCATCACGCCGGCGGCAATCCGGCTGGGTGTGGTGGAGACGGAAGAGGCGATTCCCGATGCCACGCTGGACCAGCTGCGCAATGCGCTGGAGGCAGAAGGATTTGCCATCGTTGACGATCAGCGGGCCCGGCTGGTGGAGCAGGTGAAGCAGCTGATCATACAACTGGTGCATTACGGTGAACTGGATGAAATGCGTGGTAATCTTTCTGATTACCTCAGCCGCCTGCTGCACAAGGATTACAACTATCTCAGTAATCTGTTTTCTGCCGTTGCCGATACCACCATCGAACAATATTTTATCCTGCAAAAGACCGAGAAGGTAAAAGAATGGCTGGTATATGATGAGCTGACGCTGAGCGAAATGGCATTCAGACTGGGTTATAGCAGCGTGGCTCATTTATCCGCCCAGTTCAAAAAAATGACCGGCATGACGCCCAGCCAGTTCAGGAAACTAAAAGATCATCACCGCCGGCAACTGGATACCATCTAATCTGTAAATCCTGTAACAGGAAACAGGAATTGTATAAGGCCGGCAGCCCTTACCTGCAGGAACTTTGTGTCATCAATCTATTATTTATGACACATACTTACAACATCAGCGGCATGACCTGCACCGGTTGCCAGGCTAAAGTACAGGGCCTGTTATCGGCAGCGCCCGGCATCCACAAGGTCAGCATCGACCTGGCTGCCGGACAGGCTGCTCTGGAAATGGACCAGCACGTGGCCACAGAAACGCTGCAGGAAGCGCTGAAAGCTCATCCGCGCTACCATATCACGGAAGCAACGCCACCTCATTCCATGCCGGCTGCTGCTCACAACGCAACGGCAGAAGAGGAAGCCAAAACCTGGTGGCAGACATATAAACCCGTATTGCTGGTATTTGCCTACATCGCGGGTGCAACCATCCTGGCAGAGATCGCCATCGGCGAATGGATGTGGATGCGCTGGATGAATCATTTCATGGCCGGGTTTTTTCTTGTCTTTTCCTTTTTCAAGCTGCTCGACCTGCGCGGTTTTGCCGACAGCTATGCCACGTACGATATCATTGCCAGGCGATGGAGCGGCTGGGGCTATGTTTATGCATTTACCGAACTGGCGCTGGGCCTGGCCTTTCTCACGGGTTTTTATCCCATGTTGACCAACAGCGTCACCTTCATCGTCATGAGCCTGAGCATCGCCGGCGTATTGCAGAGCGTGCTGAACAAACGGAAGATCCGCTGTGCCTGCCTGGGTGCGGTTTTCAACCTGCCAATGAGCACGATCACCATTATCGAAGATGCACTGATGATCGGGATGAGTGCCATCATGCTGATCGCATTTGTATAAGCATGATGCTGGAATCAAAATAAAACAAGTTGTATGAAAAAATTAATGCTATTACTGCTGGTATCCGGTTCATTACGGGTGTTGGCCCAGCATGTTCACCAGGCGATGCCGGCCAGACCTGATACGGCCCGGCAGACAACAGATACGCTGCCCCTGCACGACGGTCATTCTGTGCAGGCTGATGCGCTCATGAGCCATGCTTTTTCGCTGCACCTGCCCATGAGCCGCAACGGTTCCGGTACAGGCTGGCTGCCCGATACCTCGCCGGTGTACGGTTACATGCTCCATTCGAAAAAATGGATGTACATGCTGCATGGCAGTGTATTCTTAAGATACAATCACCAGGATGTTGCCGGCAAAGGAACAAGAGGCGGCGACCGGTTCGATGCGCCGACCTGGTTTATGCTGATGGGACAGCGAAGGGTTGGTAAAAACGGCTTATTTCATGTCAATACCATGTTGTCGCTGGATCCCCTTATCGAAGGCGGCAGGGGTTATCCGCTGCTGTTCCAGACCGGTGAAAGCTACAAAGGCCGGCCGCTGGCAGACCGGCAGCACCCGCATGATTTCGTGACCGGGCTATCGGTTGGCTATGCCCATGCTTTTTCAAAGAATACGGATGTGTTTGTGTATGCCGGTTATCCCGGCGAGCCCGCATTGGGCCCGGTTACTTTTATGCACCGGCCTTCTGCCCTCGACAATCCCAATTCGCCCATTTCCCATCACTGGGTAGATGCTACCCACATTACCTTTGGTGTGGTGACGGTAGGGGTGCGTGAGGGACGGTTCAGGCTGGAAGCCTCTTCCTTCACAGGCCGCGAGCCGGATGAAAAACGCTACAGTTTCGACAAGCCCCGGTTCGATTCGTGGAGTGGCCGGTTGTCTTTCAATCCTTCTGCCAGTTGGGCACTGCAGGCTTCACATGGATATATGAAAAGCCCGGAAGCGCTGCACCCCGGTGAAAACGTGCACAGGACCACGGCTTCCGCCATTTACAGCCTGGCGATGAATGACGAAAACCGGCTGAATGCAACAGCCCTGTGGGGCCTGAACAAACAACGTGATCATAAAGGCGAAAATGCCTTCCTGCTGGAAGCGGCCTTGCGGAAAAATAAGAGCGCCGTGTATACCCGTTACGAGTTTACCGAAAAATCCGGCGAAGAACTGGTGCTGGCGCCCTTGTTCGATGCGCATGAGCGGTTTGGTGTACATACATGGACCCTTGGCATCAACCGGGACCTGCTGGAATGGGGCAACACCCGGATCGCGGCTGGCGGGCAATGGAGTATATACAAGGCCCCAGCCCGGCTGGATGGCTTGTATGGCCGTTTTCCCATGGCCGTACAGGTATATATCAGGCTGTACCCGGCCCTGATGCGGGCCGGCAGCATGTAACTGCATTTACCGGGTCGTAACGATGCGGCAAACGATATGATTTTTTGTTCCCTTTTTTTCCGCATAAGCGACCAGGCACCGATTTTCCTTCAGCGTCGTAATGACCGGGTACGAAGCGACAGCGGTATCCGGGCTGATCATTGTGATCGCTTCACCGCTTGCGCTTCGTTGCTGTATCGCTATTTGTTTGTAGAATTTATCATCCCGCCTGATCGTTTCGTCCCATACAGTAAGCAGTTGCCCGCCGGGCAGGGAAACCATTTGCGGGTGAGAGCCAGAGGCGCTGAGCTGCTGCCGCGGCGCAAAGTGGGCGCCGTTGTCGCCGGAGCTGGTGTAGAAGCAGCCTTTGTCCCTGCCGCCCGTAAACCAGGCGAAGTGCAGGTCTGTACCGTTTTCAGCCATAGCCGGGCCGGTGTGCGGGCACCCGCTGATCACCCAGTTATCGCGGCTTACCGGCTGCGGCGCCGAAAATGTTTGCCCGTCATCTGTCGATACTATGTGAACGATATCGCGAATGCTGTCGTCCAGGATAGCGCGGTATACGGCATGGATGCCGCCTTTGCTGTCGGTAAACAGGGCGGTGCGGCAGCATTGGCAGCAGGGCTGGCTGATCAGGCGACCCGGGCTAAATCCCCCGGTGCCGGCCGTACGGCTGAAATAGAGCGCCGAACCTTCTTTGGTCACGGTTTTGCGGTTGTCCAGCCAAATGATCCCCGCCTCGCCGTCTGGTAACAAGGCTACATCATAATACCGCTGGTCGTAACCGGCCGTATCGCTGACCAGCCGTTTGGGGCGGCTCCATGTTTTGCCATCATCCGGCGATTGCGCATAATAAACCAGTCCTGCATATTTGTTAGCGGCATCCGGGCTATCGGTACCCCAGAGTGCGATCATTTCACCTGATGGCTTCACGATGATCTTGGGCAGGTTTTCGGCATGCGCCTCGATGTTTTCGCTGCCGGGGATCACAAACGGGGGGGAAAAGGATACGCCGTCGCTGCTGGTGGCATAGCAAAGCACCGATGAGGAATCATTCAGCGTTCTCACCCAGCTGAGAACGATAGTTCCCCGCGGATCTTTGGCGAGGTAAGGACTCTGGCCGGGAAGTGAATCGATAACGACGGTCTCTCCTGCAACGATGCCCGTATCTTTCGTTGCGTCCCGGCATCCGGCAAGCAGCAGGATCGTGGTCAGTGCTAGTAAAAGGTGTTTCATTTTTTTGGTTTAATAAGGTCAGCAAGATCACAGGCGATACCCAGGTTGAAGCTGCGTGGCTCGGCCAGCTGGTAGCTGTAGCCGAACGAACTTTTTGTGGTAATAGTGGAATAATAGCGGTCCGTTGCATTCAATATATTCATCCAGACTTCGAAATTCTTATAGGTATAGCCGATGCGCAGGTTCAGCACATCATATCCTTTGTAACGGGCGGTATTTTGCGGGTCGGTAAAATAACTGCCTACATGTTGCCATTCAGCGCCTGCCCGCAGCCCTTTTGCAAAGGCAGGCTTGTACCATAGTTCTGCATTGTACACCTGGCTGGGCGCATTGCTCATTTCGTTGCCGTTGTAGCTGATGCCTTTTTCAATAAACCTGGTGAACCGGTGACGGCTCCTGGTCCCGCTGAAGCGGAATGAAATATCCCTGACCGAAGCATTCACGCCTGCTTCTATGCCCCTGTGCGATGTTTTGCCGGTATTCTTATTGGCAAAAGAGCCATCATCGAGCTTTACGGAAATAATCTCGTTGGTGCCATCGAGCCGGTAAATGCTCATGTCGATGGAAAGCCTGTTTTTCAGCAATGTGATCCATCCGCCGGCCTCGTAATTGTAAAACACGGAAGGACCAAGCTCGGGAACTTTTACCCCGGTGTACAGCTCCGTTACCTGTGGCGGCACAAAACCTTCGCTGTAGTTGACGTACACGCCGATGCCGGTGGCCGGGTTATAGGTCAAACCGATCTTCGGGCTTACCCGTGAAAAATGATTGATCGTATCCGGCGAACCGCTGAAAGCCGAAGGCGTCAACCGGTTGTTGAACCCGTAACGGAAAAGATCGTAACGAAGCGATGCCACGATCTTCACCTGTTCCACCGGGCTCAGCTCTGTATTGATGAATACGGCGTAATTATCCAGGCTGGTCCTGTACCGCGTAAGCAGGCTATCGCTACGCTGGTAGCTGGTATATTTCTTATTGATCGTATCTTTTTTGATGCGGATATATGCTGCTGTATAGTCCGAAGGGCTCAGGTCGATGCTGGCACCGCCGGTCAGCGCCGCCTTTTTCCAGGCAAAGCTTTGCCGGTGCTGCATCACCCAGGCATAGCTTTGAAAACTGCTTTCGTTGATCTCGCCATGGGCCAGGTCCCTTTGCCCGGTAAACAGTGCTCCCTGCCGCCTGTAATCATCCCTGATGCGATAGGCCGGGTTTTGCCCGATGGCGTTTTGCCGGTACAGCACCGAGACCGTTGTTTTACTCCGGTCGTTCCACAGCTGTGTCAGCGTGGAGCGGTAGCGCAGCCCGGTTACTTTCCGGTAAGTGAATGTTTGCTGGTTTTGAAAGGTGCGGCTGGCAAACATGGCACTGTCGATGCCGCCTGCCATATCGCTGTAATAGGAAAGCCAGGTCAGGCTGTTGGACAAAGAAGTCTTACCGGAGAAATGGTAGTCGATCCGGGCTGTTACAATGCCTTTGTGGTAATCGCTGTATTCGAGAAATCCGTTGCTTTTGCCGGCGTAGTAGCCGCTTAGGGCAAATCCCCATTTGCCATGCGTAAAACCTGTTGTGATATCGGCACGTTTGTACCCGATGTTATTGCCCTGCAGTGATAGCCTGGCCACCGGTACGGCGGCAGGAGCCAGCGTGATGAAGTTGACCACGCCACCGATGGCCTCGCTACCGTACAGGGAAGAGGAGGGCCCCTTGATGACTTCGATGGAGCGGGTGGCTGCCAGGTTCATTTCCAGCAATGCGTTGTGATTGAAGAGCCCGGAAGTACGGATGGGAATACCGTCTTCGAGGTACAGGAACAGGCTCTTCGTCGTCATGGGCTGGCGGATGCTCATCTGGTGCTGCTCGTTGCCGAGGTTGACCATGTTTACACCACTGATCTTGTTCAGCACCTGGTCGGCTGAAGCAGGTTTGGCATCGCGCAGCATCTGGCTGCTGATCGCTGCAATAGCCACCGGTGCTTCCGAACGGCGGATGGCTTCACCGCGGCTGGCCGAGAACAGGATTTCCTGGAGCGAAGAATAATCGGGAACAAGTGCAATAACAGGAAAAGAAGAAGAGGCCAGCCGGGTTATATAGCCGGCAGAACTGACGCGAAGGCTATCGCAGCCGGCACAGGACAGCTCAAATTGGCCGGTGGCATCGGCTATGGCGGCGAAGGTACAGGGCGGCTGCACGCAGCGGATCGTAGCGCCCGGCACCGGTTCTTTGGTGCCGGCATCGATTACCCTTCCTTTTATAACAACCTGCCCTGCGCCATACTGTGCAGCCAGCAGGCACAGGCTTACGGCTGCCAGTTTACAGAACTGGAACATACTAATTTTTTATAATGATCAATACGATACTGCTTCTTACCGGTTACAAGCGGTAGAAGCGTTCAGGAATGGAAAATATGATCAGGCCAGGGAAGGCGGGTGAAAGATGGCGTAGGAACGATCAACAGGATAGCCGGTACGGAAGGATGCTTCCGTTATGGCCGCAAGCGATAACAGCTGCTCAGGAAGATGGGCAAAACGGTGATGACAGATCACTTCGTGTTTGTTCTCCTGTTTGCGGTCGGGGTTTTGCTGGTCTTTTTTTTCCTCCTGCTTCAGCTTTTTCATCATCTGGCATTTGCCTTTGCAATGCAGCTGTGGGCGGGCCTTGTTTTCGCAATTTTTGGCAAAAGCGGCAGGATGGACGTAGTAATCAAAAATGATAGCGGCCCGGTTGAAGGTTTGTGCCGTAAAAGCGGCCAGCAGCAATATGATAACAGAGACCCGGGCCATGGTTGCCGCTGCAAAAGTAAGACCTGCCTGGTATCACATCCTGTTTTTTTTCCGGGAAAGAAATAAGTGAAAAATGTATATATTTGGCTAAATAATTTTTTAGGCTTGTCTAAAAATAAGTTATGGTCAGGCAAATTTTTATCCTGCTTTTTATATTGGCCGCTGGTGCAGCCGGTGCGCAAGGAGTAGTGTTGCGGGGAACCGTTCGTGCCGGCGCACAACCTGTATCCTTTGCTTCGGTACGTGCCGGCAGCAAATCAGTCACAGCCGATAGCCTGGGACAGTTTACTATCGATGGCCTGAAGGACGGAGTGATAACCGTGCGGGTAACCGCTGCAGGATTTAAACCGCTGTCCCTGCAGATCACCATTGCCGGCAGCGATGTAGCTGTCCCGGTCGAACTCGAAAAAGAAGAACAGTTGCTGGAAGACATCGTAGTGACCGGTACGATGAAGGCGGTGCGCCGGTCGGAAAGCCCGGTGGCCGTAGAGATCTATACACCCCAGTTCTTCAAAAAAAATCCATCGCCCAGCCTGTTCGAAGCGCTGCAGCATGTAAACGGTGTGCGGCCGCAGCTGAACTGCAATGTGTGCAATACCGGCGATATTCATATCAACGGGCTGGAAGGGCCTTATACCATGATCACGATCGACGGCATGCCCATTGTCAGCAGCCTGGCATCGGTTTACGGTTTGTTTGGCATACCTACCCAGCTGATCGATCGTGTGGAGATCGTGAAAGGGCCGGCTTCGGGCCTGTATGGTTCGGAAGCGGTCGGTGGGCTGATCAATATCATCACCCGCTCGCCCGAAACCGCTCCTGCACTTACCGCCGATATCATGGCTACCTCCTGGGGAGAGTTTACCGCGGATGCTGGCACCAGGTTCCGGCTTGGAAAAAAGGCGGTGAACCTCGTGGGCATAAATTATTTTAACTATCAAAATCCGCTGGACAGGAACGGAGACAATTTTACGGATGTGACCCTGCAGCACCGTATCTCTGTCTTCAACAAGCTCAGCCTGTCCCGGCGCAACGACCGCGTGGCAACGCTGGCGGCCCGCTGGTTTTACGAAGACCGCTGGGGTGGCGAGATGCAATGGAACAAACGCTTTCGCGGTACAGACAGCGTTTATGGCGAAAGCATTTATACCAGCCGGCAGGAGCTGATCGGCAATTACCAGTTGCCGGTGCCGGAAAAGATCTTCCTGGCTTTCTCTGCTACGGCACACCGGCAAAACTCTTATTACGGCGATGTATTGTACACCGGCGATCAGAAAATACTTTTTGGCCAGTTGCTGTGGGACCGTTCGTTTTTCCCGCACCACAACTCCCTCATCGGCCTGGCAGCCCGTTATAATTACTATGACGACAATTCCACGGCTACCTTCGATGTCACTACAAATACCAACCGCCCGGATCGCTATGTCATACCGGGACTTTTTATCCAGGATGAATGGACGGTCAAAACAGGCCATCTGCTGCTGACAGGGTTGCGCTACGATTACCATCCGGCGCATGGTTCTATCCTTACGCCGCGGGTCGCTTATAAATGGTCGCTCAGCGATAAGCAGGTGCTGCGGCTGAATGCCGGTACCGGTTTCCGCGTGGTCAACCTGTTTACCGAAGAGCATGCGGCACTGACCGGCGCCAGGACGGTGGAAGTAACAGAAACGCTGAAGCCCGAACGCAGCTACAATGTGAACCTCAATTATACGCATCGCTGGCAGTCGAAGAAGCGGTCTGTGTTGCTGGATGCTTCCACCTGGTTCTCGTATTTCAACAACCAGATCATACCGGACTACGACAGCGATCCCAATAAGATCATTTACAACAACCTGGACGGGTATTCCGCATCGAAAGGCATCACGCTGAACCTGGAATGGAATGCCGCTAACCGCCTCAAAACACTGGCAGGTATCACCCTGCAGGACGTAGCTAAATATGAAAAAGACCAGGCCGGCAAGTTGTATAAAAAAGAACTGGTGCTGACCGAGAAGTGGAGCGGCACCTGGAGTATCAGTTATACCTTCCCGGCTGCAGGCGTCACGCTCGACTATACCGGTAATATCTATGGTCCTATGCGGCTGCCGCTGCTCTCACCGCTCGACCCGCGGCCGGCCGCTTCGCCGGTGTGGAGCCTGCAAAACCTGCAGGTGACCAGGCGTTTTTCCACACGGCTGGAAGTATATGCAGGGATCAAGAACCTGCTGAACTGGACGCCGGCCCGCTCGGCCCCGTTCCTGATCGCAAGGGCGGACGATCCTTTTGATAAGAAAGTGCAATACGATGCCGCCGGCAACGTGCAGGTCACACCCGGTAATCCTTACGGGCTCACCTTCGATCCTTCGTACGTGTATGCGCCCAACCAGGAGCGGCGTTTTTTTCTAGGGATGCGGGTGAGCGTGAAATGAGTTTGGAAACCACAAAGTTCCGGCGGTACAGGTTCA
>JBEVLT010000429.1:0-7645 GCA_040509055.1 Chitinophagaceae bacterium
GTGCAAATATATAAATTCGATGTTTAAACATCAAATTGTGTTCCTTTCCTGCAATTACCTACTTTTTTGGCAGATATAACCGGTTCTGGCAGAAAATCGCCTGTAGTTATATCCCGTTCACTTTCATTTTGTCAGCAGCCGGTCATTTCTATGACCGAATCCGTTAATTTCGAGGATATTAAACCGTTCACATGGTTAACCGGAGAAAGTTCATTCATGCTTCCGTATTTACATCTCTTGCCACGCTGATTCATAAAAAAGGATGGACCATGGCCGAATCTTCTGCCAAAGGCCAACCCATCGTGCTGTCCACCTGGGATGTAGGGCTGGATGCCAACAAAGGCGCCTGGGAGGTGCTGGGCAGGGGAGGCCGGGCCCTGGACGCCGTGGAGCAAGGTGTGATGGTGACTGAAGCAGCGCAGGGCTGTTGTGTGGGTCTGGGCGGCAACCCGGACCGCGAGGGCATCGTCACCCTCGATGCCTGCATCATGGACGAGTTTGCCAACTGTGGCAGCGTTGCTTACCTGGAGCGGATCAAACACCCGGTGTCGGTGGCCAGGCGGGTGATGGAAAAAACCCCGCATGTGATGCTGGTGGGCAGCGGGGCGCAGCAGTTTGCCGTGGCCGAAGGATTCCCGCTGGAAGAGCAAAAACTTTCTGCCGAGGCGCAGAAGGCATATGACAGCTGGCTGAAACGATCGGAATACAAACCCGTGATCAATATCGAAAATAAAGGGCATGGGCCGTTTGCACCGTCCCGGCTGGAGAACGGCGCTTTCAACCACGATACCATCGGCATGGTGGCGCTTGATGCGGGCGGCAACCTGAGCGGCAGCTGTACCACCAGCGGCATGGGCTTCAAGATGCGGGGCCGTGTCGGCGATTCGCCGCTGATCGGCTCCGGCCTGTTTGTAGACAATGAAGTAGGGGCCTGCACGGCCACCGGGCAGGGCGAGGATGTGATCCGCGTAGCGGGATCGCATACTGTGGTAGAGTTGATGCGGCAGGGCGTTGCCCCGGAGGCGGCCTGCAAAAAAGCCATTGAACGCATCGTCCGTGTGCGGGGCGATAAGGCCAGGGAGGTGCAGGTAGCATTCCTTGCGCTGAACAAAAGAGGGCAATTCGGCGCTTATGCCCTGCAGCCCGGGTTCAGTTATGCCATTAAAACACATCGCACCGAAAAACTGGTCGATGCCAAAAGCTGGTTCTGATGAATGACAGGGAACATTATATCATAGAGATTGCCACCTCTGATTTCAGCACCACTCAATCGGCGGTGGAAGGCGGGGCCGACCGCATCGAGCTATGTGCCAACCTTGCCGAGGGCGGTGTTACGCCTTCGGCCGGTACCATCCGGCAATGCCGCGAGACATTTGGCGTATCGCTGTACCCGATCATCCGGCCCCGCGGCGGCGATTTTCTGTATACGGATGAGGAGTTTGCCATCATGCTGCAGGATGTAAAACTTTGCCGGCAGCTTGGGTGCGATGGTATTGTCACCGGTCTGCTGCAGGCAGATGGCAGCATCGACGTGGAAAAAACGGCCCGGTTGGTGGAAGCGGCTTATCCGCTTGGTGTCACGTTTCACCGGGCTTTCGATCGCTGCCGCGATCCCTTTGAGGCGCTGGAACAATTGATCCATATCGGCTGCGAGCGTATACTCACTTCCGGGCAACAGCCCGGGGCGCCGGATGGGGCCGCGCTGATCGCAGCGCTGAACCAGGCTGCCGGGCACCGCCTTATCATCATGCCGGGCAGCGGTGTGCGGGAAGATAATATCCGCCAACTGGCTGTGGAGACGGGTTGTACCGAGTTTCATTCTTCCCTGCGGGGCACACGGCCCGGCAACATGGCATTTGTTCACCCGGCTTTTGCCGGCTCTCCGGAAAGCTATCGCAATAATGCCATCGATCCGCAGGCCGTCAAGGCGCTGCGGGATGCTTTATACAAATCGTAACCGACATGCGTACCGTTCTTTTGCTTACGGCCTCCAACGTGTTCATGACCTTCGCCTGGTATTATCACCTGAAATACCAGGGCTGGCCCTTGTGGAAAGCCATCGTGCTCAGCTGGCTGATCGCACTGGTAGAATACTGCCTTGCCGTGCCGGCCAATCGTATCGGGCATGCAGGCGGGTTCACCCTGTTCCAGCTGAAGATCATGCAGGAAGCGATCACCCTGGTGGTGTTCAGCATTTTTGCCGTGCTGGTGCTTAAAGAAGCATTTCACTGGCGCTACCTGGTCAGTTTTGCCTTCCTGCTGGGAGCAGTGTATTTTATGTTTACCAAACGGTTCGGGTAGCCGCGTCAGGCAATGCCCTCTTCGGATTTGTTCTCGAACCGGCCTTTTTGCTTGCGGATAAAATCTGATTTTACTTTGTGTACCACGCCGTTGATGATCAGCAGCAGGCCGATGCTGCTGAAGATGGCGGTGATCAGTGCCCAGAATTTCCAGTCGCCTTCGTTGCGGGTAAAACAGGCATAGTAAATAATGCCAATACCGGTTGCGTTCAATAGCAGGCCAATCAGGGTTTGAATAAAAAACCGTTGACGATGTTCTTTACTGCTCATAAAGGTGGGGGTGTATGAGTGTTTAAAAACGGTAAAAGTAGCGAAAAACTATTTTGTTAATTTTAGGAAAATTCCGTCGTAATAACACCAGGTGGGTTTAATTTTAATGCTTGTTCCTGATATGAAAAAAATACTCTTACCAATCGTTGTCTTACTTGGTTTTTTTATGGCATCGGCGCAGGAAGCGCCTGAAGGGCTGTTCATTAATTCGAAAGCCGCCGATTTCAAAGCCAAGGATCAGCATGGCAACGAGGTACGGCTGAAAGACCTGCTGAAGAAAGGCAAGGTAGTGCTGGTGTTTTACCGCGGGCAGTGGTGCCCGTATTGCAACCGGCAGCTGCAAAAGCTGCAGGATTCGCTGGAGCTGATCAAGGAAAAAGGAGCCACGCTGGTGGCCGTTACGCCTGAGCTGCCGGAGAATATTACAAAGACCGTAGACAAGACAAAGGCGGAGTTTTCCATCCTGTACGACGAAGGGCTGAAGATCATGAAAGCCTATGAAGTGGAGTTTGAAGTGCCGGAAAATACGCTGAAGCGCTACCGCAATACAGGGATCAAACTGGACGAGAACAACGGGAAGAACGGTAATTACCTGCCCATCCCGGCCACCTATATCATCGACAAGGATTTTACGATCACCTACCGTTTCTTCGACCCGGATTATAAGAAGCGGCCTTCCGTGCAGGAGATCCTCGATCACCTGAAGTAAGCGCTATTCCCCTGTTAGTTTTGCGATTTTACCTTTACTGCCGGCCAGGAAAACGGCCGTGCCGGTGCGTGCTTTGCCGCATACATGAAAACCTTCCTGGCTGACCATAGTCCAGTGGCGGCCACCATCGGTGGATACGTCAACTCCGGTCAGCCCGCAGGTCAGCAGCTTGTGTTCCGTGATAAAGATCACGCAGCTGCGGTATCCATGCGGTGGCACCGCCGGCGCCTGCCAGGTAGTGCCGCCATCGGCAGAGTAAAAACAATTGTTCAGCGAAGCCGTATCGGCCAGGAAGTCACCGCCGGCAATAACCAGGCGCCGGACACCTCCCGGCGCATTCCAAACATCGATGGAATTGGCACCGGTGGTTTCCTTTCCCTGCACGATGGGCAGGCTGGCTGTAGCTCCCGGTGTAAACAACCGCGACCGCAGCCCTCCGCTGACAAGATAATGATCGCGGCTGTTGAAAAAACGCAGGTTGCTGCCGCTGGCGGCGAAAAAAGCTTCACCGCTGTCTGCCGCAGGCCGGTTGGCTGCCGGTATTTCCTGCCAGCTGTCTCCGCCGTCGCTGGTACGGGCGATAAATACCCGGCCATCGATCGGGTCGCCGATCACCATGCCCTGGCGGGCATCGGCAAAGTCCATGGCATCGAGAAACATGCCTTTGGCTGCATTGGTGTAGACTACTTTCCAGGTTTCTCCGCCGTCTGTTGTTTTCAGTATATAAGCCGGTTCCGCCACGCCAATCACGACGGCCGTATGCGCATCGAAGGCTTCGATATCGCGGAAATCTGTTTTTTCAAATCCTTTTACGGTATGCCAGCTCCAGGTGAGTCCGCCGTCGGTACTGCGTCCTGTCATGCCATTGCTGCCGCTGACCCATACCACGGAGTCGCTGACCACGCTCAGGCCGCGCAGAGTGGTTGGGGTGCCTGTGCTGAGCAGCCCGATACGGGGCGACTGGCCCATGGCGCAAAGGCTGATCCATAAAAAAGCGGCAAACGGGATAATGCTTTTCATTTTTTGTTTGTTAGGAAGCCAAGATAAAACATTGGGGTGTATTTGCCGGTGGCAGCTGGCAGGGAACGCAAAAAATCCTTATATTTAGCGATCTAATCCATGTGCATGAAAAAGCGATTTTTACTTCTTCCTTTTGCCCTTTTATCCGCTCTTGTTCTGTTCTATGCCTGTCAGAAGGAGGTCAGCTTTGAAAACGGCGGCATTCCTTCGGTAGGTATGCTGCAAAGCGATATTTCCGGTGACTGCCTGCCGAAAACCGTCACCGGCATTTACGAAGAAGGCACTGCTTTGGCCACCACAACGAATTACATCGATGTGGAAGTAGATGTGCTGGTAGCTGGTAGTTATACTATTTATACAGATACGGTCAACGGGATGTATTTCCGGGCCACCGGCGTTTTCGCCACTACGGGCATCAATACCGTACGCCTGGCCGGTTATGGTACGCCGGTAGCCGATGGCATCTTCAATTTTGTGGTCACCTACGGCCTGACGGAATGTACTGTCCCTGTGACCGTGTTGCCGGATGGCGCTACCTCTCCGGCTGTGTTTGTCCTGAGCACCGGCACCGGCGGCGAATGCATGGGCGCCGTGGTATCGGGAACGTATACGGCGGGTACGGCTGTTACGTCTGCCAACCAGGTTGTCATCAATGTGAATGTAACCACGCCCGGTACGTATACGCTCAGCACCACAGCAACGAACGGCATCTCGTTTTCGGGAACAGGCTCGCTGCCTGCTACCGGGGCGGCAACGATTACCCTTACGGCTACCGGCACACCCGGTACTACCGGTACTACCAATATACCTGTTACGGTTGGCGCTTCTTCCTGCAGTTTCCCGGTTACAGTGACGGGACCTGCTACTTATACCGTCAATTGCGGTACGGCGTCTGTGCAGGGCACCTATACCCAGGGCGTGGCGCTGGGCGCCGGCAATACGGTGAATATCGGTGTGACGGTAACCACTATCGGCGGCTACACCATCACCGGTACCGTCAGTAATATGACCTTTTCACATTCCGGCACCTTCACCACTACCGGCCCGCAAACGATCACCCTTGCCGGTACCGGCACGCCCAGTGCATCCGGTACGCTGAATGTGCAGGTCAATTCCGGTTCTACACCCTGCACCTTCCCGGTGACGGTGAACCCGGGCACCCCGGCTGCCAACGATTATTATCCCAGGACCACCGGCAGCAACTGGAGTTACCAGTTTGACGGTGATTTCAATGATTCCATCCTGGTGAAAGTGATCCCGGAAACCAAAACTGCCTTCGGGAATATCTTCAATATTTTCATGGCTACCGACGATGCCTCGGCGGGTTTCGATACCTCCGGTTATTACCGCAAGGCAGGAGGAGTCTACAGCAGGTTTACCAACCTGGCCGGTTACCTGTCGTTCGACGACGATCAATGGGTAGAGTTTACCTTTCTGAAAGATGACCAGGCTGCCGGGCATACCTGGACTACTGCCGCATGGTCCGGCACCATAGGGGGCACTCCGGTAAGTGTGCGGATCAAGTTTACCGTTGTGCAAAAAGACGTGACGGTAACCGTTGGCTCCACCTCATACAGCAATACTATCGTTATCGAAGAACGCTATGAGGCCAATCTCGGTTTTGGCTGGGTAGATGCCACGCCGGTATTTGGTTACTACAAAGATTATTATGCCCGGAATATCGGCTGGCTCTACGATGAGATTTTTGATGAGAACGATGACTCTATGGGCCGGATGGATATCCGCCGCTACGCCATCCTTCCTTAGCCGTGTTCAGCCCGTTAGAATATTTTCCCGGTTGCCGCAGGCAGCCGGTTTTTTTTTACCCATTTTTTAACAGCAGAACAATGCGCAGGGAGGTTGCAGCGTTTACTACGCTGCAGAAAATCGTTATTTTCGCATCGATTTAATCACCCTCCATGAAAAAACACTCCCTGATTCTTTCCCTTTTCGTTTCCCTTGCCGCATTATTCACTGCCTGTCAGAAGGACCTCAGCTTCGAGACCAGTGGCACCCCGTCTGCCGGTACCCTGCAAAGCGAAACGTCGGGCGACTGCCTGCCCAAGACGGTAGCAGGCGTGTACGAGGCCGCTACGGCCCTTGATGGCAACACCAATTATATTGAAGTACAGGTAGATGTGCTGCAGGCCGGGTCTTACCTGATCTATACCGATACGGTCAATGGCATTTATTTCCGCGGCACGGGTGTATTCAATACGGCCGGCCTCAATACGGTACGGCTCAGGGGCAACGGTACACCGTTGGCCATGGGCATCAGCAATTTCGTGGTCAAATACGGGTTGTCGGAATGTTCCGTGTCCGTGCCGGTACTGCCTGCGGGCGGCGCCAGCCCTGCTGTGTACACGCTGAGCAGCGGCACCGGTGGCGAGTGCATGAGTGCTGCCGTATCGGGAACGTTTACGGAGGGTGCTCTGCTGGGCTCCTCCAATACGGTGACAATCAATGTAAATGTAACGACCATCGGAACTTATAATGTAAGCACGGTGGCCACAAACGGCATTACGTTCAGCGGCACCGGGGCATTGCTCACTACAGGTGCTGGTACCATCACCCTGACTGCCAGCGGTACGCCCACTGCCGCCGGTACGACCAATATTCCGGTAACGGTAGGGACCTCATCCTGCAACTTCCCGGTTACGGTGATTGGCCCGGCCTCCTTTTCAGTGGACTGCGGATCGGCTATGGTGAACGGTACCTATGAAGAGGGCGTGGCGCTGGGTGCCGGCAATACGGTCGATATCCAGGTGAATGTGACCACGGTTGGCGGGTACAATATTAGCGGCACGGTAAACGGCATGACCTTCTCCCGCTCCGGGAACTTTACGGCTACCGGCCCCCAATCGGTTACGCTGGCAGGCAGCGGCACCCCGATTGCGGACGGCACCTTCAATGTGCCTGTTTCAGCCGGTTCTTCCCCCTGCAGCTTTTCGGTAACGGTAGACCCTGGCCCCGCTGCACCGGCAGGCACCTGGAAATTTACGGCAGGAACGACTACTTACCAGGGCCCTACAGAAGACGCCTCTGTAGCTTCTTCAGGCGGAGCGACCACGCTTGTAGTCGGTGGCGGCACGAGCTCCGGCTCAGCCGTATTCAGCCTTGCATTTACCAACCAGAGCGGAGGCATTACTACCGGCGCCTATTCCGGCACGGCTATGACGGGAAAGTTCAACATTTTTATGTTTACAGATGGAACGATCACGTACCAGGGAATGCCGATGACCGGGTCTAATATTTCTGCTACGATTACCACGTTCAATACGACCACGCATATTGTGGAAGGCACGTTCAGTGGCACGGCCAAGGATGGGTCCGGCAACAATGTGAC
>JBEVLT010000430.1:0-3404 GCA_040509055.1 Chitinophagaceae bacterium
TCGTGGAACCCTTTGCCGGGTTGCTGATGAATACCGTGTATATGTCCAAACTGAGCAAGTGGAGACGATCGGCCACCGTAACCGGGTACAACGACTGGTACCAGCAGAAATGGGATTACAACCGGCGTCTCAACCTGTATGAAGCCATCAGCCGACAGGAACAATTGGGAGATACAGCGATCGACTATTTTGAATTTGGCGTATGCGGCGGCCATTCATTCCGGTGGTGGCTGCAGCACAACCAGCACAGCGAATCGCGGTTTTTCGGGTTCGATACCTTCGAAGGACTACCGGAAGCATTCGGGCCCTTTGGCAAAGGAACCATGGCCGTTTCGCTCGACTCGCTGAACATTCATGACCCGCGGGCTTCTTTTTACAAGGGCCTCTTCCAGGATACGCTGGTGCCCTTCCTGGACCAATACGACAACAAGCGGCGCAAGCTGATCCACCTGGATGCCGATATTTTCAGCGCCACACTGTTCAGCCTGTCTCAGCTTTACCGGTTCCTGCAGGACGGGGACATTCTTTTGTTCGACGAGTTTGCCGTGCCCACGCACGAGTTCAGGGCTTTCCAGCTCTTTACCGAAAGCTTCTACGTGGAGTATGAAGTGATCGGCACCGCTAATAATTATTTATTCCTGGCAGTAAAAATCAAAAAAACAGCATGATACATATTGTTTTTAACGAGAGCGAGATCGCGCTGATGCAGCAGGTGATAGAGCTGGACGAAAGCCTGGCCGGCGAAGTGATCCAGGTGAAAGATGATTTTGCCACAGGGCCCCTGACGGGCCTCGATACCGAAGAAGGCTGGCAGGCACGCGTGGAGTGGGCCAGGGGATTGCTGCAGGGGTCGCCGTACAAAGAAGACCTGGCCGGCAGCTTTGACGACCGCCAAACCGTAGCCGCCATCCGCGAAAAACTGGACGCTGACCCTGAAGAGCAGGTATGGATTTGGATGGCGCAAAACCAGCACGACGTATGCGGGTATTACTGGCTGATGCCGCAGCTGAAAGCTTACCAGGGTCGCATCATGGTGCTGTACATGAACAACCTGCCGTTTATCAACGAAAAGGGCCTGCTGTTCTATCCCTCGTGGCTGCACGAGATACAGCCCAGCGAATTCCTGAAAGCAAAAAAACTCTGCCGCGCCATTACCGCCAGCGAATTTGAAGTAGACCCCGACGAATGGAAAAAACTGGCGGACGAAAATGCCATGGTGCGGATACTCGAAGGCGGCAAGAAGATCGCCGGCAAAGAAGAGAGTTTTTACGACAATGAACTGCTGAAGAACCTGACGGGCGAATGGCAGAAAGCCACCCGCGTACTTTCCAATACGCTGAACCGGATGAAGATCAAAACAGGCGACGTGTTCCTGATGTGGCGCATGAAAGAGCTGATCGCAGGTGGTAAGATCGAAGTGACAGGCGATCCTGCAAAGGGATGGAAAGAATTTGACGTGAAGCTGGCCGGGGCCAAACAGGAAGCATCGGTAGCCGAAGAGAACACAACGGCCGGCTGAAACGGATTGACAGGTAAAAATTGAACAGTATAGTATGGCAGCAACCAATAAATTATCAGGCATACAGGACAGCCAGAGCGGGCTGCATGGCCAGTACCGGAACTGGTTTCTCGATTACGCTTCCTATGTGATACTGGAGCGGGCGGTGCCTGCCGTGGAAGACGGGTTGAAACCCGTACAACGCCGCATCCTGCACGCGATGAAAGAAATGGACGACGGGCGCTACAACAAAGTAGCCAATATCATCGGGCAGGCCATGCAATACCATCCACATGGCGACGCCAGCATCGGCGATGCGCTGGTGAACATGGGGCAGAAAGACCTGCTGATCGATACACAGGGCAACTGGGGTGATGTGCGCACCGGCGACGATGCGGCCGCACCGCGTTATATCGAAGCGCGGTTGAGCAAGTTTGCACTGGAAGTAGCGTTCAACGCCAAAACTACCGAATGGCAGCTTAGCTACGACGGCCGCAAGAACGAACCGGTGACCCTGCCGGTAAAATTCCCGCTGCTGCTGGCACAGGGCGCCGACGGGATCGCCGTGGGGCTGTCTACGAAAATATTGCCGCATAATTTCTGCGAGCTGATCGAAGCTGCCATCAAACACCTGCGGGGGCGGCGCTTTGAGCTGTACCCCGACTTCCAGACCGGCGGCATGATCGATGTGGCGGACTACAACCAGGGCAAGCGGGGCGGCAAGGTGAAAGTAAGGGCGCATATCGAGGAGGTGGATAAAAAAACACTGGCCATCCGCAGCGTGCCCTATGGCGTGACGACCACCCAGCTGATGGAATCGATCGTGAAGGCCAACGACCAGGGCAAGATCAGGATCAAAAAGGTGACGGATAACACGGCGGCCGAAGTGGAAATACAGGTGGACCTGGCAACCGGCATTTCGCCGGATATCACCATCGACGCCCTGTATAAATTCACCGACTGCGAAATATCCATCTCGCCCAATGCCTGCGTGATCGTGGAGCAGAAACCACAGTTTCTCAGCGCGCAGGACCTGCTCCGCCTGTCGGTAGACAGGACCAGGGACCTGCTGGAGCAGGAGCTGAAGATCAAACTGGGAGAGCTGCAGGAAAAATGGCATTATACCTCGCTGGAAAAAATATTCTTTGAAGAAAAGATATACAAGGAGCTGGAGAAGAAGCACGAGACCTGGGACAAGGTGCTCGTGTCGATCGACAGGGCATTCCTGCCGTTCAAAAAGCAGTTGAGGCGCGACATTACCCGCGAAGACATCATCAGGCTGACGGAAAAGCCGGTACGCCGCATTTATCGCCTGGATATCGATGAACTGAACGAACAGATCAAAGGACTGGAAGCCGATATCAGGCAGGTGAAGCACGACCTGGACAACCTGGTGGATTTTGCCGTGGCCTATTACGAGAACCTGCTGAAGAAGTACGGCAAAGACCGGCAGCGGAAAACCGAGATCAAACAGTTTGAAGTGATCGAGGCCAAGCAGGTGGCCATCGCCAATACCAAGGTATATGTGAACAGGGAAGAGGGCTTTATCGGCACCGGGCTGAAAAAGGACGAACTGCTGTTTGAATGCTCCGACCTGGATGATATCATCGCCTTTGCCAAAAACGGCATAATGAAAGTGGTAAAGGTGACCGAAAAAGTGTTTATCGGCAAAGACATCCTGCATGCCGCCGTGTTCCAGAAAAACGATGAACGTACCACCTACAACATGGTGTATGTGGACGGCAAAACCGGCGTAAGCTTTGCGAAACGGTTTAACGTGACCGGCGTAACAAGGGATAAGGAATACGACCTGACCAAGGGCAGTGAAAAAAGCAAGGTGCACTACCTGACGGTAAATCCGAACGGCGAGGCTGAAGTGGTCAGGATCACGCTGAGCCCGGCCAGC
>JBEVLT010000431.1:0-3541 GCA_040509055.1 Chitinophagaceae bacterium
AAAGCCCGGCAGACGCACTTCGTACCGTGTAAAAGGAAAGCTGGACCAGTTTGCCATTGCCGGGGTATCCCTGCTGCCCATGCGTGGCGGCGGTTTCATCATGCCCTTTAATGCCGCTATGCGCAAGGGCACAGGCAAGCGGTACGGCGCTATGCTTAAAGTGCAACTGGAAGAAGACAAAAAGCCCTTTCAGTTCAACAAGGATTTTATGGCCTGTCTTGGTGATGAGCCGGAAGCTCTTTCTTTTTTTCAAACCCTGCCGGGCTCGCACCAGCGCTACTTCAGCAAGTGGATCGATGATGCCAAAACCGAAGGCACCCGTACCAAACGGATTGCTCAATCGGTAACGGCGCTTGCCCGGCACATGGGCTATGGCGAAATGATCCGCAGCCAGAAGAAGGACCGCGGGCAGCTGGAATAGCCAACCGCGGGAAATCCGTTTATTTTGCAGCATGATTTCTTCCATCACAGCATTTACACACCCCTTCTTTATCGGCATTGCCGGCAGCGGCATGAGCGCGATCGCGCAATACCTGCAGGGTATCGGCAAGCAGGTATCCGGCAGCGACCGCTTCTTCAAAGAAGATGAATACAACGACACCATGGACAAGCTGGAGAAAGAAGGCATCCGTTGTTTTTTGCAAAACGGGGAAGGCATTACGGGGCAGACGGACCTGGTGGTTGTGTCGACGGCCATCGAGGATACGGTGCCCGAAGTGCAAAAGGCAAAGCAGCTTGGTCTTCCAATCATAAAACGATCGGAATTGCTGGCGCTGATCGCGGCCAGTAAGAAAACCATTGCCGTGGGGGGCACCAGCGGCAAGAGCACCACCACCGCCATGCTGTTTGATATACTGGAACAGGCCGGCCTGGGGCCCGGTATCATCAGCGGTGCCGGCCTGGTCAGCCTGATCCGCGAAGGAAAGATCGGTAATGCAAAGGTCGGATCGGGCGATTATTTGATCATCGAAGCCGATGAAAGCGATGGCTCCATCGTTCAATACAAACCGGAGATCGGCCTGCTGCTCAATATGGACAAGGACCACAAAGAGATCAGCGTGCTGACCGGGCTCTTCGATACGTTCAGGCAAAACAGCCGCCTGTTCGTGGTCAATCGTTCGCACCCGCTTACGCGCCCGTTTTCACAACAGGAGCAGCAGGACTTCTCCACCGACGATGCCACAGCAGGCTACCGGGCCACCGATTTCAGGCAGGAAGGGTTTGCCGTTTCTTTCCGTATCAACGAAGTGCCTTTCAGCCTGCAGCTGGCGGGCCGCTACAATATGGAAAATGCCGTGGCTGCCGCTGCCGTGGCGGCACAGCTGGGCGTGAGCCTGACAACCTGTGCCGAAACATTGAAACGGTACGAAGGCATTTACCGGCGCTACCAGGTGCTGGGGCAGAAACAGGGCGTATGGCTGGTAGACGATTATGCGCATAACCCGGTGAAATGTGCTGCTGCCATCAGGGCCAGCCAGCCGGTAGCGCCCAAAGTAGTGGCCTGGTTTCAGCCGCACGGATACGGGCCAACCAAGTTCCTCCGTGAAGATTTTGTAAAAGAGATCGGCGATGCGCTGCGGCCGCAGGATGAAATATGGATGAGCGAGATCTTCTATGCCGGTGGCACCACGGTCAAGGATATTTCAGCAGCCGACCTCATCGGCGATCTGCAGCGGCAGGGAAAGCAGGCTTATTTCGTGGAGAACAGGAATGATTTTGTGATGGCGGTCCTGCCTCATCTTACCACTGATTGCGTATTGCTGCTGATGGGCGCCCGCGATCCTTCGCTGGAACAGTTTGCGGCACAGGTTTGGAACGAATTGCCGGCTTAGCCCAGGCTGTATTCAGGTACCACCAGGTAGCCTTCGGCAGGCGTAGCTTTGACCGGCTGGAACAGGTACCAGCATAAGGTGAGCAGCAGGCTGCTTCTGGTAGCTTCCTGCGAAGACCTGCCGGCAACAGACATATCGCTTCCTTCTTCCACATCCAGTTCGCAAACGGCGAGCGGCTGGTCTTTGGATTGTTTGTAGATCGTAACAGACGAATCTTTTTCGCCGGCCGGCGAGTAAAAGAACCGTTCGTTGTCCAGCACGATAAAATCTTCCTTGTTTTCCGTGCCGGTATGGGCGATACGGATACCGTATTCGTTGCGCAGCACCGTCTTGTTTTTCAGGAAACCTTCTTTGCGGATCATGAATACACGCCGCTCATCGGCGTATTCGATCCTGGCTGTATTCATGGAGCGGTTAAAGGCCAGTGTGACGATTTTGCGGCCATTGTTCCACAGGGCGTAGACAGAATAGCCAATCGTCGATGTCACAGTTTGCCACTTCATATGTATGGTTTTGGAGGTGTTCCGGCGTGAAAAGTACTCACGTATTACCTTATCACATGGGGCTTAACCTAAAATTAATACTAACTTCATATTCGGAGCTGTGCAGGTGGGCAATCTGTGGAAAACTGGCCTGTAATGCACATAGATTGGCGATTTTTGCAATCATAAAGCGAAGAAAACGATATGCTTACAGCAATTGAAAAACAGTTTTTGGAAAAAGCGGTTGCGCTGTCAAAGGAAGGGATGCAGGGTGGACAGGGAGGTCCGTTCGGGTGTGTGATCGTAAAAGACGGACAGGTTGTGGGTGAGGGATGCAACCGTGTTACTTCCACCAACGACCCCACGGCGCATGCCGAAGTAGTGGCCATCCGCGATGCCTGCCGCCGGCTGGATACTTACCAGCTGACCGGCTGCGATGTATATGCCAGCTGCGAGCCCTGCCCCATGTGCCTCGGCGCCATCTACTGGGCCCGGCCCGACCGGGTGATCTATGCCAATACAAAAGGCGAGGCGGCTGCTGCCGGTTTTGATGATGATTTTATTTACCGGGAGATCAATACCGGCATGGAAGACCGGCGGATCGCGTTCATCCATGCACCCAGCGACAGTGCCCGGCAGGTGTTTGAAGCATGGCGGCAATGGGAAGGCAAAAAAGAATATTGATGAGGCAATGACCTTATTGCTGCGACATGCGATGAATGATCATGTAGCAGAGCACGATAAGTAAAATAACGATGAGGATGGTGATGTATAGCCAGGACTGGTCTTTGAGCTTCATCTTTTCCCGTCGCTGTCTTTTCTTCTCCGTTTTTTTCTTCAGGTCGCGGTTCAGCATGTCCACCACGTAGCTGATCTGCTGTTTGTCACTGAAAGTTTCCAGGCCTTCCAGTGCTTCGCCGTCAAAATCGCTGTCCACCAGCTGCATTTCCACTTCATGCCTTTTTTCTTCCGGCAGCTTGTTCTGCAGGTAGAGCAGCAGCGTTTCCTGGTCCAGTTCGGTATTCAGGTGGGTTAATATGTCTTTCAGGTTTTCCCGCATGGTCAGGATTTCTTTTCCTCTTTCAGTTTTTTTTCAATCAGTATTTTCAGGTTGCGTTTACCGTTTTGAATGTAGCTTTTTACCTGCATCAGCGAAAAGCCGGTCATCTCACCGATCTCGGCATAGCTTTTTTTCTGAAGGTAAAACAAAGTTACACATTGCTGCTG
>JBEVLT010000432.1:0-5855 GCA_040509055.1 Chitinophagaceae bacterium
TTGCACCGGGAAGCACCCTGCATCTCCTGCTATCGTCTTTTCAACGTTTCTATTTCGGCTTTCAGCTGGTCGATCTGTGTTTGCTGCTCCTGGATGGCTGCTACCAGCACCGGGATCAGCTCTTCCATGTTCACATTGCCGGTAACGACCTGGCGGTATGAATTTTTACCGGCCATATAGGAATGGCGTTTTTTATACACCAGTTCGGGAAATACCTGCTGAAACTCTTCCGTGATAAACCCGTAGTGAACACCACCGGATAATTTCAGGTGTTTAAAGCCTGTTGTATTGTATTCAAAACTGGCCGGCCTGAGCGAAACGATCTGGCTCAGCGGGCTATCGATCGGCTGTATGTTTTTCTTGATATTGTTGTCGGCCAGGTCCTGGGCAAACACCTGTTGCGTGAGGGTAAAAAAAGCAATGAGCAGGCATATTGATTGAATGTTACGTAACATCGTAAATAGTTTAAATAAAAAAATAAAACGAGTTGCCATGTTGGTACGGCATGGCAGGCGAAGCACGTAATTATCCGTTGGGAGGCGGCGTCAGCGTATCCAGGCAGATATCGGGAAGTGAGGTGTAACAGTGTTGCGTATGCTCAACCGGCGTAAAGAAAACGATAAGGCCATTTGCAGGAGGAAGAGTGGTTTCAAACAACTCATCTGCGGCTTCGCCTTTTGCCTTATTGTTGTTTTTGTTCTCCTGTTCCTGCTCTGCCATTGCTTCGGTCACGGGCAGATCTTTACCCGGGCTGGTCAGCGAAAGGAGCGTGTCGCTGCCTTTGATCAGCAGCAGGCCGATGAAGAACAGGCCGATGATATGACGGGTAAATGCAGGCATCGTTTGTGCTGCAAAAATAACATAGCTGTTATAAAATGGTTGAATGATCCGTGCTGTTTTTTCCGGTTATAGCAATTCATTATATTTAATAAAAATGCTGTATGAAATATTCCTGCCGTTTGTACATTCTTTTGCTTGCCTTTACCTGTTTTTTTCAACAATTGATCGCACAGCCTGCCGGTAAAGTGATCGAATACAGGACCGTGAAAAGTACCATCCTCAACAGAACGGTCAATTATACGCTGTACCTGCCACCGGGTTATGACCAGTCGGAAAGGAGCTACC
Source organism: Chitinophagaceae bacterium (assembly GCA_040509055.1). GTDB lineage: Bacteria > Bacteroidota > Bacteroidia > Chitinophagales > Chitinophagaceae > JAJKIP01. Next base: position 1,126 of record JBEVLT010000432.1, read on the forward strand.
CGGTGGTGTACCTGCTGCATGGCTATACAGACGACAATACCGGCTGGCTGCAGTTTGGCGAGGTGAACCGGTATGCCGATAAAGCAATAGCGGAAGGAACGATCCCGCCGATGATCATTGTCATGCCGGATGCCGACTCCAGCTTTTATATCAATTCGTATGATGGAAAAGAGAAATACGAAGATTTTTTTATTAAAGAATTTATACCTGCTGTTGAAAAAGCATACCGGGTCAAGGCGGAAAAGCGATACCGGGGTGTGGCCGGCCTGTCCATGGGCGGGTATGGTACCCTGATCTATGCATTGAAATACCCCGAGCTGTTTGCTGCTGCGGCACCGCTGAGTGCTGCCGTATCGGATGACAATGCCATCCTGTCCATGCCTGATGTCAATTGGGACCGCGTGTTTGGGCCGCTCTACGGCAGGGGACTAAAGGGAAAGGATCGTCTCACGCAGGCCTGGTATGACAATTCCATCCTGGAAATAATCGGGTCAAAGACAACGGATGAACTGAAGAAGGTTCGCTACTGGATCGATTGCGGCGACGATGATTTTTTAACCAAAGGCAATTGCCTGCTGCATATCATGCTTACCGACCGGCAGGTGCCGCATGAATACCGCGTACGCGACGGGGCGCACAACTGGACCTACTGGCGTACAGGGATTATCGATGCCCTGCAGTTTATCGGCGAGAGCTTTCACCAGAAGTAAACAGCTACCGGTACATACTCTTCAGATTGTTTTCGAACAGGGTGAACGGGTCGTTGTAAAAACGGATAAAATCCCGTTCGCTTGCCTGACCGGGATAGGGTGCATAATAATGGGTCGGGCTTTTCGTATCGTTGCGCCAAACCAGCACATAGGTGAGCCGGAGTCCTTTGGCCTTTACTGTCTTTAGCAGGGTTTGTGTCCACCAGGCCGTATCCGGTATGGATTCGAGCCCGGTTTCGGTAAAGGCGGCCAGCTTACCGGCTTTTTTTGCATAATCCGAAACGATCACCAGTTTTTTGACGCCGGCATCCAGGTCGTACCGGTCGCGGCCGAAGTCGGCATAGTTGTCCATGCCTACCATGTCCACCCACGCATCGCCGGGGTAGCGTTCCAGGAATTCTGCTTCGGAGCGAAAGGTGCAGTCCGGCGAAAACGCATAAATGAAGTTGTGTACCTGCAGGCTGTCGCGCAGGTAAGTCACCGTGAAGCGCCACAATGCTTTGAACTCATCCGGCGTGCAATGCGCCTTGCCCCACCAGAACCAGTTGCCGTCAAATTCATGATAGGGACGAAAAATGACCGGTACCAGTTTGCCATCGTTGCCTTTCAGCGATTGCGCTAATCCGGCGATGGTGGCCAGGATGTCTTTGTACTGCTCATGATGCGAGCCGCCGGGAACCAGCAGCCGGACCGCCGGTACGGAAACGGAATCTTTCCAGTAAAAGCCACCGCCGGAAGCCGGGTTGTTGAAATGCCAGGACACAGTGGTGATCCCTCCCCGGTTATACGTAGCCACAATATTTTTATGAAGCGTCTCCTTTGCCCATTTTATTTCACTTTCCGGTCTGCCGGAGAGGCTGCTGAAATCCACACCGATCACGGCAGGATGAGAGCCGGTAACCGATTTTACATCGGAACGATTTGCCTCGCCTGACCAGCCATGCCCGTACTCCGTGGCATGCTGGTGGCCAAACAGGATATGTTTTTTTGAAAGCCGGTCCAGGTTGCGCCGCAGCGCTTTGGTTTCTTTCGTGGCCTGCCGATCGATCAGGTGCTGCGCCATCCCATCGGCACACCATAGCAGGCTGAGAAGAACGCAGGCAATATGGGCTCGTTGCATAGGGTTGTAAACTGTTTAGGGTTGTTTGATCGGGCCGGTATTGCTGACAAAGGCAATATAGCGGCTGTCCGGGCTCCAGCTGGGTGTATTGATGGTGCCCTGCCCGCCGTAGAGATAAGCGATCACGCGGGGCGCCCCGCCGCTTACCGGCATCAGCCGCAGCAGTACCCGCTTGTAGAAGGGGTGATCGCCCACATCAATGGTGGAGGGGAAAGAAAGGAAGGCGATCCATTTCCCGTCAGGAGAAATATGCGGGAACCAGTTATTGTATTCGTCGAACGTGAGCTGCTCCTGCCCGCTGCCGTCCGGCTGCATCCGCCACAGCTGCATGGTACCGGTCTGGTTGGCGTTGTAGTAAATGAATTTTCCGTCGGGCGCATACTCGGGTCCATCGGCAAGACCTGTTTTGTGAAAGGTCAGCTGCACTTCGGGTCCGCCGTCGACGGGTTTTTTATAGATATTGTACACAGGGCTTTTGCTGATGCGCTGGGCAGTATAGACCACTTCTTTGCCGGAAGGGTCCCAGCCGTGCAGATAGGAAGGCGTGCTGTCGGTAACCAGTGTTGGTTCACCACCTGTAAGCGGCAGGTAGTAAATGGTGCTGCCGCCGCCCGGCATACCATCGCGGTGATGGCTGATGGCCAGCATTTTTCCGTCAAAGGAGATCACGTGATCGTTATTGTTGCGGTTGGCAAACCCGGTATTGAGTTTTTCCGGTGTGCCTCCTGCTACGGGGATCGTATAGATGCTTCCTTTTTTGTTGAACAGAATTCTTTTCCCGTCAGGCATCCAGTTGGGCGCTTCTATCCTGCCTGCTTCTTCATAGATGATCGTGCGTTTGCCATCGGCCACATTCATCAGTTCCAGCCGGCTGGCCAGCTCACCGTCGCGATAGCCGTTGTGCGTGTCGGGTACCGTTTGTTCTATCCGTACATTCCAGGCGATGCCTTCTTCCCGTACACCGGCATTATGGCTGCAAAGAAACAATCCTGCCAGCGCTTCATCCGGCATATCCACGCGGTCGGTACGGCCTGTTTCCTGCAGGGGCTCGCCGGGATGGGCCGTACGCATAATGAAGGTATGGCCGGCACGTTCCAGCTGGACGATCTGTACATTTTTTTCCGGGGAGGAAAGCTGGTCTTCCACGCGCATAGCGGCGCCGCGTTCAGGACGCCATTGCAATACGGTGAGGCCGTCGCCATGCACGGCAGCGGCGATATGTGCCGCATCATCCTGTTCGCCGGCGCGGACCATCCAGCCCATTTTGCGATGCGGGTCTGTGCCGGCGCCTGTCAGCTGTACATGGGCCGTCAGGATAAAATCTCCTTTGATCCTGCGGTAAGCATAATGAAACTCGTCCCGCTTAAACCAGATATTGTAACCGCCGGCGCTCAGGTTGTACTGCTGGCTGGCGGTATGGTAGGCGGCATGGCCGCTGACCGCCGGGTGACCGATATCGGCATGGTGGGAGAAGGTACCTACGGGTTCATATTGAGCCATGCCCGTGATACAACCGAGCAATGCTCCTGCAAGCAATATAGATTTCATGTGCAATGGTTTCCTTCCGTCATTTCAGCGAGGCCAGGTCGATCACGAACCGGTACTTCACATCATTCTTAAGCATTCTTTCATAGGCTTCGTTGATGTAGTCCATCGGGATCACTTCCACGTCGGCTACAATATTCTTTTCCGCGCAAAAATCCAGCATTTCCTGCGTTTCGGCTGTGCCGCCGATCATGGACCCGATGAGGCTGCGGCGGTTGGTGATCAGGTCGAAGGGGTTGAGCTTCGGATGTTCCGCAGGCAGCCCCAGCACCATCAGTTTGCCCTGCACGGTCAGCAACCTGAGGAGCGGGTCGTAACTGTGGTTGCCCGCTATGGCATCCACGATCACATCGAAGTGGCTGCCGTATTTTTTCATCAGGTCTTTGTCGGTAGACAGGATGAAATGATGCGCTCCGAGCTTCCTGGCATCGGCCTCCTTGGAAGGCGAGGTGCTGAGCATGGTCACTTCAGCGCCCATGGCCACGGCAAATTTCACGGCCATATGACCCAGCCCACCCAGTCCTGCCACGGCTACTTTATCGCCCGGTTTCACACCGGCATATTTCAGGGGCGAATAAGTAGTAATGCCGGCGCAAAGCAATGGAGCCACGCCCGGCAGGTACAGTTTATCCGATACCAGGTACACGTAACGTTCGTCGGTGACGATCTGCGTGCTGTAGCCTCCCTGCGCAATGCCGGACTTGTCTCTTTCGTACCCGTTGTAAGTGCCCGTCATACCTTCTGCGCAATATTGTTCCATCAGGTCGTTGCAGGGTTTGCAGTGGCGGCAGGAGTCGATCATCACGCCTACGCCGGCTGTATCGCCTTCCCTGAATTTTTTTACATGCGAACCGGTGCGGACCACCTTGCCGACGATCTCATGGCCCGGTACCATGGGATAAATGGAGCCACCCCATTCGTCCCTTGCCTGGTGCAGGTCTGAATGGCAAACGCCGGAATATAAAATGTCGATCAGCACATCATGTTCACGAAGCTCTCTTCGTTCAAAATCGTAGGGAGTCAGGGGCGAGGCAGCGCTTTGTGCAGCATAACCTTTTACAGGGATCATCTTTGCTTTTCGTTTGGGTAATGAAAATTGACAGAACCATAGCCGGCGCTAACAGCGCCGGTACGGTCGTAAAGTTCTTCAAAAACAGCTGAATAAGCGAATTGTTATTCCGGCGGATTAAATTATCCGTATCGGCCGGCCTGCAGAGAAACGTAAAGGGAAAATGAGTAAGTAGAAATCCGGCTTCTTTTCTCCAGCCTTCATAGCGATTGTTGATGTGTTTATTACCCGGTCTTCACAGCCGGAGCAACAAAGAAACCCGGCCGGTTTTAGCCAAAAAGATACA
>JBEVLT010000433.1:0-4961 GCA_040509055.1 Chitinophagaceae bacterium
CTGACCGGGCTTATCATAAACTTTCAATCATGGCAGAACAGAGCGGACTGCATGCGTTAGCCATCGGTATCGACATCGGCGGCACAGGCACCAAATTCGGTATTGTGGACCGGGACGGCAATGTCCTTTTCTCAGGCGGGATATCGACCAAAAAGCATACAGAAGTAGGGACCTTTATCGACGAATTGCATACCGCCCTGTCGGTATTGATCGATAAGGCCGGCGGCATCGGCCGTATGAAAGGCATCGGCGTAGGCGCCCCGAACGGCAACTTCTATACCGGTACCGTGGAGTATGCGCCGAACCTTCCCTGGAAGGGCATCATTCCCCTGGCCAGGCTTATCGAGAGCAAATTCGGGCTGCCCGTTACCCTGACCAACGACGCCAATGCAGCCGCGATCGGCGAAATGAAATACGGCGCCGCCAAGGGCATGAAGGACTTTATCATGATCACGCTCGGCACGGGTGTGGGCAGCGGCATCGTGGCCAATGGCCAGCTTATCTACGGACATGACGGGTTTGCCGGCGAGCTGGGCCACACCATCATCATCCCCGACGGCAGGCTGCACCCCGGCACCGGCAAAAGAGGCTCGCTGGAAAGCTATGCATCGGCCACGGGCGTACGGTATACGGCGCTGGAACTTTTAAAAACCACCGACGAAGAAAGTTCGCTGCGCGCCATCCCCGAAGCAGAGCTCGATTCAAAAAAGGTATACGAAGCAGCCATCCACGGCGATGGGCTGGCCCGCCATGTATATGAATTTACCGGCCGGATACTCGGGCTGGCGCTTGCCAATGCCGTGATGTTTTCCAGCCCGCAGGCGATCGTACTGTTTGGCGGTCTCACCAAGGCCGGCGACCTGATCCTGAAGCCGACCCGCGAGCACATGGAGGCCAACCTGATCCAGGTATTCCAGAATAAAGTAAAGCTGCTGATCAGCCACCTGCGCGAGTCGGATGCGGCCATCCTTGGCGCCAGCGCATTGGTGTGGGAATAAATGATCAGGCATCTGTTTTCCCAATACATCGGCATTGCTCACCCGGCGCAAAATCCGGCATCATAATCGCAGCTATCTGACAGAAATTTCAAACAGTTAAACACGATGAGCCAGGCATTTGTAAAAGAAAGCGAAGGAGAATGGCTGCATGACGTGGGCCCTTCGCTCACCGCTCTGATCCTGTACCTGACCCGGGAGAATAACGGTATCCGTGTGTATGAAAAAAGCAGCCGGTACAGCGAAAAGCACGGCCGCGAGCTGCACCTGATGAGCAACGGCTTTAGCTATACCAAAGACGAGCAGGGTAAATGGTATATTGCGGAATAAGGATGAATTACCCGGGCTCTGATGAAGCCACCGGCAGGCTGATATAAAACACGCTCCCCTCTCCCGGTTCGCTCTCCACCCGCATCGATCCGTGGTGGCGCTGGATGATCTCGTTGGAAATATAAAGCCCGATGCCCAGCCCGGTAAAATCCGAATTGTCCGGCACCCGGTGAAACCGCTCGAATATTTTATGATGATGCCCGGCGGGGATGCCGATGCCAAAGTCCCTGACAGCGATCGTCACTTCCTTGTCCGTTTCCGTCAGCGATATTTCCACCCTGTCCGCATCCGGTGAATACTTGATGGCATTATTGAGCAGGTTGATGAGCACCTGGATGAGGCGGGCCCTGTCGCCATGGATCATGGCCTGAACGCCGCCCTGTACGATGATGTGGTGCCGGGGCGCGGTATGCCGGATCTCCTCTACCGCTTCGGCCAGCACCTCACCGGGCCGGAAAACCGATAGCTGGAACGGCAGCCTGCCCGACTGGATCTTTGATACATCCAGCAGGTCTTCCACCAATCCCTGCAGCCGGTTCAGCGAAGTGCCGGTCCTGACCACATAGCGGTAGGCTTCCGGGTCTTTTTCCTTCAGCTTGGCTTCCAGCAGCTGGATATACCCCTTGATGCTGGTCAGCGGTGTACGCAGCTCATGGCTGGCCATGCTGATAAACTCATCTTTGCGGATATCGAGCACACGGGCCAGCTCCAGCAGTCTTTCATTCTCTGCATTTAGTTTTTTCAGGTCTTCGAACAGGCGCGCATTGTCGATGGCGATAGCTGCCTGCGAGGCCACTCCCACCACCAGCTCTTCCGCTTCCTGAGTAAATACCCCCTTTTCCGAATGGCCGAAAAACAATCCCCCGATCACTTCGCCCGACTTCAGGATCACGGGCACGGCCAGGTAGCTGACCACCGGCAGGTGCCCCTCCGGCATGCCATGGTGCGGCGCCATTTTTCCATACCGCGCATCCTTTGTGATATCATCCACCCGCACCACCCCTGCCCCTGAAAATGTAGGATGAAAAACAGCCGTATTACGGGGAAGGTCGAACTTTTCAAACTTTTCATACGGCGCGCCCGACAGGGTATACAGCATAAACGATTCTCCCTGGTCGTTGATCACATTGTAAAAAAAAGCGCCGAATTGTGCTCCGGTAAGCTCCGTAGTGACATCCGTTACTTTCTGAATGATCGTCTGCAGGTCCAGCTGCCCGGAAATGGATTTGCCGATGCTGTTCAGCAGCTCCAGGCTCTTGGTTTTGGCCCGCACTTTCTGCTCGGCAATGCGTACCTCCGTAAGGTTGAGCAAAAATGCATGTGAGTTGAGGAATTCTCCTTTCTCATTGTAGTTGGCCCGCGAGTTGAGCAATACAGGCAACCGGGTACCATCCTTGCGCACCATTTCGAAAGCCACATCCCGGACAGATCCTTCCCGGATGAACCTGGGGAATGCCTCCCGGAACTGTATTTTTCCTTCGTCGGTACAGAGATCGCCAAAGCTCATTTTGTGGACCACTTCCTCCCGGGTGTAGCCCAGCCAGTTCAGCTCGGTATCATTGATGGCAATAAAGATCCCGTCCTTATTCAGCGAATGCAGCCCGCAGGGTGCATTGTTGAATATCTCGTTCAGTACAGTGTTGGAGGTCATTCTTTCCATAAGGAAGGCACGGCTTTTCCGGGTTATTCTTTATAGCAAATTAAAACCCGGCCTGCATAATTCCATCAATCGCTCCGGGTTTTGTCAGCGGATCATTCAAACCCCTCGCGCACCAGCTCCCAGAACGCGTCCAGCGCCAGCAGGCGTGGCTTGAAAAAAGAGATGATCGCCGGCCAGTCCTCCCGGCGGAAGATATTGACACCGGGTAGTTGTATACCGATCCGGCTCACCTCCCGCCCGTCCTCGTCGATAGCATGGAGTTGCCATTCCCAGGCTTCACCCGTTTCCTGCTCCAGGATGGCTTTCAACTGCTCCAGCTGCTCATAATATTGCCGGCGCAGGTCCGGATCGGGATGGCGTAATTCGATGCCGATGGCTGCCTGCCTGCTATCTGCATCCAGGCGAAAATACAGGTGACGGATGCCGGTCTTGTAGTTCAGCCAGTTCACCGGTTCGCCACCTGCGCCGGGCAGCGGGCGCATGTACTGACCAAAGCTGGTCCAGAAGTTCTTCTTCAGCAGGGCGGTTTCCTGTTTGCTGTACATACAGCAAAATAACGAAAAACGAAGACCAGAGCGGCAACTGCAAGATCCGGCAAGCAGGTTAGCCAGGAGTGATGCACGGCACAATGCTTGCCTCGTTTACGGAAACGATCCCTATGATCCGTAAACTCAAATCAGGCGAATACAGGATCTATTCCCGCAAAAAAGATCCGAAAACCAACAAGCGCCGCAACCTGGGCACTTTTGCCTCACTGGAAGCAGCGAAGAAACATGAAAAAGAGATCCAGTACTTTAAGCGCCATTGACCTAAGCGGCAATGGTTAAAAAGGGCGACCATGCGTTTGCCGCACCAGGAAGCGGATCAGCTGCGGGAAAGACCGCGCTGCAGTGATCAGCAGCGTGACCAGCCAGGAGTGCCCGAAAAGCCGCTGTATCAGCCGGCCGGCTTTCAACCGGCTGCCAAACTGCTGCTGCCATCGACTTGCATATTGCCGTTCCATTGCTGTGCGGGAAATACGACCATGTAAAAAAAGATGTACTTGCTCCGCCGCCAGCTTGCTGCCGTGCAGCGCCATGCTCATGCCGTTGCCGCACAGCGGGGTGATCATACCGGCCGCATCGCCGGTCAGCAACACATGTTCTTCCACCTGCGTTTTATGATCAAAGCTGATCTGCGAAATGGTGACCGGTTGTTCAAAAAGGTACCCGCTTTCTGCAAAGATCTTTTTCAAAAAGGGATTTTGGGAGAGAAGGGTTTGCTCCATCACCGGTATGGAACCACCAGCCTGCTGCAGGTTGGCCGCCGAGGTCAGGTAACACAGACAGTACCGGTCTCCTTCTACTTTTACAATGCCGCAATAACCACCCCTGAAAAGATGCAGGGCAATGGTATCCACCGGGAAACCGGAGCGGATATGGTATTTTACCCCAATGTAATTGTTCAGCTTGTTGCGGGCGGCCGAAGCAAACGGCCGTTTCCAGCGGATATCCAGGTTGCCGCGTTTGCCGTAACTGCCGCAGGCCACACGGGCCTGGTAGCGCTGCCCCGAAGCCGTCAGCACGAATGCATCATCGCGGAAAACGACATCACTTATTTTGGTCTGCTCCAGCAGCTGCACCCCTGCTTCCCTCGCCAGCACAGCCATTGCATCATCCAGGCGGTAGCGGCTGATGCCAAACCCTCCCAGCGGAAGCTCCTGCTCCAGCAGTCTGCCTTTCACAGTGGATACCTGCAGGCGGGTGATGGATGATACCTGTAAGGCCGCCAGGTCCACACCCAGGGATTGTAAAAAGTCCCGTGACTCCAGGCTGATGTATTCCCCGCATACACGGTGAAAAGGATAGCGCTCCTTTTCAAACAGCACCACGGAATGGCCCGACCGCGCCAGCTGGATGGACAGGGCCAGCCCGGCCAGCCCGCCACCGATAATGGCGACATCGCATACCTGCTGCTCCGGGAAAAGCGTACGCTTG
>JBEVLT010000434.1:0-20220 GCA_040509055.1 Chitinophagaceae bacterium
AGGCCCATTTTGATCAGACCCGTGCCCTCCTTATTTACCTCACCTGGTTCCTGACCGAAACCGCCCGCTACGCAGAAACAGAGGCCCATAAGCGTGCCGGCAAGCACCTGCCGACGGCCGAAGACCTGAACGTCAACGTCAAAATAGCCGGTAACGAACTGCTATGGAAAATGCTGGAAGACCCGGCGCTCCAGGAACAGTTTACCCGCGAAAAGCCGCAGCTGCTCTATAAGCAATCGCAGGGCAGCGACGACGAACTGGTAAGAAAGATGTACCAGGCGCTGGTGGAAACACCGGAATACAAAACCTATATGGCTACCCCGGCCCGCGAACGGCAGCAGGAAAAAAAGATCCTCGAATTCATCCTCAACGACATGCTGCTGGCCAGCGATATTTTCACCAGCCATATCGAAGAGAACTTTTCCAACTGGAACGACGACGGCGAAATGGTGGTGCAACTGCTGGCCGGCTATCTTCAAAAGCCGGGATCGTACAATTTCAAACAGTTTATAACCGCCGACAAGGAGCAGTTTGCCAAAAGCCTGCTGCAGACCGTGCTCGAGAAGAAGGAGTATCTGCAGGAGCTGATCATACCCCGGCTGAAAAACTGGGATCCCGAACGCATCGCGCTCCTCGATATGATCCTGATGAAAATGGGTGTGGCTGAATTCCTTTATTTCGAGACCATCCCTCCCAAGGTGACGATCAACGAATACATCGACCTGGCCAAGGAATACAGCACCGCGCAAAGCGGCCAGTTTGTGAACGGGATACTGGATAATATACACAAAGACCTGGTGCAGCAGGGCAAAATGCAAAAGACCGATTATAAAAAAACAGGTGATAAACCAGCCCCGAAAGCCTGATGCGTCCGCCGTCAGGCATTGATGCTCTGCGGCTCGCTGCTTTTGTCTACATTTGCCCTCCCGCAATCACGCGGGCCAAGCTATAATATCATATATGAAAAAGCTTTTACTCCTTTTTTGCACTGCAGCCTGCCTGGCTGCCTGCCAGACGGCCGATAAGAAAACTACCCGCCCCCTTACCGAAGAAGAGCGGATGAAGGCGGGCAATGATACCGCCAATTTCACCACCATACAGTGGCTCGATTCCACCAGCCAGGACCTGGGCGGGATAAAAGAAGGCCAGGTAGTGGAAATCAGCTACCGGTTTAAAAACTCCGGAACCAAAAGCCTGGTTATCGAAAGCGTGAACGCCCAGTGCGGGTGCACCGTAGCGGAAAAGCCGGAGCAACCCTTTGCCCCCGGCGAAGAAGGTGTGATCAAGGCCAAGTTCGACAGCAAAGACAAGGTAGGGGCAGTCAGCAAATACCTGACCGTGACCGCCAACACCAATCCGGACAAAGAGCATCGCCTGATATTCAACGTACAAGTCAGTAACTAAAACCAATAAAACAACAAGCATGAATAATATGTATTTACTCCAGGCCCAGGGAGGCGGTTTCGGAGGTTTCCAGATGATTTTCCTGGGACTGATGATCGTCGTTTTCTGGCTGTTCTTTATCCGTCCGCAGGCCAAAAGGGCCAAGAACCAGAAAAAATTTATCGAAGACCTGCAAAAAGGTGATAAGATCGTGACCATCGCCGGCATACACGGTGTGATCAACAAGGTAAACGAAGATGGTACTACCCTGAATATCGAAACCAGCCCCGGCAGCTATATCAAGATCGAAAAATCAGCGATCAGCCTGGATTGGACCGCAGCACTGAACAAGGCCACGGCTACCACCGAAAAGAAATAAATGACTGATCTGCAGATTCCAAATCCTGTACAGGGCGTATGGGGTTTGGAATTTGTATTTTTGGGGCTCTTCACCTGACTTTATGCTTAGAATCGGCCTTACCGGCGGTATCGGCAGCGGTAAAAGCACCGTGGCCCGGATTTTTGAAATACTGGGTGTGCCGGTGTATTATGCCGATGACGCCGCCAAACGGCTGATGGAGGAAGACGAACTGGTGAGGGCAGCCGTGACCGAACACTTTGGCAGCGAAAGCTACAATGACCGCCAGCTCAACAGAACGTACCTTTCCTCGCTGGTCTTCGGCAACCCCGAAAAACTGGCGCTGCTGAACTCACTCACCCACCCTGCCACGATCCGCGACGCGGACGACTGGATGGCTGCCCGCCTGTCTTTCCCGTATATCATCAAGGAAGCGGCCCTGATATTTGAAAGCGGTTCGTCCGGGAGCCTGGACTATATAATTGGCGTATCCGCACCGGCTGCCCTGCGCATCAGGCGTACCATGGAACGCAGCGGTATCACCCGCGAAGAGGTGATCAAGCGCATGAACCGGCAGATCGACGAAGACATGAAAATGAAACTCTGCGACTTTGTGGTCCGCAACGACGAGCAGCAGCCGGTCATCCCCCAGGTGGTTGCATTGCACGAAAAGCTGCTGCTGCTAAGCCAAAGCAAATAACTTCCTGCCGGACTGGCGTACATACTTCTCGCCGCGCACACGGGGAAAGATCAGCTATGCTTTTTATTCTTTGTCAGTTTTCGTGCTACGGCCTGCTATGCCCCATAGCTAACATGGGTGTATGTCTTAAAAACGCAGGATAGTGAATAAGCCAAGGTCTTTATAGCCCCCCTGACAGGTCTTATTCCCGGGGCCTTCAGACCCGGAGCGACAAAGAGATGCAGTTGACTTCAGCCATCACTACACAACGACAAAAAAGAGAGCAATGCCCTGTTTACGCTTAGGCTGCTCCGTACAGTAGTGAGACGCTGCGGTTCCCCTATTTCAGTTTTGCCAGCGCCGTCTTAATCCTGCTCCAGGCCTCTTCTATCTTCGGCAGGCTGTTGGCGAAAGAAAAGCGTACGCAATCCGGGTCGCCAAAAGCCTCTCCCATTACGGAAGAAACATGGGCTGTGTTCAGCAGGTACATACAGAAATCACCGGAGGTATGGATCTCAGTTTGTCCATCCGTTTTTCCATAATAAGCGCTGATGTCGGGAAAAATATAGAAAGCGCCCTCTGGTTCGGGGCACTGGATACCGGGAATATCGCTCACCAGCTCAAGCACGCGTTTCCTGCGGCGCCCAAACTCCTCCACCATTTCATGCGTGGGGCGCAGGTCCGTGGTCAATGCGGTAACGGCGGCCTTCTGGCTGATGGAACAGGTGCCACTGGTAAACTGGCCCTGCAGTTTTTCGCAGGCTTTGGCGATCTCCGGCGCAGCGGCAATATAGCCCAGGCGCCAGCCCGTCATGGCAAAGCCCTTGCTGAGCCCGTTGATGATGACCACGCGGTCTTTGATATCGGCAAACTGGGCAATGCTTTCATGTTCGCCTACGAAATTGATATACTCGTATATCTCGTCGGAAACGACGGTGATGTTGGGGTATTTCCTGAAAACGTTCACCAATCCTTCCAGTTCTTCTTTGCTGTACACAGTGCCGCTGGGATTGCAGGGCGATGAAAAAAGAAATACGCTGCTATGCGGGGTAATGGCGGCTTCCAGCTGCTCCGGGGTGATCTTGAACCCATCTTTTACCGATGTTTTTATTTCCACCACTCTTCCCCTTGCTATTTTCACCAGCTCGCTGTACGTAACCCAATAAGGAGTAGGAATGATCACTTCATCGTTCTCATCCACCAGCGCCAGGATTACATTGGCAAGGCTCTGTTTGGCGCCGGTAGAGACCACGATGTTCTCCGGCTTGTAGTCCAGGTTATTATCCCGCTTCAGTTTGGAGCATACCGCCTCGCGCAGGTCCAGAAAACCCGGTACCGGCGTATAGTGGCTCCAGTTATCATGAATGGCCTTTATTGCAGCTTCCTTGATATGTTCCGGCGTGTCGAAATCGGGTTCGCCAAGGCTCAGATCGATCACGTCGACGCCTTTTGCTCTCAGTTCACGGCCCAGTTTGGCCATTTTCAGCGTCTCAGGTTCGTTGAATCGCTGCAAAAGAGAAGATAGCTGCATTTCTTTAGAGGATTTTACTATTTGCGGGGTTAATAATTGATCTTTTCAAAAACCGCTGCAAATGTATGAATTGAATGTAAACGAATGATAAAGAGGCCTGGCTAATTAAGAGCGAAATGAATCATTTCGGTTCAGGCAGCAGCCTGGTAAGGTAACGAAAGACCAGAATAAGGACCCCTGAAATAAATTTTCCTGCAAACTCATTCCTGCACTTAAATTAGTATGTAAATTTCACCATTAACCGTATGAACACCTGGCTTAAATCCGTGGCTGCCGGTGCGGGCACCACCCTGCTTATCTTTCTTATTGCGCACACTGTTTTGAAAAAGAAATTGCAGGCCACCACCCGGCAGCTGTACAAAGCGGATTATACGCTGCGCCTGGATTCAAACGGGCAGGCCCATGCCCGGCCGGCCGCAGCAATTATTCAAAGCCGTTTGACCAATGCAGGTTATTCCTGCCAGATCAGCATGGGCTCCGGGCAAACACTGGAAATTACGGCCTCCCGCATCGACGACACCCTGCTCGCCGGCCGGATGGTTGCCGGCCGGGGCCGGATCGAGTTTCGCGAAATATATACCCTCAACCAGCTGACACGGATCGTCGAGGCTGAAAAAGTATTTGCCAGATACCTGCCCGCTTCGCCCCGACAAACCATACAGCCCCCGCCTGAAGAAGATACGGTGGTTCCGCCCGGCCTGCAGAAACTGGGGCCTGCCCCGCCTGTTCAAAAGGAGGAGCCGCCCGTTTCTTTTTTTACCCTTGTCCGGTTTGCAGAGGTATATAGCGATGAGACCGGCCGTAATCAATATCCGGCTCATACCGGCATGGTTCGCACGGCGGATACGGCTCTTGTCAACAAGATCCTGCACGATCCGGAACTGCTGGAATATGTGCCTTCCGATACCAGGTTCTATTACGGCCCGGCAGAGACAATTAAAAACGCCGGTCCATTCCATTATCTCTATGCTATCCGTACCAACAACCAGCCGGCTGAACTGGGCAACAAGAGTATTGCAAAGGCCTATCCGGGTTTCAATCCGCAGGGCAGGCCGGAAATCAGCTTACAATTTAAACCTGCAGCCAGCCGCAGGTGGGCCCGGCTGACGGAAGCCAATATCAGCCGTCCTATCGCCATTATCTTTGACGACATCGTGCTTTCCGCGCCTAATGTGCTGGACAGGATCGAAGGCGGGGCCATCTCGATAAGCGGCGGCGATTTTACCGTTGAACAGGTAAAGGCGATGGCAGCACAGCTGTCGGGCGAAGAGCTGCCGGCCGGGCTTACCCTGGCCCGCCATACGATCACGGCAGAAAAACCGACCCTCAGCCTCCGGTATTTGCTTTTGGTGCTGGTCATCTTCGCAGCCATGACCGGGCTGGCCTTCGTGATTTTTAAACTGTTGAAACACAAGTAAAAACGCCGGCAAAACGATGCGGTGTCCTGCCGCAAAATCCCTGCAAACATATGGGCGAAACCCCTATCTTTGCACCTCTTTAAAAAATACCCGGAGCCTTACCCCGCTTGCCCTGGCAGGGATAAAAGACCGAAAAAAAGTAAATGAACAACGTATGCAACTGAAAGGTTTGGTTCGCTTTTTTACGATCCTGCTTATTGTCTACTCTCTTTACCAGCTTTCTTTTACCTGGTTTGTCCGCAATCATGAAAAAAAACTGGAAGCCCGTGCCAAAAGTTTTGTGACAGTAAACCATCCCGGTGCCAAGGGAGAAGAATGGGATTCGTTGTACAATGACAGGCTGAGGCGCTTAAAAGACAGCACCAAGGACGAAACGATCACTTACAGCATCACCGGTGCGGTAAGCTACCAGAAGGCAAAGGAAGAAGAGCTGAACCTCGGACTGGACCTGCAGGGCGGTATGAACGTGACCATGGAAGTGGAGATGACCGGTCTGCTGCAAACCTTGTCCAACGATTCCAGGGACCCCAACTTCCTGAAGGCGCTGGATAATGCCAATAAACGAAAAGCCAACAGCAACGCGAACTTTATCAGCCTGTTTGCCGAAGAATACAAGAACCTCGCCGGGGCCAATAAACTGTCGGGCCTGTTCTCTGCCTCCAGCAACGGCGATATAAAGCCTGCAGATAACGACAGCAAAGTGATCGGCGTGCTGGAAAGCCGTGCCCGCGATGCATTCGACAATACCTTCCGTGTATTAAGCACCCGTATCGACCAGTTTGGCGTAGCGCAACCCAATATCAATCCCGACCGAGACCGCGGTATCATTACCGTAGAGCTGCCGGGCGTGCAGGACAAAGAGCGTGTACGCAACTACCTGCAATCTACCGCCAACCTTCAGTTCTGGGAAGTATACAAGATCACCGAACTGGTACCGAATATTACAAAGGCTGACGGCATCTTTAATGCAATGATGGGCGGCAAGAGCACTGACTCTGCCGCTGCCGCTGCAGATACCGTGAAACCCGCTGCCACGAACGATACAACAGGACTGCAACCCATCAGCAACGACACCGGTCTGAAACCGATCGGCGCCGCCGACACCGGCCTCAAGTCAACCACCCCGTCTGCAGCCCAGCAGGAAGCAGATGCGAAGAAAAGCCTGCAAGGCTATATCGCTTTCGCACAACCGGCGGAAGGCGAAAACGGAAAAGCTGAATACCCTGCTTATATCGGGCTGGTGCCGATCAAAGACACGGCGCTGGTGCGCAGCTTCCTGCAAAACCCGCTTATCAAAGGCGCATTCCCCTCGCAGCTGGTATGGATGTATGGCAAACCCGACCGTGATAAAAAAACCAACCGGACCCAAAACTTCGTGGCACTGTATGCCATCAAAACATTCGGTCGCGACAAGGCCAAGCTCGAAGGCGAGGCCGTAGCTACTGCCGGCTCCGACTACAACCAGTCCGGCAACCCCGAGGTGACGATGAGAATGACACCCAAGGGCACCCGCGACTGGGCCAAGCTGACAGCGGAGAATGTAGGCAAACCCATTGCTATCGTACTGGACAATATCGTGTATTCCGCCCCCAATGTCATCAACGCCATCGATGGCGGCATATCGAGCATTTCGGGTTCCTTTACCGTACAGGAAACACAGGACCTGGCCAGGATACTGAATGCCGGTAAATACCCGGCTCCTGCCAAGATCGTACAGGAGCAGCAGGTAGGCCCCACACTCGGCAGCGAAGCGATCAAGGGCGGTATGATGGCGTTCGGCATCTCCTTCCTCGTTATCTTCCTGCTGATGCTGGTGTATTACAATACCAGCGGCTGGGTAGCCAATATTGCACTGATCCTTAACCTGCTTTTCACCATCGGTGTACTGGCCGGACTTGGCGCCACCCTTACGGCTCCCGGTATTGCGGGCCTGGTGCTCACCATTGGTATGGCGGTAGACACCAATGTAATCATCTATGAACGCATCAAGGAGGAGCTAACCAAGGGCAAGGGATATATACCGGCCATCAACGAAGGTTATAAGCGTTCGCTGCCTCCCGTGCTGGACGCCCACGTCACTACCCTGCTGACGGCCATCATCCTGTTCTACTTTGGACTGGGTCCTGTAAGGGGCTTTGCCACCACGCAGATCCTGGGTATTCTCCTGTCGCTGTTCTGCGGTATATTGGTCAGCCGCTGGATCACTAACTGGTTTACTGACAAGAAGCGTCACCTGGAATATTTTACCGGCGTATCGCGCCGCATCTTCAAACATGCCAGCTTCAAGTTTATCGAATACCGCAAAGTAGCTTACGCCATCTCGTTTGTCGTGCTTGCACTGGGTATCGCAGCCTTCTTCAACGGCTTCGATGAAGGGGTAGAGTTCAAAGGCGGGCGCAGCTATACGGTAGCATTCAGCAGCCCGGCCAACGTGGAGCAGATCCGCGATGACCTCAAGCTGACCTTCCACAACGAAAGCCCGATCATCAAAACGGTTGGTAACAGTTCCACGCTCGACATCACCACTTCTTACCTGATCGATTCTACCGGTCAGCATGTGGATTCGGTGGTAGAAGGCACGCTGATGACAGGCCTGCAGAAGCATGGCGCGCCGAAGCTTATCGGTTCAAAAAAGGTACTGCCGACCATCTCCGACGACCTGAAAGCAGGCGCCGTGAAAGCAACCGTCTTCGCCCTGCTCGTGATCTTCCTGTATATCTTCATCCGCTTCCGCGACTGGAGGTATTCACTGGGTACCATCATCGCGCTGCTGCACGACGTGTTCGTAACGATGGCGGTATTCTCCTTTGCACGCAACATCGTACCGTTCCCGCTGGAAATCGACCAGCACTTCATTGCCGCCATTCTGACGGTGATCGGTTTCTCGATGAACGATACCGTGATCGTATTTGACCGGATCCGCGAGGACAGGAAACTGTACCCCGGCGCCCCGCTCGAGACCACGATCAACCGTGCGATCAACGAGACCCTGAGCCGCACCATCATGACGTCGCTGACCGTGTTCCTCACCATCCTCATCCTGTTCCTGGTGGGTGGCGAAGTAACCAAAGGGTTTGCCTTTGCCATGCTGGTCGGTGTACTGACCGGTACGTACTCATCTGTATTCGTGGCCGCTCCGATACTGGTTGACCTTACCCGCAAAAAAGCGAACAAAAACACACCGGTACCGCCCGCAGGCAAACCGGGATTGAAAGAAACACCGCCAACGGTATAAATAAATCAATGATTGATCGCAAAAGCCCGTGCCGGATGTGCACGGGCTTTTTGTTTATTATCCCAACCGAACGATCCCGCCCGTTGTTACAACGGTAATTCAGTATTTTTATAGGAGTTGCATTCCACTACAGAAAATATCATCCTCGCCGGCTCGCTATTGCTGATCGCAAGCATCGTGGCCAGCAAAACCTCGTTCAAGCTAGGCATCCCTATGCTGATATTTTTCCTGGGCATTGGCATGCTGGCCGGATCGGAAGGACTGGGGGGCATTTATTTCGACGATCCGCGTACGGCACAGCTGCTGGGCATCGTGGCGCTGAACTTCATACTCTTTTCAGGCGGTATGGACACCCGGTGGGAAAGTATCCGGCCAATCGTATGGCGGGGTATTTCGCTGTCCACGCTCGGCGTCCTGGTTACCGCGGGCATTATCGGTTTTTTTGTACACCTGGTCGCCGGCTTCAGCCTGCTGGAAGGTATGCTGCTCGGCTCCATCGTTTCGGCTACAGACGCTGCTGCCGTATTCTCCATTTTACGCACGCGCAATATCGGGCTGAAAGGCCACCTGCGGCCCATACTGGAGCTGGAAAGCGGCAGCAACGACCCGATGGCTTATATTCTTACGATCAGCTTTACCTACCTGATCGCCAACGGCGATGCCACGGCCGGCAAGCTGGTACTGAAGTTCGTACAGGAGATGGTTGTCGGCGGTATACTTGGCATTCTCCTGGGCCGGGTCATGACAATTACCATCAACAAGGTATCGCTGGAAACGGAGGGCCTGTACCCGGTACTGATCATGGCCATGATCTTTTTCACCTTCGCCATTACCGATCTGCTGGGCGGCAACGGGTTCCTGGCGGTTTACCTGTCGGCCCTGGTGCTGGGCAACAGCAATTTCCTGCACAAAAAAAGCATTATCCGCTTTTACGACGGGCAGGCGTGGCTGATGCAGATCGTCATGTTCCTCACACTTGGATTGCTGGTATTCCCGTCGCGCATCACGCCTATTGCCGGCACAGGCATCCTGATCGCCCTGGTACTGATCTTCGTGGCGCGGCCCGTAGCCGTATTCATCAGCCTGGCTTTTTTCAGGATGAAACTGCGGGAGAAGCTGTTCATCTCCTGGGTGGGCCTGCGGGGTGCGGTACCCATCGTGTTTGCCACCTACCCGCTTATTGCCGGCCTGGCCAAAGCAGACCAGATCTTTCACCTTGTGTTTTTTATTTCGGCCTCTTCCGTATTGCTGCAGGGCTATACCCTGCCGCTGGTAGCACGGTGGCTACGGGTGACGGTGCCCCGGAAAGCCAAAAGGATAACACCACTGGACATGGAGCTGTACGATACGGTACAATCGGAATTCGTGGAGGTGATCCTGAGCGGCAACAGCAAGGCCGTGGGCAAAGCGATCGTGAAACTGAAACTGCCCAAGCCGGCACTGATCGTATTGCTGGTCAGGGACGAGAAGTACATCCAGCCCAACGGATCCACCGTGCTGGAAGAAGGCGATAAACTATTGCTGCTGGCCAATAATAAAAACGTGCTGAACGAAGTGTACCAGGCGCTTGACGTGTAAGCCGCTTATACGGCAAAGGAAGTGCCGCACCCGCATGTATTGCTGGCGTTCGGGTTTCGGAACGTAAACCCCCGGTTATTCAGGCCGTTCTCCCAGTCCACCTGCATCCCGTACAGGTACATTTCATGTGCCTTGTTCATCACGCAGGGAATGGATTCGATGGCAAACTCGATATCGTTCTGTTGCTGGTGATCGAAGCCAAGCACATAGCTCATCCCCGAACAGCCGCCGCCCTTTACACCTATCCGCAGGGCCTGCGTGGTATCAAATCCGTCCTGGGCCATCAGCCTCTTCAGTTCGGCAATGGCGCCGGGTGTCAGCGTTACCGGGGTTGTCATCGTTTCCATATTGCAAAAATAACTATTCTTTCCAAGGCATTGTCTGCCATCTGTAATAACAATACCGGCACCGGAATGTTCGCCACGACGGCCTGCAACTTCGCTCCCCAAAGCTGCAGGCTTCTCGCTATTTTTGTCCGAAATAATGTTTTCCGCATGACCCAGGAAATTGTCAACCTGATCGTTGCCGTTGTGGCCCTGCTTATTGCCTGCTACACTTTTTACCAAATCAATGACCTGCGGAAAAAAAAGCAGGCATCGCCGGCCGATGCCTACAGCAGCCGGCCCCTGCAGCTGCAGGCTTATGAACGGCTGGTCATGCTGTCGGACAGGATAGCGATGCCCAACCTGGTCAGCCGCTCCAGCCAGCATGCCGGCCTGGATGCCAGGCAAATGCAGCAATTGCTGCTCGACACCATCCGGCAGGAGTATGAATACAATGTGACCCAGCAAATCTATGTCAGCGCCGTGGCCTGGGAAGCCATCCGCAACCTGAAAGACCAGAATATGCTCATTGTCAACCAGACGGCTTCCGGGTTGCCTGCAGGAGCCACCGGCTTGGACCTGAACAGAAGGCTGCTGGAGTACAGTATGTCTCAAAAAAAAGGACTCCTGCACGAAGTAGTGCTGGAAGCCCTGAGCTACGAAGCCAAAAAGATCATGTAACGAACCCGGGACACACCGTGCCGGTTTGCTCATTCTAACTTGTATTGCATGCCTGACAAAAAGATAATCACCGACTCGGGTATCGACATCCGCGAAGTGTATACCGGCTATGAGCAGCCCCTTTTCCCGGAACTGCCCGGCCGGTTTCCTTACACGCGCGGCATACAGCCCGATATGTACCGGGGCAGGCTGTGGACCATGCGCCAGTATGCAGGGTTTTCCACGGCCGAAGAGAGCAACCGGCGGTACCACTACCTGTTATCACAGGGTGTGATGGGGTTGAGCGTGGCCTTTGACCTGCCTACCCAGATCGGGTACGACAGCGATCACCCGCTGGCAGAAGGCGAAGTAGGCAAGGTGGGCGTAGCGATCGACACGCTGGAAGACATGCAATCACTGTTTGAAGGGATCAGGCTGGAAGACATCTCGACTTCCATGACCATCAATGCCACAGGCTTTATCCTGCTCAGCCTCTATGTGGCGCTGGCAAAGCAGCAGGGCGCCCGCCTGGGCAAAATATCCGGCACTATCCAAAACGATATCCTGAAAGAATACGCAGCCAGGGGCACCTATATCTATCCGCCCAAACCTTCCATGCGCATCATCACCGACATCTTCGAGTGGTGCAGCCATGAACTGCCGAAATGGAACACCATTTCCATCTCCGGCTACCATATCCGCGAGGCAGGCAGCACAGCGGTACAGGAAATTGCTTTTACGCTCAGCAACGGCAAAGCCTATGTGGAAGCCGCGTTGCAAAAAGGTCTTGATATCGATGTGTTCGGCAAACGGCTCTCGTTCTTTTTCAATGCGCACAACAACTTATTCGAAGAAGTAGCCAAGTTCAGGGCGGCCCGGCGCATGTGGGCACGCATCATGAAAGACCTGGGCGCCACCGACCCCAGGGCCATGATGCTGCGTTTCCATACGCAAACAGGAGGCAGCACGCTTACCGCCCAGCAGCCGCATAACAACATTGCCCGTGTAACCGTGCAGACGCTGGCCGCCGTGATGGGCGGCACGCAAAGCCTCCATACCAACGGGTTCGACGAGGCGCTGAGCCTGCCCACGGAGGAGGCCGCACGCATCGCCCTGCGCACCCAGCAGATCGTTGCTCACGAAAGCGGTGTTGCCGACACAGCCGATCCGCTTGGCGGCTCCTGGTTTGTGGAATCGCTGACCAGCGAGACGGAGGAAGCAGCCTGGCAGCTGATGCAGAAGATCGACGCCATGGGCGGCAGTGTGCCGGCTATCGAAGAAGGTTTTATCCAGAACGAGATCGCCCGCAGTGCTTACGAATACCAGCGGCAGATAGAGAACAGCCAAAAAATAATCGTGGGCGTCAACCGTTTTCAAAGCGACGATGCCTCATCCATTCCCATCCTGAAGATCGATGACAACATCCGGCTGAAGCAGGTAGAAAAATTAACCCGGTTTAAAAACAACCGGGACCAGGTAAAAGCGCAACAGTGCCTGCAGGAACTTACCCGCAGGGCCGGCAGTGGTGAAAACCTGATCCCGGCCGTCATCGACGCCGTGGAGAACAAATGTTCGCTGGGTGAAATAGCCGATACTCTCAGAGCGGTATTCGGAGAGTACAAATAACACGTAACCGGCACTTTCCTTTATCAGTATGCGTGTTTAAAACCGCGCCGGCACCGCATATCCGGGCAACAGCAATGAGGCAATAACGGAAGGCCCGCTATATTTTTACGGCCGCCCGGGGAGCAGCGGGCTTATCTGCAGGCCTGAAGGAAAGGGGTGAGGAAAAACCGAAGCATGGAAGCGGCTCCTGTGATTTGCTGAAGCTCAGGCTGCCTGACAGCGAGTATCCCGCCGCCGGCCGGTTACTGATGATAAATTCCCGTTTATTTTCCCTGTTGATCTCAGCGCCGTACACCACCCTGCGCCGGAGCTCTGTTGTCTTCCGCTGCACCGAATCCCGGGCCTGGCGTTTCCGGTCGTCTATTTTTCGCTGCAGATCAAGTTTCGTGCGCTTCTGATCCCGTTGTACCTGCCTGTTCCTTTCCGTTATTTCTCTTTTTCGCTCCGTTATCTCCCGGTTCCGTTCTATTTTCTGCCGGTTCATATCCGTTTGCCTTTTCAGCTGTTCCGACTTCCTGATGGTATGCTCCTGCTGTCTCAGTACTATACTTCTCTGCTTACCGGCATGCCGCTGGTGTACGGCCGATTCGATCTGTTGCAGCAGCGATGAATAATTATCGATGTCCTGGCCGGTGACCGTTTTACCATCTACCACCAGGCTCGTGATCTTTTGGTTCAGCTTGGTCACGGTGTATGTTTTGCCATTCTGATCGGTAACCGTTGTCGTTTCTGACCGGGTGGTACCATCATCATTGGTTGTAGTAGAGATGGAAGGGAACCTGATACCGTCGTATTCCGAGATTTTTGCAGGCACCGTGTCTGCAGCAACACGTACGATAGCGGCCGGAACAACACGCAATGCCGTTACTGCATTTTTCGGGGCTGCTGCCGGTGTAGATGACCGGAGGGCAGCAACTGCCAATACCGGGGGACGGGGCTGTACGGGTTCTTTTACAGAAGGCACGGCCGGTTTCACTGCAACCGGGGCATCGCCGGGAATAAATGAAAACGCCATAATGGTAACCAGGCCGGCTACAAGCAATAACTTCTCCATGTTGTTGAGCTTTTTGTTTTCGCGGGTCAGCATGCGCTTGACCCGGCTTAATAAATGATGTTTTTTACCGCCGATCCCCATAGCATAGGGAGACGGAAACAGCGAATATTCCTGGAAAGAAACCAGCGCCTCCAGGTAGTTTGCCTTAAGCGCGGTATGCGCTACGACAATATCGTCGCAGCAGGCTTCCCGTTCATGGCGGATGAGCGAGGATAGCCAAAGCAGGCCCGGATTAAAAAAGAAAAGAGCTTCGGCCGCACGTTGTACCAGGTTGACCAGGTAATCCTTTCGCCGTATATGCGCCAGTTCGTGCAGCAGGATGGTTTCGGCCTGCTCGGGGGGCAACTGCGCCAGCAAGCCCAGCGGGATAAGAATAACGGGTTTGAAAAATCCGATCGCTACCGGCACTTTTACCAGTTCGGACTGCAATAGCCGGACGGTTTGGCGGACACCCAGCTTGCTACTTAACTGATTCAGCCGTACCTGCCAGTCGCCAACAGCCGTCGTCCTCGTACACCGCAGCCGCCGCACGCCTGCCAGCCCGGTCGTGATCTTCAGGCAGTGAAATAAGAAGAAAGCGAACCAGCCCAGGACCACCAGCCCTGCATGTGCATCCAGCCAGTCAGCCAGCCGGTCCATAATACCGGTGGCGGCAATCGTGGTTTCGGAAACAATACCGTTATTGGCAGAGCCGGTATCCGCATACACCTGCACAGACACCGGTTTCTGCACCGAACCAATGTCCGCAGCCAGCCGGCCAAACGTGATGCCGGTCGTAACCAGGAAGAGTAGTGCAATCCCACACAGCAGGTTGTACCGGAGGCGGGCCGCAGATTGACGGGTGGCCAGGATAACCATGCCGGCAAGCGCTGCTGCCAGTGCCCCCTGCCAGAGAGAATGGAGCAATGTCCAGCAAACAGCTTTCAGCAGGCCTTCCGGCAATACAGACTGCAGAAATAATAACGGCATACGATGGCTTTACTGTTTATCGAATTTCTTTAACAGCTCCCGGATGGCTTCGAGTTCTTTCTTAGAGGTTTTCCTGTTGCCCAGCAACTGCAGCATGAGGCTGCTGGCAGAGCCGTTGTACAAGGTATCAACGAACTTGTCGAGCAACATGCTTTTGGTTTTGCTTTCTTCCTGGGCCGCGTGGTACACATGCTTCATCTGGCTTTCGTCTCTTTCCAGCAAACCCTTTTCCACCATGATCTGCATGAGCTTCAGCGTAGAGGTATACTGAACCTCTCTTTTCTGTTCGTTCAGCTGGTCGTTGACAAAGCGAACGGTAGACGGGCCATGCTGCCACAACACCTGTAGTATTTCCAGTTCTGACCGGGTGGGCCCGGCTGGCGATTGGTCTTTTTTGGATGCTTTCATGTCACCAAGGTAGGAAAATTTTCGTACGAACAAAAAATTACCTTTCTTTTTTTAAAAAAGTTATGTTGGCAGGAAAGTAAGCCCGGAACCGGCTGGAATTGCGATTCAACTCTTCCCGGCCAGCCATTTCTTTAAAAAAGTCTCGCAGGTGCATACGCTGATCTCGGAAAAATAGAAATCCCCTGTGTCTTCGGTGATGATGTATTCGCAGCGGCTTTCGCGGGCTGCATAGTATTCCAGGCCATCTTCAAAATCATTTATTCTCCTGTCTTCCGTAGCCTGGTTCACCACCCACCGGGTAACCTCTGCAATAGAAAGATGGCTCGCCAGCACCCCGATCTTTTGGCGGGCAAGCTTGGTCCTGTGCTTTTTCTCTGCAAAATAAAAAGCAATAGCCAGGCAGATGGGTGATGTAAATACTTCGACTCCCTGCTTACCGGCAAGGCTGAGTATGCGTGAAGAATAGGAAAACAACGGGTACTCTTTATTGAGTACCGAAACCAGTACATTGGCATCGAGGAATAATCTCATTTGCGGGAAGAAAAATATTGGGCTTTGGCAGCCTTGCGGGATTTCTTTTTGATAATGTACTCAGCTTCTCCTTCGGCTACCTGGTGCACCCAGTCTGCAACAGGCAGCTCTTCCAGCGAGGCGTACTGGCCCGAGACGGTTTGCTGCAGCAGGAATTCTACAAGGCGGGACAGGCTGATATTATTCTTTTCGGCGTATCGCTTGGCGCGGGCCACTACCCCTTCATCAAACCGTAATGTAACCTTGGCATCCATGCTCCAAATTTACTAATTTGTACGTCATTAAAAAAAATTCTATACGTACAAATCATCTGCCCTGCCTGCGCCTGCATCTGGTCATATGGCCGAGGTGGTGTTTCACGGGCCTGCGATGCTGCTCGGTTTCCCGTCAATAATCCTCATACAGCCACGGTGTGGGAAGATGGAGGCAATGCAGACCGCTACCCTGCTGATTACAGCTGTCGCACACCACCTGGCGATCGTACCGGCCAGGAAGACGCGGATGAAGGATTTATGATGAAGCCTGGTCTGCAGTAAACCCTTTTCCTTATTTTCATCCCTTAATTCCAGCCGTATGCGACTGACCCGTCTTTTTATTGGTGCTGCTTTTGCCCTTAGTACACTGACAGGCCTGGCCCAGGCCCCTGCATTCGTCAGCGACAGTCTTGATCAGTATATCCGGCGCGGTATCAGGGATTGGGTTGTGCCCGGCCTGGCGATCGTGATCGTAAAGGATGGCCACGTAGTACTATCGAAAGGCTACGGCGTCAGCGATATAACCCGGCAGGCACCGGTAGATGAGCATACCCTGTTCATGATCGCCAGCAACAGCAAGCTGTTTACCGGTACGGCGCTGGCACAGCTGGAGCATACCGGCAAACTTTCGCTGAACGACCGGATCACCCGGTACTTCCCGGATTACCGGCTGTTTGAATCGTCCACGTCCGGGCTGGTTACCATCCGCGACCTGCTGAGCCACCGCATCGGTACCAAAACCTTCCAGGGCGATTTCACTTTCTGGAACAGCAACCTGAGCCGCGCGGAGATCATGAAAAGAATGCGGCTGCTGAAACCCGTTGGCCTGTTTCGCCAGGATTACGGCTATTGCAACAGCTGTTTTCTTACCGCAGGCGAAGTGATCCCCAAAGTAACGGGTCGCAGCTGGGAGCAATATGTGCAGGACAGCATTCTTACCCCTTTGCAGATGAACCGTAGTACTGCCATCTCGCACGGTATGGAAGCAAAGGATAATGCAGCCCGTCCGTACACCACCAGCTATACCGGTACCCTGCGCCGTATTCCATACGACGAATGGGATAACCTGGGACCTGCGGCCAGCATCATCAGCAGCGTAAACGATCTTTCGCACTGGCTGCTGTTCCAGCTCGACAGCGGCCGCTACAATGGCAAGCAGGTAATGCCCTTTGCCGTGCTGCAAAAGACCCGTGATGTCAATATCATCACAAACAGCCGGAAGTCACCGCTGCTGCCTGTTCATTTCCGCGGTTACGGGCTGGGGCTGTTTGCCGCCGATTACAATGGACGGCAGGTATACTGGCATACCGGGGGTGCGGGCGGCATGGTGAGCAATGTATGTTTTGTACCGGAAGAGCGGCTTGGCATTGCCATACTTACCAACAACGATAATCAAAGCTTTTTCGAAGCCCTCCGTTACCAATTGCTGGATGCCTATCTTGGCGTATCGTATATCGACAGGAGCGGCCAGTTCCTGGAGGGGTTCCGGCAGGAAATGAAGGAACAGCTGGGCCAGATCGACAGCCTGAAACAACGGGTAAAAGGCAAGACGCCGCACCTGCCGCTGAAAGCGTATACCGGGCTTTATACCAACCAACTGTACGGCTCGCTGGCCATTTCTCAAAAAGACAGCCACCTCCTGATCCGCTTTAACAGCCATGCCGGCCTTACTGCCAGGCTGGACTATATGGACAATGATGAATGGCTGCTGCAATACGACAATATCGAGTATGGCATTTTTGCCATCAAATTCAAACTGCAGGACCAGAAAGTCATCTCGGTAGAAGTCCGGGCCAACGAGTTTGTGGAATACGATCCCTATACGTTCGTCAAACAATAGCCTGGTTACCGGGGCCGCTATGGGAGATGAGGCAAGTGCACAGCTACTTCATGGCTTGCTATTTGTATACCATACCCCAAACCAACGTATATGAAAGTCATTGGCATCATCCTGATCATTGCCGGTATCGCCATGCTGATATTTCGCGGCGTCAGTGTTCAGACAGAAAAGAAAATCATCGATGCAGGTCCGCTGGAAGTCACCAAAAAGGAAAACAAATGGATCGGCTGGCCCGTGTATGCAGGAGCCGTTGCTATTGTAGCAGGCATCGTGCTGGTAGTGGCAGATCGGAAAAAGAGATAAATAACATCAACCCTTTTTCACCTCTTTGGCCCAGGCATCTTTCAGCGTGACGGTGCGGTTGAACACCATACCACTGGTACTGCTATCTTTATCAAGACAGAAATAGCCTTTGCGGAGGAACTGGTACCGGTCTTCGAAGCGGGCATTTTTAAGATCAGGTTCCGCGTAGGCGGCCGTTACACTCTGCAGTGAACCGGGATTGATATAGTCTTTAAAATCGCCTTCTTCATCGGTAGGGTCTTCTACCCGGAAAAGCCGGTCGTACAGTCTTATTTCCGCGGTAACGGCATGTTTTACGCTCACCCAGTGCAGCGTACCTTTTACATGGATACCGGATGTATCATTACCGCTCCTGCTTTCGGGAATGTAGGTACAGCGCAATTCAGTGATGTTGCCGCCCGCATCTTTGATCACTTCTTCGCATTTGATGATATAAGCGCTCTTCAGGCGTACCATCTGGCCCGGCGCCAGCCGGAAATATTTTTTCGGCGGGTTTTCCATAAAGTCTTCCCGCTCGATATACAGCTCTGCGCTGAAAGGTATCTTACGTATGCCTGCAGCCGTGTCCTCCGGATTATTCTCGCTCTCCAGGTATTCTTCCCCACCGGCCGGGTAGTTGGTCAGTACCACTTTCAGCGGGTCAAATACCACCATCCGGCGCTGGGCGATCCTGTTCAGGTGTTCGCGCACGCAAAATTCGAGCAGTCCCACATCTACCATGTTCTCCCGTTTGGCCACGCCGATCCGGTCGCAAAAATCGCGGATGCTATCCGGCGTATACCCCCGGCGGCGAAGCCCGCTGATCGTCGGCATACGCGGATCATCCCATCCATCTACGTACTTCTCCGTCACCAGTTGCAACAGTTTACGCTTGCTGGTCACGGTATAGTTGATGTTGCGGCGGGCAAATTCATATTGATGGGACGGGTAGATCTCCAGCTTTTCGATCAGCCAGTCATACAACTCACGGTGGGGCACAAACTCCAGCGTACAGATGGAATGCGTCACCTGTTCGATCGAATCGCTTTGCCCGTGCGCCATATCGTACATGGGATAAATATTCCATTTATCACCGGTACGGTGGTGATGCTCGTGCTTGATCCGGTAGAGCACCGGGTCGCGCATCAGCATGTTGAGATGCGCCATGTCGATCTTAGCCCGCAAGGTGCGGCTGCCATCCGCAAACTCACCGGCGGCCATGCGCTTGAAAAGGTCCAGGTTTTCTTCTACAGTCCGGTTACGGTACGGACTGTCCACGCCGGGTTCGGTAGGCGTGCCTTTCATCCGGGCCATTTCCTCGCTTGTGCTATCATCCACGTAGGCCAGTCCCTGGCGGATCAGGGTAATCGCGTATTCGTGCAACTGGTCGAAATAATCCGAGGCATACAGCTCATGTTTCCATTCAAAACCCAGCCATTTCACATCTTCCTTGATGCTTTCCACGTATTCGGTTTCTTCGGTGCTGGGGTTGGTATCGTCAAACCGCAGGTTGGTATACCCGCCATATTTTTTGCTCAGGCCGAAATTGAGGCAGATGCTGCTGGCATGACCGATATGCAGGTAGCCGTTCGGCTCCGGCGGAAAGCGGGTCACGATCTGCTTGTATTTTCCGCTCTGCAGGTCCTGCTCGATGATCTCTTCCAGGAAATTGAGGCTCCGTTCTTCTTTTTTTATTTCTTCTGACATATGGTCATCCGGTCTTGCATCCGGGGATGCAAAGGTAAGGAACGGGGGGATTGCAGGATACTGTAAATGGCCGGTTGCCCGGTTGTCATCACTTCAAGTCTTATGCGTGTGCATGTAGTTGCCGGTTAAATACGTATAAGTGCTTATTGCAAACGGTGGCCCCATTCATTATATTAGTAAAATCATTAACCTAAAACCTTCCTTTATGAGTGAAAAAATCAATGCGGATCTTGCAAAACAGGTCCGGTCTGAACTCAGCACAGCCTCAGCCACCATCCCGCCTGATTATTGGCTGTCCATACCCAATATTTATGGGCCAGGCACAACCGTCATTGTAGTACCTGTTGCCGGTAACCTCTGGGTTTATTACGGCATCGGGAGCGC
>JBEVLT010000435.1:0-3801 GCA_040509055.1 Chitinophagaceae bacterium
ATTACTGTAACGGTACTTTCAGGAGGGTACAACATTATAAAAGAATTCAATCCGCTTTCTAAATTAAATACCGAAAACCAGGCGGGTTTTTCTCCACAAGGTGAAAACTACAGCCTACCCCAAAGTGACACACTAAATACTGGTTCAAAAAAAACTGCCACATCCGTAAAATTTAGTGAAAAAGAGACCATTATTCTTAAGAAAGCAGAACATATTTTTCTTTACCTGCTGCCTATATTCATCGTATTCGGATTTTTTAACTATTACAAAACAAATACAAGGGTCTATTTTATAGAAGGAAACCTGGATAGCGTTCGCCATGAAGATTCTACCAAAGGCATGAATATGACCAAAGTACTTTTTATCGCCTCCCTGGTTTCCTACGTATTGATCAAAACAATAGAAGAAATATTCAGTAATCCTGTAAATTGGATCAAACTAGTTGCAGCAGGCACTCTGCTGGCCATGCTGATGAAATATTACCTGTTATTGGACAAACGAAATCATCCACAAAGCGCTAAATCAGCATGATTTAGTGCTTTGTGTTCTTCAATTAAACAACGCCGTCGTATGCGTGGTATTTCTCAGAAAGATCAGCACATCGAACAACCGCGGCAGCGCGACCGGGTAAAAATCTTTTCCCTTATCGCTTTGCTTGCCATAACCCAGGAGTTTCAGGGAGCGGACCTTTTCAAATTCGCCACGGTCAGCAATACTGAGCCTTGAGAAATCAAGATAGAAATTTTCATCCCTGTTATGCACCAGCGCTTCATTCCAGGAGCCGGCCTGGTTGGGCTGAAGTTCGCCGGTAAACAGGCTGTCGGTAAAATCATGATCGTCGTTGATAAACCGGTTTTTGATATAGGAATAGCTGCCCTGGCCGGAGCTCATACCGATGGAAAGATAATCAGCCGGAAATTTCTTAGCCACCGTGGCGCCCATCAGCCCCAGCTCATCGGCCAGCCAGGCATAGCGGGCAATATGACCGCTGTGCGCCCACACGATGATCTTCGCCTTTGGATCTGCCGCATAATAATTGATCCGCTCACCCATGATCTCGTCGCGCGACACAGCCGCTTTCCTGGAAAAACGCTCATAGAACACATAGGCCGTTTTGGCATGAAAGACCAGCTCTTTCAGCCCTGGATTGTCAATCCGCAGCTGTATACAGAGCGAATCGATGGCTTCTGCCAACCGGTATGTATCCAGCCCGTATTGCATCTCGTCATCCGGGTTGCCGGTTATAGATGTGTTCTTCGCATAAAATTCTTTGGGGCTCAGGGTCTGGCGCTGCAGGAACTGCTGGCAGAGCCGGTTCAGCTCCTGGCTCTTATAGCGCTTTGCTTCCTTTACCATGGCATTCGGCAGCAGCTCGCGGTAGCTGTCATCACAGCCGGCCAGCCGCAGGCCCTTGTGGCGGCGGGAATATTTTTTGAACCATTCCAAAAAGTCTTTCATCTGCCGGCTCTGGTAGATGGAAAAGAGATGCCGCCGCATCAGTGTGTCCAGCCTCTCTTTCTGCAAACCTTCCTGCAGGGCCATCATGTCTTCATGCGGGTTTTCCAGGATCATCACGTTGAATCCCTTTTCCGTGATCAGCCGCCGGCTAATAGCATCGCGCAGCTGGTAAAAATCTGCCGTACCGTGCGTATCTTCTCCCAGGGCCACGATGCGCTTGTCGCCCACCTTCGCCATCAGGCTGTCGAGCCAGGCGCCGTTGGCATCCATTACGGTTTTGATGGGATCGATAGCAGGAAGCGTTTGTGCCTGGCTGAATAAGGGAGTGGCGCCGAATAAAACGAGTAACAGGAATTTCATATTACAAATGATTTTATGCACCAAAGAAAGAATGTGCGGTGCGCACTGCAGGGATCGCTTCGCTGAAAGCGCTTTATTTCCGGATCACCGGACCGGCTGCTGATTTCGTCGAAAAAAAAGCCGTTTCGTCGGTGCCGTCTTTCCCTGTTGCCGGCAGTAGCGGAACTTGGGCGCAGTTAAATTTGCAGATGCAGGAAACTTCATTCAATCGAAAAAGCAGGTTCCCGCTGATCTACGAGATCATGGTCTGGCTGGTGTATACCGCCGTATACAAGTATGCCTATTTTGTGGGCCTGGCCGACCTGCCAAACCCGGACTACGATGATTTTCCTCACAAGCAGCTGCTGCTGTTTGCCGTAGTACTTACGCTGTATGTCATCCCGTATTACCGCTGGCTGGCGCCGCGACTGCTGGCGCACAGGCGCTATGGGCGGCTGGCGCTGCTCACCCTGGCCTGGTTTCTCATCATTCCCAAGTTCAGCAACCTGGCGGCAGGATGGCTGTTTATGGCTGCTAACGACCACGGCATCTACCAGGCGTTTTTCGAACAGCGGCTCCGGATATACCAGGTACAGGCGGTCCACCTGCGGGGCTGGAACCTGCAGCTGATCCTTACGGACCTGCTGGCATTCGGCTCGGTGGCGCTGACGCGCTATGCCTTTGACAACGAGCGGAAGAAACGATTGCTGGAAAAAGATATTTTCCACCTGCAGCTGGATGCTTTAAAGGCGCAGCTGAACCCGCATTTCCTCTTTAATACACTCAACAGCATTTACGGCATGAGCCTGACGGGCAGCGCCGATACGCCGCGGTATGTGCTGCAGCTGGCGGATATGATGCGGTATATCCTCTATGATTGCCGCGAAAGCCGGGTGCCGCTGGAAAAAGATATTGCCTTTACGGAAAGCTATGTTGCCATGGAAAAGACACGCTACCCCGGCGTGGATATCCGGTTTTCGGTGACCAACCACAGCAAACCCGGCACGCTGATCGCACCGCTGCTGCTGATCCCTTTTGTTGAGAACAGCTTTAAGCATGGCGCGCACCGGGTGATCGACGGCGGTTATATCCATGCCGAGCTGCTGGCGGCCGATGACACCCTGCAGTTTACCGTGGAGAACGATATTTTTGCCACCACCGGGCTGAAAAGGGAAGCCGGCGGCATCGGCATCGAAAATGTGAAAAAGCGGCTGCAGCTGTATTATCCCAGCCGGCATGAGCTGAAGATCGAAAATACCGGCAGCGTGTATAAAGTCACCCTGACCCTGTTCTTAAAAAACAACCCCGCATGACCCGGTGCCTGATCGTAGACGATGAGCCGATAGCGCAGCAGATCCTGGAGCAATACATCCTGCAAACGGCGGGACTAACCCTGGTAGCCAAATGCCGGAATGCGCTGGAGGCTTTTGCTAAGCTGGAGCAGCATGCCATTGACCTGGTATTCCTCGATATCGAAATGCCGCTGGTGAACGGGCTGGCGTTTCTGAAAACCCTGTCTACGCCACCCAAAGTGATTTTTACTACAGCCTATCCTGACTATGCCGTACAGGCTTTTGACCTGGATGCGGTTGATTACCTGCTCAAACCGTTTTCCTACGAGCGTTTTCAAAAAGCGGTGGCGAAAATGCAGGCCCCTGCAGCTCCTGTGTCAGAAGCAAACAGCCCTGATGGGTTTTTATTGGTAAAGGACAAAGGTGGGCTGGTAAAGATCCCCTATAGCCAGATCATTTTTATCAAGGCTGCAAAAGACTATGTGAGGATCGTAACTGCCAGCCAACAATACCTGGCCAGCTTTACGATGAAGAACCTGGAAGAGATCCTGCCGGCGGACAAATTCATCCGCATTCATAAATCATTTATCGTGGCGCTGGAGCAGGTGAAGATGATCAAGGCTGATACAGTCATCATGGCTCAGGATCACCATCTTCCATTGAGCCTGAATTATAAGGAGAATTTGTTGGCGCGGTTCCGGTCTTAACAGCT
>JBEVLT010000436.1:0-4746 GCA_040509055.1 Chitinophagaceae bacterium
CCATCTGCATCCAGCTCCACGATCTCGTAACCGAATTTTTCAAGTGTTGGTAATACTTTAGCCTTATCGCCGACGATCAGGATATTCATCTTCGCCGGGTCCAGCCATTTTTTAGCCAGCGTATTTATTTCCGATTTGTTGATCTTTTTCAGGATCTCGTTTTGCTTGTCCACGTAGTTGGCGGGCAGGTTGTATTCGAGTATCCTTCCGATAAAGCCGGCTTTCTGAATGCCTGTTTCATATCGCAGCGCATCGATCTGGCCCAGCGCACTTTTCATAAACGTCAGCTCATCGTCGGTGATGCCGTTTTTGATATAGTTGTTCATCTCGTTCAGCACTTCGGTCAGCGCGCTGTCGGTAGCCGGCGCTTTGATGCCGGAGCTGAAGGTGAACCGGCCGCTGTATTTATCACCGGTTACAGCGCTGCTGGCGCCATAGGTCCATCCTTTGTCCTCGCGCAGGTTGATGTTCAGCCGGCTGTTGAAGCCGCCACCCAGTGCAAAGTTGCTCAGCATGGTTTTGAAATATTCTCCTGTGGCATCGTATTTCAGCCCGGTAAGATAACCTACGCGAAATTCCGACTGGGCGGCATTTTTTACATCCACCAGGTAGATCTTTGCTTTTTGCGGAGCTGCTGCCGGGGCTACGGCCGGTATTTCTATCTTCTTGTTCGGCAGCTTGTTCAGGAAGGCGAGCTTGGGCAGGATCTCGTTTTCTTTGATATCGCCCACCACTACCACGTTCGTACCATTGGAGGTCATGTAGTTGTTGTAATAGTCCTGTACGTCCTGCAGGGTAAAGGAGGCTACCGTTTCTTCTGTACCCGTCTGGCTGATACCAAGGATATTGTTGGAGCCATAGTTCAGCACATTGAAAACGTTGGTAGCGACTACAGCCGGCTGCGCCTTGGATTGTTTGAACCCTTCGATACGCTGGCGCTTCAGCCGGGTAAAATCGTCTTCGTTAAACTTCGGGCTCAGTATCCGCTCTTCCAGCAGGGCCAGGGTTTTGTCCAGGTTCTTCTTCAGGCTGAATACCTGGAAGGTAATGCCATCCGTACCGCTGGATACGCCAATGCTGCTGCCCAGTTTTTCCAGTTCCTTGGTGAAATCTTCGGCACTTCTGTTTTTGGTGTCCTGGTTCATCATCGTGGCAAAGAACGAGGCAAGGCCTGCCTTCGACAGGTTGTTGGCCTGCATCAGGTGGCCGCCCGGTACCTTTACGGAAAGCGTGACGGTCGGCAGCTCGTTGTTTTCTGTGCCAATGGCTTTGATACCACCCGGCAGATCTTTTTTCCAGAAGGCCGGTACTTTCACTACGGGGTTGGGGCCTGCCGGAGGCATGACTTTCCGGTCAAAATTGTCTTTCGGTTTTACATACTTCAGCCCGGCATAGCCATAGTCCGGTGCTACATAGTTGGCCTGGTTGATGGTATAATTATCAGCCCCTGCGATTTGATTTTCCTGGCCTTTGGTCAATATGCTCACTACCAGCGCATGCTGCTGTTTGATGTACTTATTGTACACCCGCATTACATCTTCCTTGGTGACAGCGCGGTACATGGCCAGCTCCTTACCCACCATATTGGGGTTGCCGGTGAAGGTCTGGTAGGCAGCCAGCTGGGATACCTTGCCGCTTACGCTTTGCAGCGAGCTGAAGTATTGTGCTTCCAACTGTCCTTTGAACTGGGCGATATCTTCATCGGTTACGCCTCTTTTTTCAAAAGCCTGCAGCGCCTGATCCAGCAGCTGCAGCATATCTGCAAGGGATTTGCCGGGGTAGGGTACCAGCTGCATGCTGAACTCACCGCTCAGTTCGAAATTGCTTTGCGAAGCATTGGCGGATAAAGCCAGCTGTTTTTTTACCAGCTCCTGGTAAAAAACGGAATTGTTGCCTTGCCCCAGTATCTGGGCCAGGCAGTCCAGTGCGGCCATATCGGCGTCCAGGTTGGGCACGGTCATGAACACTTTTCTTACTACCGGCACCCGCGCATAATTATCCGTGTACGATACATAGCGATCGCTCTCCAGCTGCGGCACGGTCTTCGGCATATTCTCCACCTCCGGTCCGCGGGGAATGGGGCCGAAATATTTTTCTACCAGCTTCACTACCTGTTTGGGATCCACATCACCACCGATGGTGACGGTAGCATTGTTGGGGCCATACCACCGCAGGAAAAAGTTCTTCAGGTCGTTCACGTCTACCCGGTTCAGGTCTTCCACATAGCCGATCGTCAGCCAGGAATAAGGGTGGCCGTACGGATACAGGCTTTTTGCCGTCAGCTCCATGCCCTGCCCGTATGGTACGTTATCATAGCGCTGTCCTTTCTCGTTCTTCACCGTGGAGCGCTGTATCTCAAATTTTTTCTGGGTCACGGCATCCAGCAGGAACCCCATCCGGTCAGCTTCCAGCCAGAGTGTTTTTTCCAGCTGGTTGGCCGGTACGGTCTCGAAGTAGTTGGTACGGTCGCGGTTGGTGGTACCGTTCATGGTGCCCCCGGCTTCCGTTACGATCTTGAAATGCTGTTCATCAGCCACGTTATCGCTGCCCTGGAACATCATGTGTTCGAAGAAGTGCGCAAAACCTGATTTGCCGATCTCCTCGCGGGCCGAGCCTACGTGGTAGGTAACGTCGGTATGCACCACGGGATCGCTGTGATCTTCATGAATGATCAGCGTGAGCCCGTTGGGCAGCACATATTTTTCATAGGGAACCACCAGTTCGTCTCCCTGGCGGGTCACTTTTTCCACCAGCTTTGCCTGTGCATTGGCCGAGAGGATACCCAGCACCGCAAATGCAGGCAGCAACAGTAATTTTTGTTTCATAAGTGAGTTTGATTTTTTTAGGGAACCACCAAAATAAGCAATTCCTCCCTTTATTCGGTTGCCACTTATCAAATTGACGGCCTGCTAAAGAATGCTGGTTCCGGGAGCCGCGTTGCCTGGCATACTGTCCTCAGAAGCAGTTCCGGCAGGGGAGTGCCCCGCATTCGCTTCCGAACCGCTACCGGTGTGAGTAAAATACCGATCACCCCGGAAAAAAGGGCGATCACCGATTTAATACCGGAGCGGTGAGCGACTTTTTTACCTTTGAAAAAACTTTTTGGACCATGGCTTATAGAAACAACCACGAAATCGACTTCAAAATATACGGCGAAGAACTCCAGTACGTGGAGATCGAACTGGACCCGAACGAGACGGCCATTGCCGAAAGCGGCGCCATGATGATGATGGACGACGCCATCCAGATGCAAACCATCTTCGGCGACGGGTCTGCGCAGCAGCAATCGGGCGGTTTGCTCAGCAAGCTCATGAATGCCGGCAAGCGGATACTGGTAGGCGAAAGCCTGTTCATGACAGCCTTTACCAATGTGGGCCAGGGCAGGCGGAAGATCAGTTTTGCAGCGCCCTATACCGGCAAGATCATCCCGCTGGACCTGAAGCAGCTGGGCGGCCAGATCATTGCGCAGAAAGATGCCTTTCTCTGTGCAGCCAAGGGTGTCAGTATCGGCATTCATTTCCAGCGCAGGCTGGGCACAGGCATTTTCGGCGGCGAAGGATTTATCATGGAAAAGGTGGAAGGCGACGGGATGGCGTTCCTGCACGCCGGCGGCTATGTACTGGAGAGGGAGCTGCGGCCCGGCGAAGTGCTGAAAGTGGATACCGGCTGCGTGGTAGCGTATTCGCCCACCGTCGATTTCGATATCGAATTTGTGCGGGGTGTCCGCAACTGGATGTTTGGCGGCGAAGGATTGTTCTTTGCCCGCATGCAGGGCCCCGGTAAGGTATGGATCCAGTCGCTGCCCATCAGCAGGCTGGCCGGCCGCCTGGTACAGTACGGCACGGGCCACCGCAAAGAAGAAGGAAGCATCCTGGGCGGGCTGGGAAATATTTTTGACGGCAAAGAAGAGCAGGTCAGTTTGTGAGTCGTAAATAGTGAATGCCTTGATAAGACAGCATTCACTATTTACCCTTGACCCCCTTACTTTCTTACCGTATCACCCACTGGCCTTACGCCCGGATAGTAACTTACCAGGGATAATTCATACTCGTCTTTTTGTTTCAGCTTTTGAACAAACTGGCGCAGCTGCAGGGAGTCGGGCGCTTTACCATATACCTGGTCATGCGCCAGCAGGATAAGGTGGTCGGGCAGTTTGGTCCTGCCTTTGTAAAACATACTGTCCACCAGGCGGAGCATTTCATCGGCAGAATTTCTTACGGTCATGGTTTTAGGATCGTAATGCCATTCCAGGTCCCAGCCCACGACCACGAATCCTGCCAGCTGCAGGGAGTCCATGGCCGCTTTGCTTTTTTTAATATCCGTGAAGTGCAGGCTGTCGATGCGCCAGCTGTTGCGGCCCGGCGCCCGGACGATATTGTTGTCCGGCAGCAGCCGTTCACGCGTCCGCTCCATATCTCTCACCACGGTATCAGGCTGCTGGTAAAACCGGTCATAACGGTTGTGTGCATGCGTATAGCTGTGGTTGCACAATTCGATGTTTTTTGCCTGTAGCAGGCTGTCCCATGTCCTTGCCTGGGCCAGGCTGGCAAACACGTGCTCGCCCACGATGAAAAACGTGGCGGGAATCTGTTCCTGCTGCACGATGTCCAGCACATTCTGTGTGCCTTTGTTAGGGCCATCGTCGAAGGTGAGATAGATCCTTTTCTTCTTTTTGGCCGCTACCGGCGGTTTAGGGTCCGCAGTTTTTATACTGTCGCGCACCACTACCGGTGGTTCGGGCGGCTG
>JBEVLT010000437.1:0-3514 GCA_040509055.1 Chitinophagaceae bacterium
GTGTTCCTTTTTTCGTGCAAACAGAAGAAAAAGGATCCGGAAGAGGCCTTTTTCCCTGTGCTTTCGTACCTGCAAAGCCAGGCGACGCATATGGACACATCCCTGTATAATATCCGGAAGATCGTACCGGTAGACAGCACAAGGAACGATACCCTGTACCTGCGCAGGGAAGAGTTCCGGGCTGCAGCTTCGGACTTTTTATCGCTGCCCGACCTGACAGCATCGCGGTACGCCGACCGCTACGTGCAAACCAAAACATTCGATGAAATGCTGAACCGGGTGCTGATGATCTGCACCCCGGTAGATCCGCAGCGGGAAGAGATACAGCGGCAGGAAGTATTGATAAAACCGGATGCAGAAGGCGGCAAAGTGACGAATATCATTATCCAGACTGCGAAGCAGACAAAAGACAGCCTGGTGGAAAAACGCCTGCTGTGGCAGATCGGCAAAAGCTTCCAGGTCACCACTACCCGTCAACT
Source organism: Chitinophagaceae bacterium (assembly GCA_040509055.1). Lineage (GTDB taxonomy): Bacteria > Bacteroidota > Bacteroidia > Chitinophagales > Chitinophagaceae > JAJKIP01. The sequence continues at coordinate 480 of JBEVLT010000437.1, forward strand.
GCTGCGCCAGCCCGAAACTACCTCCACCTTTAAAGTGGTATGGAATGAAGAGGCCAATCCATGACAGCCGAAGAATTTCAACATATCGTTCCCGGCATACCCCGGCAGCCCGGCATTTACAAGTATTATGATGCCGGCGACCAGCTTATTTATGTAGGCAAGGCCAAAGACATCCGCAAGCGGGTATCTTCTTATTTCAACAAGACGTTTACCAACTACAAAACGCACGAGCTGGTGCGGCGCATTACCCGTATTGAATTCACTATCGTCGGTTCCGAGCAGGATGCCTTCCTGCTAGAGAACTCGCTGATCAAGCAATACCAGCCCCTCTTTAATATCAACCTCAAGGACGACAAGACCTATCCTTTCATCGTCATCAAAAACGAACCCTTTCCCCGCGTATTCCTTACCCGCAAGGTGATAGAAGACGGCTCGGACTACCTGGGGCCTTATACATCGGTAAAGAAGGTGAGGGAGCTGATCGACTTCACCCGGCAAACCATCCCGCTTCGCAACTGCTCGCTGAACCTGACAGAGAAAAATATAGCTCAGAAGAAGTTCAAAGTGTGCCTGGAATACCACCTGGGCAACTGTAAGGGTCCCTGCGAAGGACTGCAGACAGCTGACGACTACCGGGAAAACCTGGCCCAGTTGAAAAACATGCTTCGTGGCAACGTGTCGCCGGTGATCCGGCATTTCAGGGAGGAAATGAAAGATCTGGCCGAAAAGCTGGCTTTTGAAAAGGCAGAACTGACACGTAAAAAAGTAGAATACCTGGAAAACTACCAGGCCAGGTCTGTAGTGGCAGGCATAAAAAGCGGCGATGCGGATGTATTTTCAATCGTAAAAGACAAGGATATCGCGTTCGTCAACTTCCTGATGGTGCGCAACGGCACCATTGTGCAAACGCAGACCAACAAGGTAGAAACCCACCTGGACGAAACACAGGAAGAGATACTGAGCTTTTCCGTGGCGCAGCTGCGCACCACGTTCAACAGCGATGCCGGGGAGATCATCGTGCCCCTGCCTATCGAGTTCCCCCAGGATGAAGTGACGGTGACGGTACCAAAAGGAGGAGATAAAAAAAAGCTGCTGGAGCTGTCGGAGAAAAATGTCAATTACTTCATCGAAGAGATCCGGAACAAAGAGCGGCTGAAGCTGTCAAAAAACACGGACAAGATAAAACTGCTGGAGCAGCTGCAGGCAGATATGCAATTGCCCGAACTGCCGGTACACATCGAGTGCTTCGATAACTCCAACTTCCAGGGCAGCTACCCCGTATCGGCCATGGTGTGCTACAAAAACGGCGAGCCAAGCAAGAAGGACTACCGCCATTTCAATATCAAAACGGTACAGGGCATCAATGACTTTGCTTCGATGAAGGAGGCCGTGTATCGCCGTTACAAACGGGTACTGGACGAGCAGTTGCCCCTGCCCCAGCTGATCATCATCGACGGTGGCAAAGGCCAGCTGAGCGCCGCCCTCGAAGCGATTGACGCCCTCCGGCTCACCGGCAAAACGACGCTGGTGGGCCTGGCCAAAAACGAAGAAGAGCTGTTCTTTGCCGGGGACCGTGAATCGCTGAAGCTGCCTTACAACAGTGAAAGCCTGAAGCTGGTCCGGCAAATCCGTAATGAAGTGCACCGGTTCGGCATCACCTTTCACCGGCAAAAAAGAAGCGCCGGCACATTCAAAAACGAGCTGGAAGATATACCGGGCATCGGCAAAGCCACTGCCGATCTGTTGCTGAAGGCACTGAGATCGGTCAAAAATGTGCGGGAACAGTCGCAGGAAGAGCTGGAAAAACTGGTAGGCCGTGCCAAAGCCAGGCTGGTCAGAGCCTACTTCAGCGGGCAGGAGGAGCAGGCCGGAAAATAGCGGATAAAAAAAGGGGCCAGGATGAAAATCCAGCCCCGTTTAAAATCCAATATCCTATGAAAAACCGTGGCGAAAGTACGATAATTCCGCTATCCCGTCCGGTTTTGTTTTATCAATAACGTTAATACGACCACAGGTCCTGCTCGTAATTAAATATCTTTTCTTTGATATTCTCTCCTTCCAGCAAAGCCAGGATCGGGTCTTTGATATAACCCCTGATCGCCCTGTTCGAAGGATTGTCCAGCGTGGACTTGATGATATAACTGCTGAACATGCGGCTTTCAAATAATTCTTCCCAGGTCATCCGGCCATTACCCATGTTCTTCGGGTTATAAACCTCATACTTGGTGAGGATGGGACGCAGATCGGGATAGTATACCCAAAACATCGGGGAACTTCCGGGCCGCTCCTGGCCGTTCGGGAAATATTGCGTCTTCAGCGGTGCAATACCCAGAATGCGGCAGAAAAGACGGCTGGCCTCGCGGTCGAATACCCACTCTTCTTTGATCCTGAGCTTCATGACGCTTTTGGCATCGAAGCTGGCCCTTGTCACCACCCAGCGGATAATCTTGGTAGGGTCGTTGGGGTCCACCTGGGGAACGGTATCGGCAGAACCAATGGTCAGCTGCTGCAGTTCGTCCTTTGACATGGGTGTGGAGAACCTGTCGTCCGCGAAGGCTGTGACCTGGCCGCTGTTGACGGCCCTGAGCAGGATATTGATGAACATCTGGCTGCCGTTGTTGTCCTCTGCTTCGTACCGGAACGTCTGGTTCATTTTTTCCCGCAGGTCCAGCTCCCGCCATACCTTTTCGGCAAACAACGCATCGTCATAGCGAAGATGCTCGTAAGGAAGCGGCGTCCTGGCGCTGATGCTGCTTTTGTCGTATGCATTGTCAATACGCAGCGAAGGCCTTACCGACGTATCGGATACGCCGGATGAATCCACCACGATAGGAATATTACCGTAAGGATTGTACCCGGAGGGCTGGTTATTGTTTTGTTGCTGCTGCTGGTTGTTCTGGGGATCTGGCGTATTGCCATTAGCAGGCGGCCTGTTGTTGTTATTGTTAGGTCTGCGACCTGTGCGCTGCGCTTCGGCATTGGCTGCGATGCCAGCCACAAACAATACAAACAAGCAGGTTTTTACAACATATGTT
>JBEVLT010000438.1:0-9456 GCA_040509055.1 Chitinophagaceae bacterium
TCAGGTCCCTGATCTTGTCCAGCGCACCGGCCACCACATCGCACATGATGGTATACAGGGCGCCGGGTTTAGCATGGGTATAAATGTATTCAAGCGCCTCATTTTCATCGGGAATGATCATCACCGGCAGGGACGGGTTCTCCTTTTCGATCCCTTCTTTCAGCAGCCCGATGATCTCGTCGGCCGTACGGCCCCGCAGGTTTTTGTCGCAGCGGATAATGATCTCATCGAAATGCCGCCCGGATATGGAGCCCAGCTCCCGGATATCCTCGTCCCGCCGGTCGCCGGTGCCGGAAATAATGCCGATCCGCATGGGATAGTCCAGCTTGCTGATAAAATCGCAGAGGAGCCGCAAACCATGCGGGTTGTGGGCAAAATCGGCCAGTATGGAAAAATTCTTAAAATGATAAAAGTTCAGCCGGCCGGGCGTTTGCGTGGATGACGGCATAAAGGATGCCATGGCCGAACGGATATCGTCGATGGTGATGTCGCGGAACAGGTAGGTGGCCAGTACGGCCGGCAGGCAGTTCTGGATATTGTGCACCGCTTTTCCCTCAAAGGTGAGCGGGATATCCTTGACGGCCATTACCCTGATCTTCCAGGTGCCCTTCATGATGCTGATATATCCATTTTCAAACACGGTGGCAAGGCCTCCTTTGGCGCAATGCTTTTTGATCCGCGGATTGTTCTCGTCCATGCTGAACAGGGCCACATTGCAATCCAGGCCCTCTCTCATTTTATATACCAGGTCGTCATCGGCATTGAGAATGGCATAGCCGTGCGGGAAAACCGTTTCCGGCAATACGGCTTTCACCTGCGCCATCTGCTCCACGGTGTTGATGCCGCCCAGCCCCATGTGATCGGCTGCTACGTTGGTCACGATGGCCACGTCGCAGTGCCGGAAGGCCAGCCCTGATTTTAAGATACCGCCCCGTGCACATTCCAGCACGGCAAAGTCCACGGTCGGATCTTTCAGCACAAATGCCGAGCTCACCGGGCCGGTGCAGTCGCCTTTCATCATCAGCTGGTTCTGGATGTATACGCCGTCGCTGGTGGTATAACCTACTTTTTTGCCGGCACTCTTGGCTATATGGGCCGTGAGCCGGGTAGTCGTTGTTTTCCCGTTGGTGCCGGTAACGGCGATGATCGGGATGCGCCCGATGCTGCCGCGGGGGAATAGCATGTCCACTACCGGTTCGGCTGCATTGCGTGCCAGCCCTTCAGAAGGTTCGATGTGCATGCGAAACCCGGGCGCTGCATTTACTTCCAGCACGGCTCCACCGTTCTCCGAAACAGGCGTACGCAGGTCGGGCGCCATGATGTCGATGCCGCAGATATCCAGTCCCACGATCCGGGCAATGCGTTCACACATAAAGATATTGGCGGGATGCACTTCGTCTGTGACATCGGTGGACGTGCCGCCGGTAGAGAGATTGGCGGTCGGCTTCACCAGCACCAGCTCGTCTTTGGCCGGTACGGTATCCAGCGTGTAGCCTTTTTCGTCCAGCATTTTCTGGGTAAACTGGTCGATGGTGATCTGCGTGAGCACTTTTTCATGGCCATAGCCGCGGCGCGGGTCTTTATTGGTTTCTTCGATCAGCCATTGGATGGTATGTTCGCCATCGCCGGTAACGGCGGCCGGTGTACGCAGGGCCGCGCAGATGAACTTATAGTTTATGACCAGGCAGCGAAAGTCGACTCCCTGGATGAATTTTTCCGCGATCACGCTGCGGCTGTACAATTTGGCCGCTTCAAATGCTTTCAGCGCCTGGTCCTTCGTGGTAATATTGGTGGTATTGCCTTTGCCGTGGTTGCCATCGATCGGTTTGATCACCAGCGGGTAACCGAATTTTTCAATCGCTTCTTCCAGTCCTTCTTCGGTGCGGATCACCGTGCCCCTGGGTACGGGTATTTCCGCCGCGCCGAGCAGCTGCTTGGTTTCGTCCTTGTTGCCGGCTATATCCACGGCAATGTTGGACGTGGTGGAAGCGATGGTGGCGCGGATGCGTTTCTGGTTTACACCATAGCCCAGCTGCACCAGGCTTTGCTTGTTCAGCCGGATATAGGGAATGCCTCTTTTTTCCGCTTCGTCCACAATACAGCCGGTAGAGGGGCCCAGCCGGGTGTCTTCGCGTATTTCCCGCATCTGCTGGATATCGTCTTCCATATTGTACTCCTCACCGTCTATCAGGGCCTGGGCAATGCGTACCGCAGCCTTTGCTGCATACACGCCGGCATCCTCTTCCATGTAATCGAATACCACATGGTAAACCCCGTTCCGTTCGCCTGTACTTCTTGTTCTGCCAAACCCGCAATCCATGCCGGCCAGCGTCTGAAGCTCCAGGGCGATGTGCTCGATCACATGCCCCATCCAGGTACCTTCGTCCACCCGATGGAAAAAGCCACCCGCCACTCCCTCGCTGCAACGGTGTTCGTATAAAGTAGGCAGGAGTTTTTCCAGCCGCTCCCGGAAGCCCGGGATGGAGTTGGTCGGCTGCTGTTCCATCTCTTCCAGGTCCAGTTTCATCTGTATCAGTTTCGGACGACGGACACTCCAGTAATTAGGTCCCCTGAGCACTTTGATTTCAAGTATGCGCATACAATTAGATTGGCTTTGGACTGGAAATTAGTTGTTTTTGGTTATGTATCCAATTCGGCCGGGCACCAGGCCGCATTACTGCTGCAGGCAACTACCACTGCCGTATTCTACCCGTGAAGTCCCGTGAACCGAAAGTGTAAGGTCTGGAACTTATTGCTTAATTTACCTTTCGTAATCTTTGTTGCAACCAAACACGGCTCGCTTATCTTATGAACCTGAAAAAGAATAACCGGCGCGGCTTCCTGCAAAAAACCGGCGCCCTCGCTGCTACCGCCTTCCTGTCTTCTCTTTCCCAACCGGCCTGGGCCCGCAACCTGGAAAAAGCGGTTCGCGATACAGCCCACCTGTCGGCAGACGACCTGGCCACTGAAGAAGACTTCTGGTATTATATCCAGCAATCTTTTACCGTTTCTCCTTCGATCATCAACCTGAACAACGGCGGCGTATCGCCGGCTCCGAAGACCGTACAGGACGCCATGAAGCGATATTATGATTACAGCAACGAGGCGCCAAGCTATTATATGTGGCGGGTGCTGGATGCAAACGGACGCGAACCGTTGCGACGCAACCTGGCCCGCCTGGCCGGCTGCGATGCCGAAGAGATTGCCATCAACCGCAATTCGTCCGAAGGGCTGGAAACGGTGATCTTTGGCCTTGCACTGAAGGCCGGTGATGAAGTGGTGGCAGCCCGGCAGGATTATCCCAATGTGATCAATGCCTATAAGCAAAGGGAGCTGAGGGACGGCATCAGGGTAAAATGGATCCGGCCTGAAATGCCTGCCGAAGATGAAGACTACCTGGTAAACCAGTACATCAACGCGTTTACGCCCAAAACGAAGCTGGTGCATATCACACAGGTGATCAACTGGAACGGGCAAATTTTACCGGTAAAGAAGATCGCGCAGGCAGCACACCAGCGGGGTATCAAAGTGCTGGTGGATGGGGCGCACAGTTTTGCCCATCTCGATTTTAAGATCCCTGACCTGGACTGCGACTATTTTGCTACCAGCCTGCACAAATGGCTGTATGCGCCGATTGGCAGCGGCATGCTGTATGTAAAAAAGGATGAGATTAAAAGTATTTACCCGCTGTTTGCTACGGACACCTCCCTTCAGGGCGATATCCGCAAGTTCGAGACGCTGGGCACCCGTCCTTTCTTTATCGAGCAGGCCATCGGGAAGGCGATCGAGTTTCATGAGATGATCGGCAGCGACCGCAAGGAAAAACGGCTGCACTACCTGAAGAACTACTGGATGGAAAAAATGAGGGATATCCCGAAAGTCAGGTTCAATACCTCGCTGCATCCCCGCTGGGGGTGTGCCATCGGCAATGTCGGCATAGACGGAAAGAAACCGGCAGAAATGGAAGCCTTCCTGTTCAATAAATACAAGATCCACACCGTTACCATCGAGTGGGAAAATATCCAGGGCATCCGCATCACGCCCAATGTGTATACTACCACCCGTGACCTGGATACGCTGGTGGAAGGCATTCATGCGCTGGCAAAAAGCTGACCGGCGCCGGACCCGGTTTAGAAAATCGGGAAAGCTGCGATCAAACAATTTCGGCGCTGAACAGTTAATTATTGCTGATGCCGGAAAAAAGAAGATTCGATCACCCATATATTGACTGCTGAACATGCTTTCCCCACAGGTCAACCGCAAGATCAACCTGCTCCAGGCTACTTCCATCAACATGATCGACATGGTCGGCATCGGCCCTTTCGTGGTGATGCCCTTTGTCATCAGCCAGTTCAGCAGCGGGCTTTTTTTATGGGCCTGGATATTCGGCGCTTTCACCGCCTTTACCGATGCGATGATCTGGAGCGAGCTGGGCGCCCGGTATCCGCTGGCAGGCGGTACGTACAATTTTCACCGGATCGCCTTCGGACAGAAGGGTGGACGGCTCATGAGCTTCCTGTTCGTGTGGCAAACCGCTATCCAGGCGCCGCTGGTGGTGGCCTCCGGAGCGATCGGCTTTGCCCAGTATCTTTCTTATATCGTGGAGCTGGGTGTATGGCAGCAAAAGGCCGTTTCAGGCGGATTGGTAGTCCTGATCTTTCTGTTGCTGTACCGCAGGATCGAAACTGTCGGCAAGATTTCCGTACTGCTCTGGTCGGTCGTTATTCTTACGGTAGTCTGGATCATCGTCAGCGGGCTGCTGCACCGGCAACATGCTGTGCCGCTTCTGCCGCAAGGCAGTGAGTCTTTTTTCAGCTTTGCTTTCTGGGCAGCGATAGGACAGGGCTCGGTCAAGACCGTGTACAGCTACCTGGGTTATTATAATGTATGTCATCTCGGCGGCGAGATCAGGGATCCCGGGAAAAACATTCCCCGCAGCATTTTTATTTCGGTGGCCGGTATCGCTACCCTGTACCTGCTGATGAACATCAGCGTCATGGGCGTGGTGGACTGGCATACCGTACGGGAGGACGACAAATACCTGGTCAGTTCGTTCATGCAGCAGCTGTACGGCAAGCAGGCTGGTATTGCCGTCACGGTACTGATCCTGTTTATTGCGCTGGCCTCGCTGTTTGCGGTGGTATTGGGTTATTCCCGCGTGCCGTATGCGGCGGCGGTGGATGGTAATTTCTTCAGCCCGTTTGCCCGGTTGCACCCGGTCAAGCAGTTCCCGTATATCTCCCTGATCGTATTGTGCGCCGCCGGGTTTGTGTTCAGCCTTTTTATGAAGCTCGGCGATGCCATCAGTTCTATCCTGGCCATGCGTATCGTCATCCAGTTCATCGGGCAGGCGGCCGGCGTGGTGTTGCTGCGGCGCCGGTTTGGTACGCCGGCCCTTCCGTTCAGGATGTGGTTGTACCCGCTGCCGGTGGTGCTGTCCGTGCTGATCTGGCTATTTCTCTTCTTCTCTACCGGATCGTTTGCACTGTGGGGCGTGCTGATCGCCCTGGCGGGCGTAGCGGTCTATTACGTCGTCAACAATAAGCCGTAGGCTTATTTCTTTTCACCGGGCTGTATCAGGAAACCGCTGTTGGCGCCGGCAACCGTAGTGGGCACTTCGCCGTTCCATTTCTGGATCTTGATGTATTCGATGTACAACGGGGTCAGTGACATTTGCTCTTTGCGGATGGCCTCTGCCCGTCCGGCCGCCTCGATCACGGCCTGTGCGGAATCACCTCTTGCCTGTGCGATCTTGCGATCCGCTTCGGCAATGGCTACCTGGCGCCGGTTTTCGGCCACCTGCACTTCCTGTATGGCCTGTGTTTTGGCGATGATGGACTCTGAAATCTCTTTGGGCGGAATGATATTGGTGCGAAGCTGGGACACGGTAAACCATTGGGAAACCCGCTTGTTGCATTCCCGGATGATGGCGGTTTCAAATTCTTCGCGATGGTTGAAGATCGAGTCCACAGTATACCGGTTGGCCACATCATTGACCGAGCCGATGATCGCATTTTTCAGCCAGCCCTGTTCCATTTCTTTCACGCCCACCCGCAGGTTCTGGAACATATCGGCAACGTTGCCGGGATTGATGGAATAGTTGAACGATGGTTTGATGGTGGCGCGGAAACCGCCACGGGTCACGATATCGGCCTCTTCGTAGTCGATATGCTGCTGGTGAATGGGAAATTCATAGATACGGGATATCCAGGAGTTGTAAAAGACCCAGCCGGTTACATATTCCGTTTTGCCCACGCCGCGGTCATCGCCCACATTGCTCACCTTGATGCCTACATGGCCGGCATCGATCCGTTCGATATCGATGGGGTTGATGAGCGCGATGATCCAGGCGCCGCCCAATGCTGCCAGCAATCTCCACAGGTTTTTTGCCCTGAACTTGCGGGTTTGTTCGTCGCGGTAGGTGCCGGAACGGAAGGCCTGCAGCACAAGGCCCAGAATAAGGAACGCAAGCAGGAACGTGATAAGGCCGATCATTTTGTTCGGGTTTTAAAGAAATCAATAAAGGAAACAATATGCCTGATAAAAAGATACATCAGGAGCAGCAGGACGAAGATGAAGCCGATAAAAGAAGCCCATTTGCCGGTAATATCGAAGCGCACAAGCCAGGACACCAGTACAAGATTGGCGGCTGCGTGCAATAGCAGGAGGGTGGTTCGGAGCAAAACGGTGTTCATCCTGTACCGAAGATACAGGGGAAGTGAATCCGGATAGCCCGGCCGGCCGGCGACTTTTCTCCATGCTATCCACATTGCGGTGTTACCGGCTGCAAGCAATTATTTTTCAGTTATTTTTGCCGTTTACCAAAGCCCATTGAATGACTCCAAAGGGAAAACTGATCGCCGTGGGCGGTGCCGAGGACAAAGGTACCGACCTGGAAACCGGCCAGATTCACCGCAGCAATCTCAATTTTTTCGAACTTGGCATCCTTCGCCAGGTGGTCGAGCAGGCCGGTGGCCCCCTTTCCCGCATCGAGATCATTACCACTGCATCGATGATACCCTATGAAGTAGGGGAGAATTACCTGAATGCTTTTGGCAAGGTAGGTTGTACCAATGTAGACCTGATGCATATCCGCAACCGCCAGGATGCCATGAAGCCGGAATATATATCCCGCATCGAGCAGTGCAACAGCGTCATGTTCAGCGGCGGCAACCAGCTGCGCTTAAGCGCTATTTTCGGCGGTACGCCTATCCTGCGTACCATGCTGAAGCGGTATGAAGAAGAAGCGTTCACCATCGCCGGTACCAGCGCCGGCGCCATGGCCATGAGCAATACGATGATCTATGAAGGCAATGCCATGCGGGCTCACCTGAAGGGCGAGGTGAAGATCATCACCGGGCTCGGGTTTATCGACGATGTGATCATCGATTCGCATTTTGAAAAGCGGGGCCGTTTTGGCCGGCTGGCCCAGGCCGTGGCTGCCAACCCGCAGTGTATCGGCGTCGGGCTGGGAGAAGATACGGGTATGCTCATCACCGAAGGCGGCAACAAAATGGAAGCTATCGGCAGCGGCCTGGTGGTCATCGTCGATGGGTTTGATATCCGCCACTGCAATATTGCCGATATACCGGAAGGCAACCCGATCAGCATCGAAAACCTGAAAGTGCATTTCTGCGAGAAAGGCAATGGCTACCTGCTGAAGGAGCGCCAATTCCTGCCCGAGGCGAGAGAGGGGGCGGTGATACGGAAGCAGGTGAATGTGGAGTAGTCCTTCAGTTGAACAGCCTTTCTTTATTGAAGCACTGTGTAATGAGTTCGAAGCAGGAGGTTGGATGGTAGTATACGATTACAGAAACCCCGGCATAGGCCGGTTGTAGAAAATACTTTAGAGGGGTCAGCCTGAAGAACACCGAACCTCAAACCTCGGACTCCTAATTCCAGAAAGTTGCAAACACAGTAGTGCTGTTCAGCCTGAAGAACTTCAAACTTCGATCTTCTTAAAATAACCCCTGGTCTTTTTCCCATTTTCGGGATGGCCGTCCTTCATGGCGGATGATGGTATAGCCTCTTTTCTTCGCCAGTTTCAGCATCCTTTTGCGCATCAGTTTTGGGTAGAAGTTCAGGGTAATATCCTGCCGGGGCGGCAGCTTTTTCACCAGCCCGATCTCGCTGAGCACATCATAGCTGGCAGCGGCGCAGCGCATGCCGAATACCGCATAATCATAGGGCGTTTGCTGAGAGTAAGAAGTAAACAGGTTTTGCAACCGGTCCATCTGCTGTGGGGTAACCGGTACCAGGATCGTCATCCATTTGGTGGAAGCCGTATCCCAATACCGGGAATGGTTGAGCCGGAAGCCGCCTGACGGATTTTTGTTATCGGGAAACAAAGGACATTTTCCCGGCATAAAATCCAGGACCCTTCCGTAGGCTTCGATATTCACATGACCACCCTTGATGCCGCCAAACAGTTTGGATTCGCTGGCTTTGAAATGCCGTGCCGGCCTGGAACCGTACAGGAAGTGTAACCGGATGGTGTCCTGTGCCAGGCAGGCATGGGAAAGAAGAAACAATCCTATGGCCAATGCAGCTTTCACTGTCCGGACAGGTTGAGTAGTTTAAACGACTTTTACCAGGTAATAATTCTTTTTGCCCTTCTGCACCATGATGTAGGTATCGTGCAGCAACAGGGTGCTACCGATCACCAATTGCAGGTCTGCTTTTTTACGGTTGATGCTGACGCCGCCTCCCTGTATCATTTTCCTGGCTTCGCCCTTGCTGGCAAAAATGCCGGTTTCGGCGAGGAAAGAAACCACATCGATGCCCGCTGCGATCTTTTCCTTTGCATATTCCGGTTTCGTTACGCCGACCATAGATTCCAGGTCTTCCCGGCTCAGGCTTTCAGCCGGCGCTTGCTGGTTGTCGAATGTTTTATGCGTGGTTTCAATAGCTGCTGCCAGCTCTTCCTTGCCGTGCACAAATGCCGTTACTTCTTCTGCCAGTCTTTTTTGCAGCAGGCGCTGTCCCGGATCATTTGCATGAGCTTCCAGCAACTGCTCCGTTTCTTCTTTGGTCAGGAATGTAAATATCTTAATCCATTTTTCCGCGTCCGCGTCGCTGGCATTGAGCCAGAACTGGTAAAACAGGTAAGGCGATGTTTTTTCCGGGTCCAGCCATATATTGCCTTTTTCCGTTTTGCCGAATTTGCCGCCATCGGCCCGGGTGATCAGCGGGCAGGTAAAGGCAAAGGCTTCGCCGCCGTCTTTGCGCCGGATCAGTTCCGTACCCGTCACGATATTGCCCCACTGGTCGCTGCCACCCATCTGCAGCTTGCAGTTTTTGTTTTTATACAGCCAGTAAAAATCGTATCCCTGTATCAGCTGGTAAGTAAATTCTGTAAAGCTCATGCCGTTTTCACTTTCCAAACGTTTGCGTACACTGTCTTTGCTCATCATATAATTCACGGTGATGTGCTTGCCGGCGTCACGGATAAAATCG
>JBEVLT010000439.1:0-7752 GCA_040509055.1 Chitinophagaceae bacterium
GGTTTTCGACGGCAGCGAACTGAAAAAATACGAAAACAAGGCATTGGCAATAAGAACAGAGAAGGGAGCGCCGGATTCGCTGCTCACTTCCACTACTTTTTATTTTCACCAAAATCAATTGGTAAAGGTGGAAGAGTGGGGCGACAAGGAGTATAAGAAAGTGTATGTTGACTGGTATTTTTGGGAAGGCCGCTGCTTGTATTATACACTCCAAAAGGACCGGGCAGACGAGCGGGCCGCATTGCTGCTGACCATGGCCGACGGACTGTTAAAGATAATGAATAAGGTGAGGTGAATATTAGTACAGAGCGCTATTCCGAAGCGAATAGCGCTGGCCTGAAACCGGCCAGCATATTTTAGCCAACCAGCAGGACCAGCAGATCGTCGTTTACCAGGCCTGTAATCACCGGATCGCCGATTATGCCCTCGCCAACCAGGCGTTCGGCGGCCACATTACAGCTACAGCAGGATGTCCCGGATCAAGCCCAATTTGCTGTGGATGATGTACCGGTGCGGATGGGCGTCCAAAGAAAAACCAGGAACGGTGCTTGCCATCCGCAGTGGTTACAGTTGGGATGCAACCCGCAGGCCGGTATGTAGTCCAAACTTATAAATCCGGACATCATTTTATAGAGGTAAATACCCTGCGTATCCTACATTTACGCCCGCTAAAGCGAACCAGTTTTAATCCATCAAACCCACCTTATGCACACATACCATCCGCCAACCGGCTGACAAATTAATTTCCGGAGCCATACGTTCCGATTTTTCCTGAAACATTTTTCGATACGGGCTATCATAAGCCGGAATGCCGATGCCGGCAGCGGCAGTGTATACGCTCATATATATTAAAGTAAACTCCTGGTTCCGGGGCGATATAGCCCGGACCTGCCCGACTATTATATTAAACATTAAATCCATGCAAAAACACGTTCTGCTCTTTTCTCTTTTCTTGCTATGTGTATTTAACAAGCTGAAAGCCGGCGACAATCCACGGCCTGCATCCTTATCCGGCACTTACCAGGTTGGTACCAGCCAGCCGGTATATAAAAAATTGAAAGATGTGGCGGCCGCCCTGAACAATGCCGGCAATACCGTGACCGGGAATGTGATTTTTGAACTGAACAGCGATTATGACGGCACTGCCGGCGAAACATTCCCCATCACCTTCAACCAGTTCAATTCGTCCGGCAACTGGACGGTGACCATCCGCCCCAAAGCGGGCGTATCGATGCGCACCACGTCCGGCGATCCGGGTTATGGCAATACCGTGATCCTGCTCGATGGAGCCGATAACCTGGTGCTGGATGGCCGGGCAGGCGGCACCGGCAGCATCGCCTGGCTGCTCCGCAATACACGCACTACCACCGCTGCAGGATCGGTCATCAAACTGCAGAACGATGCGCAATACAATGTATTTACCTACCTGCAGATAGAAGGCAAGGACATACCGGCCGATATATCCACACCATCGTTAGTATATTTAGCCGGAACCAATAAAACCCAAGGCAACGATTTCAATACCTTCAGCTATTGCATCATCAGGGAGAGGACCGATATCTCCACCGCTATCCCGCTGATCGGGATCCAATCGGTGGGGACTGTTGGAGATGCTGCCAGGTTCAATTCGGGAAATATCATCGAGTACAATAACTTTCTCAATCTCTCCAGCGTCAGCTCCGGCAAGATCGCCTATGGCATCTACCTGGGCAACGGCACCACGGCTACCCAGGTGACCCATAACAGTTTTTACCAGACCCAGGCCCTGACGGCCAATACCGCCAGCAATACCACGATAAAATCAGTGTACATCGGCGAAGCGTCATATGCTAATACGATTATCAGCGACAATTTTATGGGCGGCTCTGCGCCGGAATGCGGGGGCGGGCCGTTCACGATGTCGGGCCCTTATATCAGTTATACAGGCGTGGAAACGATCCAGGGTAGCTACAGCAGCGCCAGCACCGGAAATGTCATCAGCAACAATACCATCCGCAATTTTCACCTTAACTCCACCTCCACGCAATACGGCAGCCCGCTGTTCAACCCCATCCGGGTCCTGAACGGCAAGGTGGATATTACCGGCAATACGATCGGCAGCTCTACCGTCAACGATGATATCAGGCTGACGCTCAGCGGGGGTCCTTCGGGAATCAGTATGAGTGCTATTTTTGTTACTTCCCCGTCAGGCGGCAGCATTACGGGCAATAAGATCGGCGGATTCACATTCGCGACTGCCACGGGTATCGCCAATAGCAGCTCGTTTACCGGCATTATCACGTCATTCACGCCGGCTTACCCGTTCATATACAATATCGATAGCAACCTGATCGGGAGCACGACGATGACTGATAACATACGTTCATTGTCTACGACCACCCCCTTTGGCTTCTACGGGATCACAGGCGGTATTTTTAGCGCTACGTCGACGGCCAGTATTAAAAACAATACGATTGCCGGTGCTTCCATGGCTTATACCGGTACAAACTGGGCATCAACCCGGGGCATCACCCTGAATGGCCAGGCAACCGGCGTGGTTGATCACAACCTGATATCCGATATCTCTTCGGCTACACTGGGCGCGGCCGACCCGTCTAATACCTATACTTCTTCGGGTGGCATTCTTATTTCCTACGGTACTTCCCATACGATCAGTAATAACATCATCAGGAGGTTGCGCCTGACCGGAACCGGTGCGGTGAGTGGTTCATCCTCCGCGTACAGCTATATTCTGGGCATCAACCTGCTGCCTGTGGCGACCAGCACCGTACAGATCTATAATAACCAGCTCTACGATTTCACGTCGTCCAACAACGTGACGTCGGTCGCTACCTTACTGGGAGGAATGCATATCCAGGTAAATGCCAGCATTTATAACAACCTGGTGGCCCTGGACAATGGCGCTAATACCAATAATTGCCGCATCAACGGCATCCTGGTCAACTCAACGTTAGCCACTGTCAATGTATTTCACAATTCGCTTTATATCGGTGGAAGCAACGGGGATGCCTCCAATACGGCCGTCAGTGCGGCGATCAACAGGGTCGCCTCTTCCGGAGCTGCCATGTACCTGCGGAATAATGTGCTGGTGAACAGCCGTACAGGTGGCAATGGCGCTCATTATCTTTTCAGCAATCCCACCGATCCTGCCGATGGCAACTGGCCGGTGACCGGGTCGGATTACAACCTGCTGGTGACGGCTGACGAAACCAAAACGGCGCTGTGGGGTTCGGGCGGGACAGAACTGGATTTCACGCAATGGAAAACGACCGGCGGGGATACGCATAGTGCTCTTTATCCTGTTTCACAGCTTGCCCCGTCCGATCTGTTTACCGATCCGGTTACCGGCGACCTGAGCATTAAGCAAAGCGCCGAAGTGTATGTAGCAGGAAAAGGCGTGAGCGGTACCGGTATTACTACCGATTACGCCGGAGACACACGTGATGCAACGACACCCAGTGCAGGCGCCTACGAGTATGAGTACAACGGTGGCGGAAGCACCAACACGGCGCCGGTGATCACCTCGGATGGCGGTGTGCCAAATGTGAACCTCGTTCTTCCTGAAAACACCATCACCGCAGCGACGATAACGGCTACGGATGCCGATCCCGGCACCACGATCACGTATAGCATCTTGGATACGCTGGACGGTGTGCGTTTCACCATTGACCCGGTGACCGGTGTGCTGAGCTTTGCAGCGGCCCCGGATTTTGAAAACCCGGCCGATGACGATGGTAACAATATTTATTTTGTATTGGTGCAGGCTTCGGACGGCCAGCTGACCTCCGAACAGCGGTTTAAAATAAAGATCACCAATGCAAATGACAATCCGCCCCTGATCACATCCTACAGCGGCGCTGCAGGGGTGAACGTGACGGTAGCAGAAAATACCGCGGCTGTGGCAACCGTGACGGCGACGGATACGGATCCAGCTGCCACGATCACGTACAGCCTGGAGAACATAGAAGATGCCGTGAAATTTTCGGTAAACAACGCTACGGGTGAACTGACTTTCCTGGCAGCTCCTGACTACGAGCAGCCCGGCGATAGCAACGGTGATAATGTATACATGGTAACGGTGATCGCTTCGGACGGCGATTCGGTAGCTAAACAGCGGTTTAAAGTGAAGGTCACGGACGTTAACGACAATGCGCCTCTCATTACTTCATATAGCGGCGCCGACACCGTGCAGCTGCAATTGCCGGAGAATGCCCAGCCTGGTATCGCGGTGACAGCTATCGATGCCGATGCGGGTGCTGCCATCACCTACAGCCTGTTGACGGGAGATGATGCCGCGTTGTTTACCATCAATAGCTCTACCGGTGAGCTGGCTTTCATCACCCCGCCCGACTTTGAGCAACCGGCCGATGCGGATGGCGATAATATGTATGTCGTGATGGTAAAGGCATCCGATGGCAGCCTCTCGGATACGCAGCAGTTCCGGATCAATGTGGTGGATATGAATGACAATCCTGCTGTGGTCACCATGACATTGGGCATGCCTGAGAATACAGTGCAGGTGACCGTGCTGGAAGGTACCGATGCCGATGCCGGCACGATCATTACGTTCAGCATACTGGCACAGGACGATGGTGCTTTATTCCGGATCAACCCGGGCACCGGGGCGCTGGAGTTCATCACGGCCCCGGACTTTGAAACACCGGCTGATGCCGACAGCGACAATGTGTACGTGGTAGCCGTCAAAATGTTCGATGGCGCCACTGTTACCATCCTGCGGTTCCGGGTAAGGGTTGCCGATGTGGACGGTGCTGCCGCCCGCTCTGCCAGCAATGCCACCGGCCGCGTGTCGGTGATGGCAGATCAGGCTGTGGAAGAAACCATCCTCCGCGGAGGAATAAAAGTATATCCCAACCCGGTGACCGGCAAGCGCTTCACCCTGCGGATGGATAGCATCGCAGCGGGACGGTACACCCTGGAGCTGTATGGGATCACCGGGCAGCTGGTGTATCGTCAGCAATTAGATCATACCGGTAAATCAGTGCTGTACCCGGTACACTTACCGGCCAGTCTCGCCCGGGGCATCTATACCCTGGCACTGAGAGGAGAGAATTCGGAATTTACCGGCAAGCTGATGGTAGAATAAGTGGCCATGCAGTGAAGCCGTACACAACAATAAGCCGCCTGCATAACCAGGCGGCTTATTTATTGGTATTGTATACAGCCGGTATGACCTGTGTACCATGCTTATTCAAGACCTGGTTTCTTCTCCTGGAATGTCTTTTTTTTCTCGTTAAAAATGTAAACAAGCGGCTTACAATAAGGGCAGTCATCGTAAAAGCCGTCTTCATCAGGTGGGTTCACGATCAGCAGCCGGCTGTCCACCCGGAACTCATAGCCGCCGGATGCCGTCGGCACATCATAGATCTTACCCGTTTGCCTGTCGATGATTACAGCGGCCTGGCAAGGCGCGCCACAGCCCCATATGACCAGGGTATAATGCCCTGCGAAGTTGACACTGTCTTCCCTGTACCCTTCGCGTATCCGCGTCCTGTAATACCTGGCCTCGGGATTGGAAGAAAAATCGAGGGGCGCTTTGGACCGGTGATCGATCCGTGATATGTTGAAATCTGAAAAGCTGATATAGGGTTCAAACCGTGTAGCGGTGTAATGGATTTTATCCTTGTCGATGGTGGTGTCGCCTACAATTTTGATGTTTTCTGTTTGCAGGATCATTCCCCGGTGTGGTATTTCGCCTGCTTTTGCAGGAGGGAATGCTGTGCTGGTGTCCGGAACGGTGATAAACTGGCTGGTGTCCGGAACGGTGACTAATTGCCCTGGATTGGGCTTGTTATTGCAGGCAAAGATCAGCAGGAGGCTGAACAGGCTGGGGAAGATGACCGCTTGCTTCATGGTAGCTTGATGTATGAAATTACACGGTAGCAGTGATATTGTTTCGGAATTAGCAGTTTTTTATGATGCCGGTTTTTGTCCGGCAGGTCCGGCTGGTGCTATCTTGGCCGCCAATTAACCAGTATCATGAGAAATGTCGTGATTTGTTGCACCCTGCTGATCTTTTGTTCCGTTGCATCGGCACAGGATACCCTGGCAACCAACATAAAAGCGTTGCTGGACAGCGGCCGGTACGAACACGTCATTGACAACTACCTGCCGCCGCACGCCAACTATTCCGCCAAAGCGCTGTACTATACCGGGTTTGCCTGCTTCATGAAGGAAGACAACGACAACTGCATCCGGCTGATGACCCTTGCCATCAAAAAAGACCCGGGTTACTCCCGCGCTTATTTTATCCGGGCAGCTACATATAACTACATGGCCCGGTATGATGATGCGGTGAAAGATTTTCGTGCAGCTATTGCCCTGAATCCCGAATACGGCGAATATTACAGCGGTCTTGGCGATGCCTGGTACAACCTTCAAAAAGACAGCCTGGCCCTGCAGGCTTATATCAAGGCCGGGGCGCAGGCCGATGCGCCGGAACGGGCTTTCCTGATGATCCCCCAATTATATGCCGCGCAAAAGGAGGAGGATAAAGCGCTGGATGCTTACTATATCGCCCGGTATAAAGTGGCCCGGGAATCGGATTCGTATTCCTCCATCCTGTACAATATTGCCCTATTTGAATTGCAGAAAGGCAACTACGAAAAGGCCGAAACGGCATTGCAGGAGCTGCTGCAACTGGCGCCGGACGATTACCAGGCATACGCGAAATTGATACAGGTATATTATGGCCGGAAGGAATACCAAAAAGCGCAACCCTGGAAGGATAAGCTCTATGAAGCGCATAGAAAAGGCCTGTTGACGGGAACGTTGCAGGATAAGTTCTGCTTTGACCAGTTTAAATGGCAGGGCAAACTGATCCAGGTATACGAACGATATGAAGAAGGTTCGAAAAAGACGATTTATAACAAGCATTTGTTTTATGTCCTGAATGCAAAAGAGCAGGTAGAGTTCAGGATGCAAACCGAGTACTCACCTCTTTCCGCAGAAACGAATGGCCCCAGGTACCTGCTTTGCCTGTCGGCAGGGAACACGCATTCTACTTTCAATATCGGGTTCGGCGACGATCTGAAATACGAAGACCTGAAAGCTGCGGTGATCAGCGTATTGGAAGGAAAGGTGAAGCCGGTGGCTTCATCCTGGATCGGTAAGTAAGCCCCCGGAGTTTTTCGCCCGGGTTTATTCCTTCTTTTTCATCTTATCCGCCTGCAGCTGTTTGGCCGGCTGGTATTGCCGCAGTGCCGACAGGTTGAGCCAGGTGTTGAACTGGAAATCATTTTTCGCCACGCCGCGGCCATCGCGGTACAGCAGGGCCAGGTTGTACATGGCTACCGGTTCGCCCTGGTCGGCAGCCCGCTGGTAATATGTCAGCGCCCGGGCCGGGTTGGTTTTTTCATCCATTGTACCGAGCAGGGTGTAAGCTGCGGGAACGCCTGCAGCCCCGGCCTTGTTCAGCCATTCCCGGGCAACAGTCTCGTCTTTTTTGCCGCCCAGCCCGTTCACGTACACGAAGCCGAGGCTGTACATGGCTTCCGGGTAACCGTTTTTGGCAGCCTGTTCCATGAGGGCGGCACCCCGCGCCGTATCGCGGGCCGGCGGTGATGTTTGCAGCAGGATATAGGCCAGCCAGTAGTCCGTCATCGGACATTTCTTAGGGGCTTCTTTCTGAAACGTGGCGAGGGCGCCCTGTACATTATTGTTATAAAGTGCCGAGTAGCCATAACGGGCATTTTGCAGGGTAAGGGGATCGCAGGCCAGCGAGGTCCTGCCATC
>JBEVLT010000440.1:0-7065 GCA_040509055.1 Chitinophagaceae bacterium
TTTGCTGTGTTTACAGCCAATATAAATAAGGAGAACGGCCGGCCGGCGGCTCCCATGACCCGGGCAGATTTTCAGAAATACCTGGATACCGTGCTGCAGAGTGCCGGCATCCATTTTACCACGCATCGCTACCGCTCGCGGGCAGAATATGATTCGCTGGTGGCGGCAGGCGTCAAAAAGCATAGCTGGTTTCAGCGGCAGCTGATCTACAAAGAGCTGGACATGAACGAAAAATATAACAATGATGGCCGTCAGATCATCCGGGCTTTCCGAAGTAAAATGCTGCATAGCCTGCCGCAGATGCTGTTTATCTCACTGCCCCTGTTTGCCCTCATCCTGCAGCTGCTGTATGTACGCCGCAAGCAGTTTTACTATATCAATCATGCTATTTTCAGCATTTACCTGTACATCTTCCTGTTCCTGGCGATATTGCTGATCATGTGTATCAGCAAACTCAACAGCCAGCTGCACTGGGGCGTCCTGCAGTTCATCCTGGCTGTGCTGTATTTCGGCTTGTTTGCTTACGAATACGTGGCCCTGCTCAAATTTTACCGGCAGGGATGGTTCAGGACATTTGTCAAGTTCCTGCTGCTCAATTTCCTGTTCTTTATCGTTATTCTCCTGTTGTTTATCATATTCACTTTCTTTTCATTTTTTGAAATATAACGCATGGAAACTGCTGTTGCCGAAGCCTTTCTCCGCCTGGTGAAGATCATGGACGAGCTGCGCGAAAAATGTCCCTGGGATAAAAAGCAGACCATTCATTCGCTGCGGCAGATGACCATCGAGGAAACCTATGAGCTGGCCGATGCCATCACGGACAGCGACTGGAAAGGCATCCGGGAAGAACTGGGTGACCTGCTGCTGCATATCGTCTTTTATGCCAGGATCGGCAGCGAGCAAAACCAGTTTCAGCTTACCGAAGTGATCACGGGTATCTGCGATAAGCTGGTGGCCCGCCATCCGCATATCTATGGCGATGTAAAGGTGGAGAACGACGAAGACGTAAAACGAAACTGGGAAAAGCTAAAGCTGAAGGAGGGAAAGAAATCGGTGCTGGGCGGGGTGCCGCAATCGCTGCCAGCGACGGTAAAAGCCATGCGGCTGCAGGAAAAGGCCCGCCAGGTAGGATTCGAATGGGAGAACAAGGAACAGGTCTGGGAAAAGGTAGAGGAGGAGATGGGGGAACTGAAGGAAGTGATCAGTACGGACCAGCCGGAGAAAGTGGAGGAGGAGTTTGGCGATCTTCTCTTTTCGCTGATCAATTACGCACGGTTTTTGCAGGTGGACGCCGAAAATGCCCTGGAGCGAACGAATAAAAAATTCATCCACCGCTTTACACAGATGGAGCAGGTAGCCCTGGCGGAGGGCAAAAACCTGGATTCCATGACCCTGTCAGAAATGGATGCCATCTGGAACAGCATAAAACGACAAAGCAGTTCGTGAAGCCACTCTTACCAAATAGATTCAGCCTGAAGCTGTTCCTGCTGCTGACGGCCGCTTTGCTCTTTACCTTTTCTTTTATTTTCAATCAGCTGTATACCAGCCGTTCGGCGGCAGCACAGGAAGCCCGGCATGCCGGCCGGTACCTGCAGCGTCAGCAAACCGACTTCAACCGGTTTCTGGCAGACACCCAGCTGGTCAGGCAGTTGGTTACCCACTCCGAAGCAGGCAGCACCTTCGATGCGATCGTCGGCAAGTCTTACGGTATTTTCCTGTACCGGGTAAGCGCTGACGGCGTATTGTCCATGAACTTTTGGAATAACCAGCAGATACTGCCCCCGCCCAAAACCTACCCGCTGCGGGATATGGAAGAGTTCATGCAGTTGTCCAACGGGTACTACCTCGTTGTCAAAAAAACGCTGCATCTTTCTTTTGCTACCGTGGTGGCCTATGCCATGATACCTGTGCAGTCCGCGTTTTACCTGGAAACAGAAGACATGCCACAGCGGTTCATCCACGATGTCACGGCCGGTGAGCGGGTTGCTATCAGCGATGGCCCCACGGATTTCGCGGTTACTTCCCTGTCCGGCAAAACGCTGTTTTACCTGGAGCCAACGGTGACCGGGGCCGTACCCTACAACAGCTGGCTCACGATCCTGCTTCGCTTCAGCGGCTTGCTGTTCCTGTTTTTTTTCATTCACCTGGTGGCCGAGTCGCTGGCCCGCCGCAGGATATGGAAAGGGGTTTTGTTTCTCAGCATGTCGCTGCTGGTGCTGCGGCTGCTCATGTATATCTTCCCTGCCCTGTTCAATTTCCGGCAGTTCGAGCTGTTCGATCCTTCTGTTTATGGATCCAATATCGTGCAGCGCTCGCTGGGCGACCTGCTCATTAATTCTATATTCTTTTGCTGGATCATCCTGTTTACCTGGTACAAAGTATACCGCCTCGAAAACAAGGTGCAGCTTCCGCTGCGCGCCAGGTGGATCACCGGCATCGTATCGCTCTGCTTGCTCATCTATTCCACGTTCATTCTTTCTTCCGTTATCCGGAGCATGATCGCAGACTCCAAGATATCCTTCGATGTCACGGATTTCTTCTCGCTGGACAAGCATACCCTTGCCGGGTTTATCGTGCTGGCCATGCTCTCATTGTCGTATTATTATTTCACGCAGTTGTTGTTCCGGATCATTTTCCCCCTGTTTCGCGGCAATACCTGGGCGGTTTATTTTGTCATTGCGTTTTCCGGCCTCGTTTTTTTGACCATCCGCTCCGGTGATCCCACTGTACTCTTTTACATACCGGTACTGGCCTGGCTGCTGATCTATACCTGGCTTATTCACCGCGAAGGATTGATCCTGCACCGTATCCGGATCAACATCGCAGGCATCCTGTTCTGGATATTCGTATTCTCGGTATCCATCGCCGCCATCATGCTGGTGGAGAATAAAAGGGCCGAATGGAACAAGCGGAAGTTCTATGCAGAAAAACTGGCCATCCAGACCGATCCGTCCAGCGAGAGCACGCTAAGCATAGCGCTGAAGTATCTTGACAACGATTTCCTGCAGGCCAATTTTTACCGGTTTGCCGACAGCTTCAGAAGCCGGGAGCTTCGCGACAGCATCATTACCGGCAGCTACAATGTATACCTGGCCAATTACGACACGCGGCTCTATGTGTATACGGCCGCCGGCACTCCGCTTTTCAACGACGATGCCACCAGCTACGATGCCCTGAATACGATCGTTACCATGCAGTCGCAGCGAACCGGTATTCCCGACGTGTTTTCTTACGAGACTTCTTCGGAAAAGTATACCTATATCACCCGCAGGATCGTAAAAGATACTGCGCACAACACCATCGGTTATTTTTTCGTGGTTTCCAATCCGAAAAAATTCCGGAGCGACGAATTGTTTCCCGAACTGTTCAGGCAGTTCCGAAAAAATGACCTGGACAATTCGCTGATCTATTACTATGCCGTGTACATGAATGGCAAGCTGGTTCGTTTTTCTGACAGGTATCCCTTTGCCACGGTGCTGGACCGGGCCACGGCAAGGGGCAATACGGAATTTGAAAACCGCACCAACGGTGATTACAATGAGCTTTGGTACCGGGCCGGCAACGAGAAAATGGTTGTCATCGTGCGAAAAAGGGATACGCTGATCGAAACGATCACGCTGTTTTCCTATATTTTCTGCTCCTTTCTGTTCCTGGTCTTTATCGTGCAGCTGCTTTCCCTGCTGCTGAAGGCGATCTATGACCGGCGCGCATTTTACCGGTTTTTCCATTTTAATATCCGCAACCAGGTACACAGCACCATCATTTTTATCAGCATATTCTGTTTTATCATTATCGGCGTGGCTACCATTTCGTTTTTCAAGAGCCGGTTTGCACGGAGCAACAACGATAAGCTGAGCCGTACCATGCAGATCATGGTCAATGAAATGCAGAAACGAAATGCAGGGATCTATGTGTACAACAGCATCCTGAACCCCTACGGCGGCGACCAGGACGATAACGACCTGTACGCACTGGTAAAAGAGATGTCGGATATCCACGGGGTGGACGTGAATGTCTATGACCTGGGCGGCAACCTGCTGGCTTCCTCCGCCACGAACGTGTATACGAGAGGCGTGCTGAGCAACAAGATGGACCCGGTAGCTTTCTATCACCTGAGCCGGCTGAAGCAGGTATCGCATATCCAGAACGAGAAGATCGCCGATTTCTCCTACACCAGCATTTACGCACCGGTGCGCGACAACAACAATAACCAGCTGGCCTACCTGAGCATACCTTATTTTACCTCGGAGACCGAGCTGGACCAGGAGATATCCAATTTTATAGTGACCATCATCAACCTGAATGCATTTGTGTTCCTGGTGGCCGGGCTGATCGCCCTGTTCATTACCAACCGCATTACCCGCTCGTTCTCCATCATGAGCAGCAAAATGAAGGAGGTGAACCTGGGCAAGATGAACGAAGAGATCGTATGGAGCAAGGACGACGAGATCGGCGACCTGGTAAAAGAATACAACAAGATGGTGGCCAAGCTGGGAGAAAGCGCCCAGGTGCTGGCGCGCACAGAAAGAGAAGGCGCCTGGCGGGAGATGGCCCGGCAGGTAGCGCACGAGATCAAAAACCCGCTTACCCCGATGAAGCTGGGTATTCAATACCTGCAAAAAGCCATCGACAGCGATCATCCCAATGTAAAAGACCTGTCGGCCAATGTAGCCCGCACGCTGGTGGAGCAGATCGATCACTTGTCCAAGATAGCTGCCGATTTTTCGCAGTTTGCCAATATCGGCAATATCAGTGTGGAAGAGTTCGACCTGCACGAAGTATTGCACTCGCTGCAGGAATTGTATCGTCCTGATCCGCGCATCGGGTTTGAATGGCAACCCCTGGCAGGGCAGGTGATGGTGCGGGTAGACCGGACGCAGATGAACCGCCTGTTCACGAATTTATTTGCCAATGCCATCGAAGCCTGCAGCCATGATCGCTGCCGTATCGTGGTCAGCGAAGAAATGGGTGAGGGTACCGTACGGATCAGCGTGAACGATAACGGTGACGGCATTGCGCCGCAAATGCAGTCCCGCATCTTCACGCCCAATTTTACCACGAAGTCATCCGGTACGGGGCTTGGCCTGGCCATGTGCAAGAGCATCGTGGAGCAGGCCGGCGGCCGCATCTGGTTTGAGACGGTGCAGGGGTCCGGCACTACGTTCTATGTAGAGCTGCCGGTTATCATGAATGACCCATCGTAATCTTACAGGTTCTTTCGTTGTTTCCGCTGCTGCAGCCAGGCTTCAAATTCCTGCAGGGAAAAACTGCTGAGGTTGCGCTCTTTGGTCAGTCCGCCTTTCTGCGCGGCCAGCACGCCGTACCTGATATCGCCAAATCCTTCGAGGTTGTGTGCATCGGGATCGATGGAGATCAATACATTTTTTTCCATGGCCTGTTCTATCCACTCCCAGTCCATATCCAGGCGACGGGGGTGGGCATTCAGCTCTATCGCTACTTCATGGGCGGCGCAGGCATCGATGATCGCCCGGTGATCGACAGGGTAGCCTTTGCGGCTCAGCAGCAGGCGGCCGGTCATATGGCCGAGTATGGCGGTGTAAGGATTGCTGATGGCTTTCAGCAGCCGGGCCATGGCTTTTTCTTCCGTCATCTTCAGGTTGCTGTGCACCGATGCAATCACCAGGTCGAATGTAGCGAGTATGTCATCGGTGTAATCCATAGAGCCGTCGTTCAGGATGTCGCACTCGATGCTTTTGAATATTTTGAAAGAAGGCCGGCCATCGGGCAGGGGAGTAAACCGTTGGTTCAGCTCGTCGATATACCGGTGCTGCTCCCTGATGCGTTCTTCGGTCAGTCCTTTGGCATAGGCCGCGGCCTTCGAGTGATCGGAAATGACAAGGTATTCGAAGCCCTTGCCCATGCATTCCTTTGCCATGTCTTCAATGGTATAAATGCCGTCGCTCCAGTTGCTGTGGGTATGGATCACGCCTTTTACATCGCAGGGTTGCAGGGGTAGCGGTAGCGGGTCTTTTGCTTTTTGCAGGATGGATGGAAACTCGCGGCGGTAAGCGGGAATATAGCAGAGCCCGGCTTCTGCAAAAACAGATTCGTCATCGGGTGTATCGGTTACGGCATACGTGATGGCGGGATAGGCTGCCTGGAATGCCCCGAGAAATGCCGGCGAGCCGGATGTGAGAAACAGGCGTTCCGCCATTCCTTTTTCGCCGGTATGTAGCCGCAGCTTCAGTCCGTTTTTCAGCCGGTACAGCAGCGAGCTGATCGTTTCTTCCAGCAGTTCGGGAGGGTGAGCCGTCTGGAACTTTGGCTTGATGGTTTCATTCTTTTCAAGGATCACGAAGTCCAGTTCATGAATGACCAGTTCCTGCCGCCTGAAAGCGCCGGTCACGTGTACTTTCTCCGGCGAAAACAATTTTTTCAGGTAGCCGTCTACCTGGGTAAACACTTCGTCGATCTGGGCATACAGGAAGCTGCCCTGATTTTGAAAATAAAATTCGATGGCTTCCTGTACGTTCTGCTGTGTTTTTTCGCCAAACCCTTTGAACAGTGTCAGCCGGTTCTCGTTGCACGCATACAGCAGCTCGCCCAGCGATTCGACCTCCATCTGTTTCCAGATGGTATGTATTTTCTTGGGGCCGATGCCCTTAATGTTCAGCATTTCGATCACGCCCGCCGGCGTGCGGGATATATAGTCCTGCAGCACGGCCAGGTTGCCGGTATCGAGCATTTCGATCACTTTGCTGCCCACGCTTTCACCGATCCCTTTCAGGCTGAAGAGTTTTTCACGCGGTGTGTCGCTGATCTGCACCGGCAGGTTCTCGATATTGAAAGCTGCAATGGAGTAGGTTTTGGCTTTAAAGGAATTGTCCCCGTGAATATCCATCAGCTTGGACAGCAGGGAAAAATTATCGGCAATGGCGTAATTGTCCATGCCTGCAAGTTAGTGATTGGCAGAAAAAGAAAAAGTCCCGGCAGATGCCAGGACTTTCTATTTACTTTTTAGCCAGCTTATTTCTTTGCAGCTTTCTTAGCGGCCTTCTTAGCGGCTTTTTTCTTTACTGCTGTTTTTTTCTTAGCAGCTACTTT
>JBEVLT010000441.1:0-6626 GCA_040509055.1 Chitinophagaceae bacterium
TGTTATTCCTTTTGTTTTGTTTGTCTGTTTTGTCTGCAGCTGTAAAGATTGCCGTTAGTTCCCTGGCTTCGGGCATTGGCTGCTGCGGAAGAAGCGCACCGGCCCAACCTGTTGCCGGTAATGTTTGCACTGCGGCGATTGCGATGCTGGTCTGCAAAGTTGGGAATATCTACCTCAAACTTCCGGGTCCTGATCTTCAGGTCTTTTTCAGTCCAGGGTAACCCAATTCCAAAATTTCCCAATTTCGCTTTTCCCAATCCTACTTCAGCTTCACTTCCTCATACAAACTATGAATCAATCCATCGGCCAGCCCGATCTTCGGCACGTAGATATCTTCGGCGTCGGCCCAGCGCATCACGTTGATATGGATGAGCAGGGCAGGCACGATCACGTCGGCACGGTCTTCCCGCAGTTTGTACAGCTTCATCCGCTGCTCCAGCGACAGGGGGCTGAATTCTTTGTAATAATCCCGCAGCAGGTCCAGCTGCAGTGGCTTGCCTTCCTTTCGTTTGGACAGTGAAAATACTTTGTTGATGTTGCCGCCCGACCCGATAGCCGTCACATGGTGGTAGCCTCTGGTCTTTGACTTGATGAACTCCTTCATCTCTGTCCAGGTCTCTTCCGTCACCTGGTTTTTCAGCAGGCGGATGGTGCCGATATTGAACGATTCTTTGAAGATCAGTTTGCTGTCGCTGAAAAAAGTAAGCTCGGTGCTGCCACCGCCTACGTCGATGTAGAGGTACGATTCCTGCGTAGCCATGTTCTCGGCTATATGGTTCTCGTAGATAAAAGAGGCTTCTTCCTGCCCGCTGATGACATGGATGCGGATGCCGGTTTCGGCCTGTATCCTGTCGATGATGGCGCCGGCATTGCGGGCATCGCGCATGGCCGAGGTGGCGCAGGCTTTCAGGTGCTGTACGCCGTACACGTCCATCAGCAGCTTATAGGCTTGGATGGTCTTGATGAGCTTTTCGGTCCTGGCAGGCGATATCTCTCCTTTGTCAAATACGTCGAACCCCAGCCGGAGCGGTATCCGAACCAGGTCTACTTTGATGAACTCAGGAGATGCCTGTTCATCCGTTACGATATCGTTGATCAGTAACCGGGCTGCGTTACTTCCGATGTCAATGGCCGCCAGTCTCACCGGGTTTCAGCGTTTTTTGAAATAAATAATGATACGTTTCCTCCTGCGAACGAACGGGCTTGCCGGGCGTTCGCACATACTCGTTGTTCAGCTCATTGTCAAGCACCCGGGCTTTCACATTGTCCCGCAACTGTATGTTCAGTATATCGATCAGCTCCTGCCTGATCTCTTCATGCAGCACAGGACAGGTTGCTTCCACGCGATGTTCCAGGTTGCGCAACATCCAATCGGCCGAAGATATATAAACTTTCTCTTTGCCA
The DNA here is from genome assembly GCA_040509055.1 of Chitinophagaceae bacterium. GTDB lineage: Bacteria > Bacteroidota > Bacteroidia > Chitinophagales > Chitinophagaceae > JAJKIP01. The sequence goes on from JBEVLT010000441.1 coordinate 1,405, forward strand.
CGGTTGTGAAATACCCACACCCTGGCATGCTCCAGGTATTCGTCCACGATGCTGATGGCCTTCACCGGAGCTGCAAATTTTTTGTTTTCCGACAGCATGCAGAAAATGCCGCGTACGATCAGGCGGATGGGTACGCCGGCACGGGCAGCCTCGTACAGCTTTTCGATCATGCCTTCATCGGAAAGCGAGTTCATTTTCAGGATAATGCCGGACGACCTGTTTCTTTTGGCCTGTTTGATCTCTTCATCGATCAGCCGGTACATTTCTTTGCGTACGATGTGCGGGCTGGGGATGATGGTGGTACAGTTCTTCAGCGAGTGGCTGCCGGAACGGTGATGCTCCAGGTAGTTGAAAATGCGGCTCAGGTCCGTCATGATCCGGGGGTTGGACGTCAGCAGGCAATGATCGGCATATATCTTAGCGGTTTTTTCGTTCATGTTGCCGGTACTCACAAAGCCGTACAGCAGGATTTTGTTGTTTACCCGCTTGCGGATCAGGCACAGCTTGGCATGTATCTTCATATCGGGCAGGCCCACCAGTACCTTGACCCCTTCGTCTTCCAGGATGGTTTTCCATTCCAGGTTCGCTTCTTCATCAAAGCGGGCCCGCAGCTCCAGCATCACCACCACTTCCTTACCGTTTCTCACGGCATTGATCAGCGCATTGATAAAGCGCGACTGCGATGCCAGCCGGTAGCAGGTGATCTTGATGGTAGTTACGTCGGGGTCAAAAGCCGCTTCGCGGATCAGGTCGATCAGGGGTGTGAAAGCATGGTAGGGGAAATGCAGCATGATATCCCGCTTCAGCACCACGTCCGACACCCGGTCTTCGGTAAGCAGCGGGTGATCGAAGGGTTTCCTGCGGTTGGTCTTGCCAAACACCTCCTGGTCCGGGAAATCCATGAAGTGGCGGAAGTTGTGAATGCGCCCGCCGGGGATCAGGTTGTCCTTGCGCGAGAGGTTCAGCCGCCGCGTCAGGTACTCCAGCAGGCCGGCATCCATTTCCTTGTCGTAGACAAAGCGTACGGGTTTGCCTTTGCGGCGGTTCTTCAGTCCCTTTTCAATCTTCTGGATGAGGTTGGTGGAAATATCGTTGTCGATATCCAGTTCGGCATCGCGTGTCACTTTGAACACATGCGCATGGTACTGGTCGTACCCGAAATAGGAGAATATTTCCGGCAGGTTGAAACGCACGATGTCTTCCAGCAAAATGATATAGTGCTCGCCGGGAGTAGGGGAGGGCAGTATCACGAACCGGCCCAGTACGCGGCTGGGGATCTCTATGAGTGCGAACTTGTTTTTCAGCGCGCTTTCTTTCTTCCACATCACCACGGCCAGGTAAATGGACTTGTCGCGCAGGTTGGGAAATTCCGGGATGTTCTCGATCATCAGCGGGATGATGTTGGGGCTCACTTCGGCATCGTAATAATCCCGTACGAATTCCTGCTGCTCGGCATTGAGCTCCTTTTCGGTAACAAGGAAGATCTTTTGCTCCTTCATCTGCTGCTGCACGTTTTCCCAGATGCGTGTGAATTCGCTCTGCTGGCTGAGCACCATCATTTGTATATCGTCCAGTATCTGCTGGGGATCTTCTTCCAGGTGCATATTGGCCTTGCTGCCAAACTGGATCATTCTTTTAAGGGTAGCCACCCGCACCCGGAAGAACTCGTCCAGGTTATTGGAAAAGATGCCGAGAAACCGGATACGTTCACGCAGGGGTACCGTTTCGTCCGCCGCTTCCTGCAGCACCCGGCCATTGAAAGAAAGCCAGCTGATATCACGTGCAATCGTTTTTTGTTTCGTTTGCGGCATGCATGCAATGTTTGGTAATAAAGGTAAGTAACGGTGGTAAGCAGCCGTGTTAAGTTTTCATGCTAAGGATGCCGCGGCGCAGGCGGTTTGATCCTTTTGTTATACCAGGGCAGCAGTACAAAGCTGATGAGGCCGCCGATCAGGATGACCACGGTCTGCGCAATCCACAACAACCACCCGAACGCCATGGCAATGCTCTTCTGCAGGCCGTACATGATCATGGTGCCCTCGATCAGTAAGGCATAACCGCCGATACCGCCGGGAGTGATGATCATACCAATGCTGCCTGCCGATAGTACCGTAAAGGCTTCGGCGATGCCATACTGTTCCGTTTCATGCAGGGCCTGGAAACCGATATAGCCGCCGGTGAGATACAGCGCCCACAGCAGGATGGTCAGCAGGATGAACTGCCCTCTTTTTTTCAGGTGTTGTACGGCGCTAAGGCCCTGCCATACGCGCCGGCCGATGGCCCGGAAGGCTTCCAGCAGGTCGCCGAAGTTCTTTTTCTTCCGGATCATCCAGGTGGCAATAACAATGACAACGATTGCCGCTGCTGCCAGCAGCCATACAAAACCCGGGATGCCTTTTTCTTCCCCGCTGCCCGTGCTATGAAATGCCTTGTCGATGATCTGCGAATAAAGCCCCGGCTGTATGGCCAGCGTAATGCCGAATATAAGCAGCAGGGAAATGGCATCGATCAGCCGCTCCAGGATGATGGTGCCCACCAGCTTATCGGCCGGTATCTTTTCGTACCGGGCCAGCACGGTGCATTTCAGCACTTCACCCATGCGCGGTACGCCCTGGTTGGCCAGGTAGCCGATCATGACGGCGAAAAAGGTATTGGCTTTGCGCGGCGTATATCCCAGCGATTCGATGAGGAGGCGCCAGCGCAGGGCACGGGTGTAGTGGCTAAGCAGCAGGATCACGAATACGGGCGCCACGAGGTAATAGCGGGCATTGTTCAGGGCAAACCGTATCTGGGCCCAGTTTTCACCGTCGATGTCCTTTACAGACATCCAGACAAAAAAGAAGCCCAGGCCGAGAAATAAAAGGTACTGGAGTATGGTTTTGAACCGTTTTTTCATGCTGCTGTGTTAGCGTCAGCGTTTATTCCCTTCTTTGGGGAAGACGATGCGGGGAATGAATGTTTTGGCGGTTTCGAAATCCATAAGGGCATACGAAATGATGACCACGATATCGCCTGTCATCCCTTTGCGTGCTGCCGGCCCGTTGAGACAGCAGATACCCGAACCGCGTTTGCCTTTGATCACATAGGTCTCCAGCCGTTCCCCGTTGTTCACATTCACCACCTGCACCTTTTCGTTCTCGATCAGGTTGGCGTCTTCCATCAGGTCTTCGTCGATGGTGATGCTGCCTACATAGTTCAGGTTGGCTTCGGTGATGACGGCACGGTGTATCTTCGACTTCAATACTTCGATCTGCATAAATGCAAAAGTAGCTGTTTTAGAAAGCCCGTATGATAACACTTAATTGAGCAAAATGTTATCGATCAGCCGGACCTGCCCGATAAGGGCGGCGGCCAGGGCGACCAATTGCTGTTGTCCGTCCCAGTGCACAACCGGTTCCAGGGTTTTGGCATCGGCGATCTCTACGTAATCGGGCCTGAATCCTTCCTGCACCAGCAGACCGGCAGCAGCCTGCTTCAGACCCTGCAGATCGCCGAGCTGCAACCGGTCGCGGATCAGCGACAGCGAGCGGTAGATGGCGGGGGCGGCCTTTCTTTCCGCGGCATCCAGCCGGGCGTTGCGGCTGCTCATGGCCAGCCCGTCCGTTTCCCGCATGGTAGGGGAGATGCGAATGCCGATCCGGCTGTCCATACCGGTCAGCTCCAGCAGCCGGGCAATGACCATGCATTGCTGGTAATCTTTCTGACCTATATATAAATGATCGGGCTGTACAATGTCCAGCAGGCGGTGCACCACGGCACAGACGCCCTGGAAATGTCCCGGGCGGTAGCGGCCTTCAAGGGTGGTTTCCAGGTATCCAAGGTCGTAATGTGGGCGCAGTTCGGTTCCATCGGGGTAGATATCCTGTACGCCCGGCAGGAACAATACATCGCAGTGCCGGCTTTCGAGCAGGCGGATGTCCTGTTCGATGGTTACAGGATATTTTTCATAATCTGCCGGGTCGTTGAACTGGGTGGGGTTCACAAATATGCTGCATACGGAGATATCATTTTCCTGCTGCGCCCGGGCCAGCAGCGACAGGTGCCCTTCGTGGAGGGCGCCCATGGTGGGCACAAAACCTGCTTTTTTCCCTTTCTTTTCCTGGCCGGCCAGCCAGGTTTGCAGGTCAATTTCCTTTTTAAATAGTATCATATCAATGGGTTATGGCCAAAAATGCATGCAACTTAACTATTCCTGTCAAAAAATAGTACCTTTGCACACGTTTTTCCTAAAACGTTTCATTTAAAAGGGACAACATGTCAGAAAGATACAGGGTATTATTTATTGCTAACGAGATGTCTCCTTACCTGGAGCTGACGGAATTTTCTGAAATTGTCAATAAGCTTGCGATCAAGGCCAATGATAACGGGTTCGAAGTGCGGTGCATCATGCCGCGTTTCGGTGTGATCAATGAGCGCCGCCACCGTTTGCACGAGGTGGTCCGCCTGTCGGGTATCAACGTGTCGGTAGACAACGACGACATGCCCCTGCAGATCAAGGTAGCTTCGCTGCCCAGCGCCCGCCTGCAGGTTTATTTCCTGGAAAACGAGGAGCTGTTCAAACGCAAGTTCGTTTTTCACGACGAGAACGAACAGTGGTTTGACGACAACGGCCTGCGTACGATCTTCTTCTGCAAGGGTGCGCTGGAGACGGTGAAAAAATTCGGCTGGGCGCCCGATATCATTCATTGCAGCGGCTGGATGACCGGCCTGATCCCGGCCTACCTGAAAACGCTGTACAAGAAAGAGCCTGTGTTTGCCAACAGCAAGGTGATCTATACCATCGGGCAAAACACGTTCAAAGAAAAACTCGGCAGTGATTTTCTGAAAAAGGCGCTGATCCACTCCTCACTCAAGGAAAAAGACCTGGAAGTGTTCAGGGAGGCGACCAATACGGCCATGTTCCGCGGCGGCGCCACGTTTGCCGATGCCATCACGTTTGGCTCGGACAAGGTGGACAAAAAGCTGACGGATGAGTTTACCAAGGTCAGGGGCAAAAAGACACTGCTGTACAACGAAGAGTCGGATTTAACAGAGTATTTACAACTGTATAGCGATCTTGCGGGCAAGTAATCCTCGCCTTGTTCCTTCGCGTGGAAGGGACGGAAAACAAAGTCATAACCCTTGTAATATTTTTTTGTGAAGAACAAATATCTGGCGCTTGGCATTATCATTACCGGCTCGCTTATTTTACTTTTTTCATGCAGGAAGATCAATGAGGCCAC
>JBEVLT010000442.1:0-11104 GCA_040509055.1 Chitinophagaceae bacterium
TGGTGCAAAGGTAGCAAATAAAAATCCTCCCGGTTGCCCGGAAGGATCATTAATGAGATAGATGGTCCAGGTTAGTTGGATTTTTTGCGGGACCTTTTATCCTGTATTTTCTTCAGCTGCTCTTCGGTCAGTACGTTTTTCAGGCTTTCCTTTTGTTGCTTCATCAGGTCTTTGGCCTGTGCCTTTTTCTGATCGTCGGTCAGCGATTTATTTTCCCGGACGGCTTTCAGCTTTGTCATCATTTCAGTCCGGCTTTTTTCCAGTTGCGCCACCTGGCTGTCGGTCAGGCCAAGTTCGGTCTTCATTTTTTCCATCCTGGCCTTTGCATCTCCTTTGCGGGCTGTGCCCCGGTCCTGTTTCATTTTGGCCAGCTGTGCTTTCTGATCGCTGGTAAGCAGGTTCTGCACCTTCGTTTTGTGATCGTTGCGAAGAGCCTGCATCCTGTCTTTCTGATCTTTTACGGTGATGTTCTCATTCTTTTTCAGTTCCTGTACCTGCTTGCGGAAATCTTCGGTGATTGTCTTCATCTGGGTTTTCTGCGCATCGGTCAGGTTCAGCTGCTGATAGGCGGCAGCATGGTGCTTCCGGCCGGAATGATGTTTCTTACCCGGTGCATCCTGCGCCTGGAGGGTAACGGTAGCGATCGCCAGCGCAATAACGCTCAACATGATTTTTTTCATAGTATACTTAAATTAAAGTTGAATGCCGGGTGATAGACCCGCGGCAAATGTGTTTGTAAATAAAAGAACGTATAAGAGACCTGCCCGCGAACTGCGGGTTTAATGCCGGCGGGAATATTGCCGCAAAAGGTATGGATCAGTGATAAGCGGTAGCGCAGCGACAGCTACACCGCTGATGTCCGTGGAGATTTGTTAAGTAAATGATAACGACAGGTCAGCCTGCCGGGGTTAGCTGTCCTTATTGGCCAGTTGCCCGCAGGCGGCATCGATGTCTTTGCCGCGGCTCCGGCGCAGGCGCGTATTTACCCGGTTTTTTTCCAGGAAGTTTATAAAGGGGTCTACCTTTTCTTCTTCCGGCTTTTCAAACGAGGCAAAATCGATGGGATTGTATTCGATGATATTGACCAGGTCGGCCGGCACCTGCCGGAAGATTTTAACCAGTTCGGCGGCATCCTGCAGCGAGTCGTTGAAGTTTTTGAACAGGATATATTCCAGCGTGATCTCGTTCTTTGTTTGTTTATAAAAATAATTCAGCGCGTCTGTGAGCGATTTGATATTGTTGGTATCGTTGATCGGCATGATCTCGTGGCGCTTTGCATCGTTGGCCGCATGCAGCGACAGGGCCAGTTTGAATTTTACCTTGTCGTCGCCCAGCTGCCGGATCTGTTTGGCTACACCGGCCGTGCTCACCGTGATCCGCCGCGGGCTCATGCCCATGCCTTCGGGCGAGGTGATCCGTTCGATGGATTTCAGCACGTTTTTGTAATTCAGCAGGGGTTCGCCCATGCCCATGAATACGATATTGGAGAGTTTTTTACTGTACACCCGCTCGCACTGCTGGTTGATCAGCACTACTTCGTCGTAGATCTCGTCAAAAGACAGATTGCGTTTCCGGTCGATATAGCCGGTGGCGCAAAAGCGGCAGCTCAGCGAGCAGCCGATCTGCGACGATACGCAGGCTGTGTACCGCGATTCAGTGGGGATCAGTACGCCCTCGGCCAGGTGGCCGTCCCAGGTTTTAAAACGGCTTTTGATGGTGCCGTCTGCAGAATACTGTGTGGTATCGATGGTAAGGGCCGGCAGCGTAAAATCTTCTTTCAGCCTGTTCCTCAGCTCCTTACTCAGGTTGGTCATGGCATCGATGCTCAGCGCGGGTGTCAGCCACAGCCATTCATATACCTGCCTGGCGCGAAACTTCTTCTCGCCCAGCGTTTCGATATATTTTTCAAGATCGGGCAACGACAGGTCCCGTATATTCTTCTTCTGCTGGATCATCCTGCAAAGATACGCAACTGACGTTTATCCGCTCAAAAGTGAAACGTTCCGGTATGAAACATTTTTGTATGAAACATTTTTGTTTCATATTTTTAGGCTATGAAACCTTTCGATTTTGGCAGGATCGCCGACGACTTTTACTTTACCAACCGCACCAAAGAGATCGGCTGGCTGAAGCGGCAGGTAGACGGCCGGATCAATACCATGCTGATCTCGCCGCGGCGATGGGGCAAGTCGTCGCTGGTGCAGCAGGTGGCTGGTAAATACAAAAAGCAGGCAGGCGCTCCCGTATTCTGCTTCGTGGATATTTTCAATATCCGCAGCGAAAAAGAGTTTTATGAAGAGCTGTCGCGCCAGGTGATGAGGGCTACCGCGGGCAGCCTGGAAGAGGTAGCGAAAATGGCAGGCGCTTTTTTCCGGAAGATCATTCCCCGCCTGGGCTTCAGTCCCGACCCGGCTACCGATATCTCGGTAAGCTTCAGCCTGGATGATGTGAAAAAGCATTATTCCGAAGTGCTGGACCTGCCGGAAAAAATAGCGAAGAAAAAGGGGAAGCACATCGTCATATGCGTGGATGAATTTCAGAATATCAGTTTTTTTAAAGATCCGCAGGCCGTACAAAAGCGGTTGCGCGCTCACTGGCAAAAGCACCAACATGTGACTTATGTATTGTACGGCAGCAAGCGCCACCTGCTGATGGATTTTTTTACCAAACCCTCCATGCCGTTTTACAAGTTTGGCGAGATCCTGTTCCTGGAAAAAATAGAAGAAAAGCATTGGGTGCCTTTTATCATGGAACGGTTCAGGGCCACCGGCAAATCCATCAGTGAAGAGCTGGCACAGGAAATTGCCCGGCTGATGAGCAACCATCCCTATTTCGTGCAGCAGCTGGCCCAGGCCGCCTGGAATGTGTGCGGCAGAAAGTGCAGGAAAGAAAACATCGAAGCGGCTATCGAAGAGCTGCTGGACCAGTACACCATCCTGTACCAGAAGGAAGTGGACCAGCTGACCAACCTGCAGCTGAACTTCCTGGAGGGATTGTGTGCCGGCGAAACAAACTTTACTTCCGCCGGGTTCCTGCAAACCTATGGCATCGGTGCGTCCGGTAATATCAGGCGTATAAAAGAGGCGCTGGAGAACAAGGAAATTATTGATATTGCAGGCAAAACCATCGCCCTGAGCGACCCGCTGTTTGAAGTGTGGCTCAAAAGGCGCTATTTTATTTAAAGATTTTTTATGCAGGCAGTATATGTAGTAGATGTGGTGCGGACACCGGTGGGTAAATATGGTGGAGTATTAAGCACTGTCAGGCCCGACGACCTGCTGGCGACCACGATCAGGGCCTTGCTCAATCGGAACGGATCCATCGATGTAAATGCTATCGAAGACGTGATCGCCGGTGCGGCCAACCAGGCAGGTGAGGATAACCGCAACGTGGCGAGGATGGCGGCCCTGCTGGCCGGCTTGCCGGTGTCTGTGGCAGGCAGCACGGTCAACCGGCTTTGCGCGTCCGGGCTGCAGGCAGTCATGGACGGCGCCCGGCAGATCCGTTGCGGCGATGCAGACCTGGTGATCGCCTGCGGTGTGGAAAGCATGACCCGGGCGCCCTTTGTAATGCCCAAAACTTCGGCCCCTTTCCAGCGCAATACCGGGATATATGATACCACCCTGGGCTGGCGCTTTTTAAACAAGCGGCTGGCTGAGCTGTATCCGCCGTTCAGCATGGGAGAAACGGCCGAGAACGTGGCGCGTGAATGGAATATCTCCCGCCAGGAGCAGGACATATTCGCCTTGGCTTCGCAACAAAAATATTTTGAAGCGCTGGCCGCCCGCAAGTGGCAGGATGAGATAACCGCGGTAGAAATAACCGATACAAAAGGCAACCTGTCGGTGGTGGAAGTGGATGAGCATCCCCGCCAGACCTCGCTGGAGAAGCTGGCCTCGCTGAAACCGGCCTTTGCCAAAGACGGCACGGTAACAGCCGGAAACTCCTCCGGCATCAATGATGGCGCTGCCGCCATGCTGCTGGCTGGCGAAGCCGCGGTAAAGAAATACAACCTGCAGCCGATAGCCGAAGTGGTTGCTATGGCCGTGGCAGGAGTAGACCCTGCCGTGATGGGCATTGGTCCGGTACCTGCCACGCAGAAGGCGTTGCAGAGGGCAGGGCTTTCCGTGTCCGACCTGGACCTGGTAGAGCTCAACGAAGCGTTTGCCTCGCAGTCCATCGCCTGCGTACGCGACCTGGGGCTGGATATCAACAAGGTAAACGTGAACGGTGGCGCCATCGCCATTGGCCACCCGCTGGGTTGCAGCGGCGTGCGCATTTCCGCTACCTTACTGCATGAAATGAAAAGAAGCAGCGCCGGGTATGGATTGGCCACTATGTGCGTGGGCGTAGGGCAGGGGGCTGCCGTGATCTATCGGTTGGTATAGTTTTCAGAACATTTTGTACAGGAGTTTCTTCACCAGCTGGTAATTGGTGATCACCGACAGGATGATGAGTGCTGGCGCAGTGGCCAGTACGCTCCAGTGCAGCAGGGTGGACAGCTCCGGCCGGTCGTACATAATAAAGTGGTGAAATCCCCATTGCATCAGTTGGGCACAGGCGGCTGCTACGAGTACGACGAATATATAGACCGGTATAAACTGCCGGGCCATATTCCTGCTCAGCCAGCGGGGCGAGTAGCCCAGTGTCAGCAGCAGCTGCAGGTTGTCCCGGCTCCGGGCAATGACTAGCTGCAGGTAAAAGGAAAACAGCATCAGCGCCAGCAGGATCACCAGCAGGCCGAAGAATCCCAGCCCGCTCACGATACCCTCCAGCAAAGATTTGGACCGGCCAAACACGGTCTTGTCCTTGTTGATCCGGTAGTTTTTCTGGTCCAGGAACTGCAGCAGGGCGGTGTTGTTGGCATCAGCCGTTTGAATGAATACCCGCGATGATCTTACCGAATCCTCTCCTTCCAGGTTGCGGTTGGCCCAATCGATAAAGCTAGTAGGGACAAGAATGGAGTTGACACGATCGGAAAAGGCCACGATACCGGCACGGAAAACTTTCTGTCCCAGCTTGCCTTCGCATCGCAGGTAGATGCGCACGTTGGAGGCCGTGGCCGGCGATAGCTGCGGCAGGTCCCAGCTTGGTGCAAACACATTGTACATTTCCAGCAGGTCGGACGAAAAGATGATCGGGACGATCTCCTGTCCTTTCGTCCAGGTAAAATTGGGCGGCACGGTATCGATAAAGTTATCATCGAGCGCCTCCACAAAGATGTCGGAAGAAAAAGGGATCAGGTCGCCGGCCTCGGCCACCACTTTGAACCGGTTAGGCACCAGTGGCGATGCGTCGGTGATGAACGGCTGCGACCGGAGTTCTGCTATCTCCCCGGCGGTAAACCGGTTGTCCTTTCCCATGTTATCGTTGGTGATCACCTTAGTCAGGGAAATAAAGTCGAACCCGTTTTTCCGCACACTGGATTTCTTGACCAGCTGCTGGATGTTGATGAACATCTGCAGGGCGCACAGCAGTAGCAGCACACCGATACCCAGCCCGATATAGGAGAACCAGCGGGAGGCGGCATTGGTCCCGGTGAGTAAGAGTGGCCTGATGGTTTTATACGATAGCGGCACCGGTCTGCATTTAGAGGTGAAACAATCGGGTAAAGGGAAAATAGTCGATCCGCTCCAGGTCGGCAAAGATGATCGCCGCATGGCGGGCACGGGCTTCTTCCAGCATTAGCTCCATGGCCTTTTGCGCGTTGTTGTTGTCCAGGTGGCTGAAGGGCTCGTCCAGCAGCAGCAGGTCGAAGGGCTGTAGTAACGAGCGGATAATGGCCACGCGTTGCTGCTCGCCGTAAGAGCAGATCCTTGCTGCGGTATGCAGCTTGTTGCCGATGCCCAGCCGTTCGGCCATCTCCTTGATCTTTTCCGGGGAATGATAAGGATGCAGCTGGCGTTTGATCTCCAGGTTGTCCAGTACGGTCTGCTCCGGGAAGAGCCGGAGGTCCTGGAAAACGATGCTGACACGCTCCTTGCGGTAGCGGGCAAAATCTTCCGCAGTAAAATGGCGGATAGCCTGGCCATCGAAGGAGATTTGCCCGGTATATTCATTCCGCAGCCCGTACAGGAAGTGCACCAGCGAGGTCTTGCCGCTGCCTGAAGGGGCTACGATCTTCACCAGTTCTCCTTTTTCAAAAACCAGGTCCTGCCCCCAGATTTCCGAGGTTTTTTTTCGCTCTTCGTCGAAATAAGCGGGCAATAACTGCCGGATGTGTAGTTGCATACCGCGCGCAATAAAAAAACCACAGGCGGCTTTACCTGTGGTTTGATCATGAAATGAATTATTTTCTCCTGAGCTTCGGCCCCTCTATGATCACGTTGTCCGGAATGCTTTCCTGCCATTGCCGCATGGTTTCTTCTCCGCGTCTTTTTCTTTCATTCATCATGGTCCTGGCCATTCTGCCCAGGTAAGTATTCAGCTGCTTCAGGCTATTGGTGCTTTTGTCTTTCAGGTTGATCTCAAAATGGCTTTCCATGGCATCGTCTTTCCGCTCGCCGCCATAAAATACCACATCCTCCCAGAAATGCAGCGATTCATTCACGAGTGGGGAGAATGCCGAGTCTGCCATGGGTCTGGTGCCTGCGATGGCGTGCCGGAAGTCGATATAGCCACCCATCGGGTGCCCGATGATCTTGCTGATAAAAGGGTGGTTGGTGCTGGTGGCGCCGTACGTATGTACCATTACTGAATCGGTGCCGGCTATAAACCATTTGTCGTTCAGCACGTAGGGCACCCTGCCGGCAATGGCTTGCAGCTTTTCGCCGCCTTCAGCGATTTTGGTTTGCAGCAAAGTGACCAGTTTTTCAAACGAAGCCTTGTCCGCGACGGAGGTGGCAAACAGGATTTTTGCATCCGGCCTGCTGATGTTATGCGGAAGACGCTGGCCTAAATTGCTCAGGGGGGGATATATTTCTTTTCCGGCCATGCCGAAATCCGAAACGGCAAACAACAGGTCGCCCTTGTTGGCTTTCACAAAGTCGTCGAGGCTGAGACCGGCCTTGCCGAGATAGCCATTGGCAAACCCGTCCAGCCCCACCAGCACCAGCAGGTCCCTGAGGGCCTGGGGATGATACTTTGCGGCCATGACGGCGGTGACATCGCCTGCCGGAATGTTTTTCAGCATATCCGCATCCAGGTTCTCCGGCTTGTATTTTTCATACAGGGTTTCCAGCTTTTTGTTGTAGTAGCTTTTGACATCTACCGTGATCTTACCCTGGTCGAAATGCAGGGTGGCGGCAGCATAGTTGCCGTTCGTCAGTACGTCTGTTTTTGCAAGCGACAGCAGGGGGTTCCGCATGGAGCCGGCAAGGCTGCCCGGGTTGATCCAGATATGGGCATCGCCGGTATCTTTCATCATGGCGACAAAATGCTTATTGCTGCCGATGCTGTTGCTGCCGCTAAGCGAATAAACTTCGGCAGCAAATTTCACCAGGCTGTCGGGAGTGATAGGTTTTTGCCGGTTCATTTTGCCAAATCCGTGGCCCGGTCCGGGCGAAGGATCGGCGCTGATGGCTACGATGCGCTTGTCGTTCCACGTAAGCACGCTGTTGCCGGAGCTAATGACAGAGAGATCGCCGTGTTTGGTGATCGTTTCGCCATTGGCTGCCCGGGTGATGTACGAGTTAAATAGCTTTTCGTCTTTTACCGGGCAGGTAAAACCGATATAGGTGCCGGTACCGCGATTCCTGATAAACAGGAACAGGTCCGAAGCAAGATCCACACCTGAAGAATCGGGATGGTCCAGTATCTTTTTTGTCAGCTCGCCTTCGGCTTCGCCGGCTGCAATCTTGTAGAGCTCACCTTGTTTGAACTCTTCCCAGCTCAGTTTTGATTGAAGAGCGCGGCCATCGACATGCAGCACCATGGCTGCATCTGCCGGCACAGGCACTTTCGATTGCTTCGAACACGAAGCCAGGAAGGCCAGGGCAAGTAGCGCAGGCAGGTACGGGATCGGTTTCATAAAGGTTGATTAAGGTTACGCAAATGGCCAGGAAGCCAGTTGTTCAAAGCTAAGCGTCTTTTGTTCTCCCGATTCCAGGGTTTTAATTTTAACATTTCCGTTAAGCACTTCTTCTTCACCGATGATCACAACGTAAGGAATGTTCTTTTTTTCGGCGTATTTGAATTGCTTGTCAAATTTGGCTTGTTCCGGGTAGAGTTCGCACCGGATGCCGGCGCTCCGGAGCTCCTGCAGCAGCCGGAAAGCCGTTTGCGCAGGTGTTGGGCCAAGGTTGAAGAACAGCGCTTGTGTGCCGGTTTGCACCGTTTCCGGGAAAAGCTTCAGTTCATCCATCACGTCATAAATACGATCTATGCCAAAAGAAATGCCTACACCGGGAATACCGGGTACGCCAAACAGGCCCGTGAGGTCATCGTACCGGCCGCCGCCACCGATGCTGCCCATCTGCACGCCGGTCGCCTTTACTTCGAAGATGATGCCGGTGTAATAATTCAGTCCGCGGGCCAGTGTCAGGTCTGCCGTTAGCGTTGCCCCGCGCATAAAAGGGCCGGCTGCCGCCGTCACGTATTCCAGTTCTTCGATGCCCTTGGCGCCGGTAGGGCTGGCGCCGAACAGCTCTTTCAGCTGGTTTAATTTCTGTGTATTGTCGCCGCTGATTTGCAGGTACTGCTGCACGATAGTAACCTGGCGTTCGTCGAGCCCTTTTTGTAATAGCTCTTCCGCCACTTTTTCCGGCCCGATCTTATCCAGTTTGTCGATGGCGACGGTAATCGCCGTCAGCCTGTTTGCATCACCGCAGGCCTCGGCCAGCGCGGCCAGTATTTTCCGGCTGTTGATCTTTATTTCCACCTCCAGGCCCAGCCTGCTGAATGCGTCGGCATAAAGGGTAGCCAGTTCCACTTCGTTTACAAGAGAGAGGCTGCCTACCACATCGGCATCACACTGGTAAAATTCGCGGTAGCGTCCCCGCTGCGGCCGGTCGGCCCGCCACACCGGTTGTATCTGGTAGCGCCTGAACGGGAAGGTGAGCTGCCCATGATTCATGGCCACATAGCGGGCAAAAGGGATGGTCAGGTCGTATTTCAGGGCCCGTTCCGTGAGATTTTTATCGTTTTTACCGGACAGCAGGTTGTCAAAGGCCGTCCTGGCCTTTCCGCTGTTGGCCGGGTCGCTTAGCCCGTTGTTCAGGATCTTGAAGATGAGCTTGTCTCCTTCGTCCCCGTATTTTCCCATCAGGGTCTCCAGGTTTTCCAGCGCAGGGGTTTCCAGCGGCTGGAAACCATACAGCTCAAATACCGAACGGATGGTTTGAAAAATATAGTTCCGCTTGCGAACGATATCGGGCCCGAAATCACGGGTGCCCTGCGGTAGGCTTACAGTAGCTTTTGCCATGGATTGCTCAGTTATGTCCCGTTGCCGGGTTGATGGCCGGGGCTTGCGCTTCCCGGCTGTATTTTTCGATGATCCGGTCACAGGCCTGATCGATCAGTTGGTACACTTCGTGGTAGCCCGGCTCCGGGCCGTACCAGGGATCGGGCACATCCCGGTTCTGCCCGGGGTAAAGCTCGTTCATCAGCAGGTCTGCCTTTTGTGCGTCGAACCGGCTGCCGGCCATGCGCCGCATTTCATCCAGCACATCTTCTGCCAGCGCATATATTTTATCGTAGTGGCCAAAGTCTGCGGCCGAAAACCGGCGGGCCCGCTGCGCGCAGATATCGATGCCGTTCAGCCGGGCTACTTTTTGTGACAAGGGGTGTGGCGCTTCGCCGGTATGATAGCCATTGGTGCCTGCGCTTTCGATCGTCCAGTCCAGCCCCGCCTGCGCGGCTTTGTGCTTCAGGATACCTTCTGCCAGCGGACTGCGGCAGATATTCCCGAGGCAAACCATTAAAATTTTCATGCCTGCAAAGATAATGTTAAGGTGACAGACGGCGGAGGGATGCCGTATGGATTTGCCGGGATTATTCATCTTAGTATCGCCGCCGGTGTTATTATAGTATAATCTGTAATATTTGTGGGGGTAAAACAACAAAAATTCAATAATTTGCCCGTCCTGAATACGATAGCTATGATCGAAGATTACGAGAAGAAAAAGCGAAGGCAGGTGGCTTCCATGAGGGCATTTATGGACTATGGCATTGGCATCATGATCCTGGGAGTCGGTGTTTTCTTTTTCCTGCGGGATCAGTTCGACATGGCGCTCAATCAAAGTTACCCGCCGAATGCGATCGATAAGATATTCGGCGTCGTATGTGTACTGTACGGTGGCTGGCGCATCTACAGGGGGTATAAGAAAAACTATTTCAAATGAGCGCACTGTCAGGCCGGAAAGGTGCTGCCCTGCTCGTGTTGTTTTTCTGCCTGCTGCTTATGAACGGTTGTAAGTCGTACAAGGCGCAGCAGGATGAGTTAACAGATACGGCAGAACGGGGCACGATCCATATCAGTGCAGACGAGTCGTTCAAACCGGTGATCGATGAGCAGGTGCAGGTGTATGAAGCGTTGTACCCGGGCACGCATATCGTGGTTCACTACAAACCCGAGGCAGAGTGCCTGAAGGATTTTTATGTGGACAGTATCCGGATGGTCATCGCCACCCGCAGTTTCAGCAAAAGCGAGGAGCGTTTTATGTCGGACTCGCTGAAAACAGGACCGGAGATGCTGCGTGTGGCGCTCGATGCCATAGCCGTTGTGCTGCATCCACAGTCGCCGGATTCAGTTCTTTCCATGCAGGACGTACGGGCTATTCTCACAGGCAGGTTTAGCAAAACTTTAATCCCTGTTTTTGACGGTACGCAGGCAACCAGCACGGTACGGTTCATCGTCGATTCTGTATTGCATGGCGACACACTGACGGCGGCAACGGTAGGCGCCCGGTCGAGCCGCGAAGTGATTGATTACGTGGCTTCTCACCCGAATGCCGTCGGATTTGTCGGCGTCAGCTGGATCGGCAACCGCGAGGATACCATGCAGGTAAGTTTTTTGAAAAAAGTTAAAATTGCGTACCTGGAAAGCAGGGAGAAACCCGGTAAGTATATTTTACCCGTACAGGAAAATATTTACCTCGACCGCTACCCGATGGTACGTGATTTGGTATATAACCTGAAAGAAAATTTCAAAGGTCTTGGACACGGG
>JBEVLT010000443.1:0-9440 GCA_040509055.1 Chitinophagaceae bacterium
AGCTAATTTAGAGAAATATTTTAAATTTGCAACCGATTGCAAAAAAAATTATAATTTTCTGCCAGCTAACATCCTAAGGACAACTCCGACCAACTAATTGCTGCCAGCATGCACAAAGAAATTACGATATACGACCTTGCCCGGGAGCTGAAGCTCTCTCCGGCCACGGTCAGCCGCGGCCTCAAAGACCACCAGGCTATCAATAAGAACACCAAGAAACGGATCGTGGAGAAAGCCGAGGAAATGGGCTATCGCTTCAACACTTTTGCCAGCAACCTGAGGAAGAAGAAAACCAATACCATCGGGGTGATCATCCCCCGGATGAACAGCCATTTCGTATCTACCGCCCTGGCCGCCATGGAAAAAGTGGCCAGCGATTCGGGCTATAATATTATCATCAGCCAGTCCATGGAGTCGATGGCCAAAGAAGAGGTGAATGCCAAAACCATGTTTGACAACCGCGTAGACGGGCTGCTGGTTTCCCTGGCATACGATACGGTCAACATTGCACATTTTCAACGCTTTCTGAAACGTAATATCCCGGTGATCTTCTTTGACCGGGTGCATGAAAGCGATGATACCGTCTCCATTATTATTGATAATTACAGGAACGGGTATGATATAACCCGGCATTTGGCCGGCCAGGGATGCAGCCGCATCATGCACATTACCGGTAACCTGAAAAGAAACGTATACCGCGAGCGGTTCAGGGGTTACCAGCAGGCGCTGGAGGATGAAGGCCTGACTTACGAGGAAGACATGCTTATCATCAGCGAGCTGAACGAAGCGGCGGGAGCAGAAGCAGCGGAAAGAATCCTGGCGATGCAGCAGCGGCCCGATGCCGTATTTGTATCCAACGACGTATGCGCTGCCAGCTGTATGCGGGTCCTGAAGCAAAACGGGGTCCGTATCCCTGATGATATTGCCATTGCCGGCTTCAACAACGACCCCATCTCCAGGATCGTGGAACCCAATATTACTACCGTCAATTATCCTTCTTATCAAATGGGCGAGATCGCCGCCACACACCTGATCAATCACCTGGAAGGCATTGCCGATATACACACAACCAATAAGATCATCCTGAAATCGGAAGTGCTTCTCCGGGAATCCACGCTGAAGAAAAAATAGGCTGGATGCAAACCGGTAACCCTAAATCATGAGGCTGAACCAAACGATACTGCTACGGCTGGCTTTTGTTTTCCTGACAGGCTGCACCTTATTTTCTGCACGTGCGGAGAACGGTTATGACCTTTGGCTACGGTACAAACCCCTGTCAGGGGCCTATCTTTCAGCCTGCCGCCAGCAGGTCACGGCGCTTTCGGTACAGGGCAATTCACCGGTATTGCAGGCCGCGCGGGAAGAGCTGACCATGGGCTTATCCGGGTTGCTGAATACAGCTGTGCCATTGCTCAGGGCCGTTCAGCACGGAACGATACTCATCGGTACGCCATCCTCCTCTCCTGCCATTGCTGCGCTAAAACCGGACAATATTTTGCAGCAGACCGGCGCCGAAGGCTATTTTATTACCAGCCAGGCCATCAATGGCAAAAAGTGTATCGTCATTACCGCCAATACAGACCAGGGTCTCCTATATGGTGTATTCCATTTTTTACGGCTGGTCCAGACCCGGCAGCCCCTGACCGGATTGCATATTGTTTCAGCTCCCCGCACCCAATTGCGGCTGCTGAATCACTGGGATAACCTGGACCGCCATGTGGAACGCGGATATGCAGGTATTTCTCTCTGGAACTGGCATACCCTGCCCGGCTATACCGATCCCCGGTACAAGGACTATGCAAGGGCCAATGCCTCCATCGGGATCAACGGCACCGTATTGACCAATGTAAATGCCAATGCCACGGTGCTTACCCGCCCTTATCTTGAAAAAGTAGCAGCGCTTGCTGCCGTATTCAGGCCTTATGGCATCAAGGTCTACCTCACGGCACGGTTCAGCGCCCCGGTCGAGATCGGGAAATTGCGCACCGCCGATCCGCTGAACGACACGGTACAGCGCTGGTGGAATGAAAAGGCAAAAGAAATTTATTCGCTGATCCCCGACTTTGGCGGTTTCCTGGTGAAAGCGAATTCAGAAGGTCAGCCCGGTCCGCAAAACTATGGCCGCACCCATGCAGACGGGGCTAATATGCTGGCCAAAGCAGTAGCCCCATTCCGGGGCATCGTCATGTGGCGCGCCTTTGTGTACAGCAACGAAGTTCCGGATGACCGCCACAAACAGGCCTATAATGAATTTGTACCGCTGGATGGAACGTTTGACAGGAATGTGCTGGTACAGGTAAAGAACGGCGCTATCGACTTCCAGCCAAGAGAACCGTTTCATCCCCTGTTTGGTGCCATGCCCCGCACCCCGCTGATGATGGAATTCCAGCTCACCCAGGAATACCTTGGTTTTGCCACACATCTCGTGTACCTGGCCCCCCTGTTTAAAGAATGCCTGGATAGCGACACCTATGCAAAAGGTAAGGGAACAACCGTAGGCAAGGTCATCGATGGCAGCGCCCATTCCTATGCTATTACCGGCATGGCCGGTGTGGCCAATATCGGGAATGATCTGAACTGGTGTGGCCATCCGTTTGCCCAGTCCAACTGGTATGCCCTGGGTCGCCTGGCATGGGATCATGAGCTCACAGCTGCGCAGATCGCAGAAGAGTGGCTGCGCATGACCTTTACCAACGATGCTGCATTTGTCGAAGCCACCAAAAAGATCATGCTCGAAAGCCGTGAGGTCACGGTGAATTATATGACGCCGATCGGGCTGCATCATATCATGGGAGCTGGTCATCATTATGGTCCTGGCCCCTGGGTAAGCCGCATGCCCCGTGCCGACTGGACCTCCGTATATTATCATCGCGCCGACTCCGCAGGGATCGGCTTTGATCGGACGTCCAATGGCAGTAACGCCATCGGCCAATATACCCCTGCGGCCGCTGCAAAATGGAAAGATCCTTCCACCTGTGACGACAAATATTTACTGTGGTTTCACCACCTGCCCTGGCAGTATACCATGAAAAGCGGAAAGACATTGTGGGACGAGCTTTGCTCCAGGTATTACAGTGGCGTAGACTCGGTACGCCGGATGCAACAGGTATGGAACACATTAAAGGATAAGATCGATCCACAACGTTTCAGCCAGGTAAAAATGCTGCTGCAAATACAGGAGGAAGAGGCTGTATGGTGGCGGAATGCATGCCTGCTGTATTTTCAAACATTTTCAAAAATGCCTTTACCCGCCGGCTATGAAAAGCCAGACCATACACTGAACTACTATATGCAGCTGACATTTCCTTTTGCACCAGGGAATTAGCAACATTATCCATATCAAACTTCAAAAACAGAATATCAAAGCCTACGAACAACCAATGAATCTTACAAACAAACCAATCGCCATCATTACCGGCGGCGCATCAGGCATCGGGTTAGCTATTGCTGAGAAATTTGCAGCGCATCATATTTTCTGTGTGGTCATTGGCCGTGATGAGAGCAAACTGCAGCAGGTGCAGCAACTGCTGGGAGAGAACGGCGCTGCCATTCAATTTGATCTGACACAGCTGAAAGATATCCCGGCACTGGTGAAAGAGATTCACGAACAATACGGCCGGGTCGACATTCTCGTGAACAATGCTGGTATCAACATGAAAAAAGATTTTACGGAAGTAACCGACGAGGAATTCCAGTCTGTCCTGCATACCAATGTCAATGCAGTATTTTCCTTATCCAGGGAGGTGGTAAAGATCATGGAGAAGCAGGAAAGCGGTAGTATCATCAATATCAGCTCCATGGCAGCGATGTACGGCATTCCCAAGGTCATTGCTTACACAGCCTCCAAGAGCGCCATTGAAGGGATGACCGCCGCTATGGCGGTAGAGCTTTCGCCCAAAGGCATCCGGGTCAATGCAATCGCCCCGGGATTTATTGCCACGGATATGTCATCCAAAGCCCTGAATGGTGATGAAGAACGAAAACGCAAGGTGATCTCGCGCACACCGATGGGCTACCTCGGCCGGCCGGAAGATGTGGCGGATACTGCGTTATTCCTGGCTACCAGCGCATCAGGTTATATCACCGGCACCAGCATCCGCGTGGATGGGGGCAATGCGGTAGGCTTTTAAGAACGAATTATCTACGACCGTAATAAGGCGCCGATCAAAGCCGCCACCTTATCGCTATCCGGCAAAACAGCTTTTTCCAATGCAATATTCATAGGAATGGCCGGCACGTTTGCTGCGCCAATCACCTCCACCGGTGCATCCAGGTACCGGAAACAATGCCTGGCAATACGGCCGGCCAGCGCTTCGGCAAAAGAATTGTTTTGCTGTTCTTCCGTCACCACGATGCATTTACCGTGGAGTCTTACTCTTTCAAAAAGGAGTTCCTCATCGAGTGGGAATAAGGTCCGCAGGTCAATAATCTCTACCTGCCGGCTAAACTGCTTTGCTGCGGCTGTGGCCCAGTATACGCCCATGCCATATGTTATCACCACGCAACTGCTGCCTTCCTGTATGGCTTCCTCCCCGGCCTGCTGCACGATACGGGCTTTACCGAGCGGGATGATGTAATCCGCCGACGGTTCAGGCACCCGTGCTTCTTCCGTACCGGGCACTTTGCTCCAGTACAATCCTTTATGCTCCAGCATCACCACCGGATTGGGATCATAGAAAGCGGCCTTCATCAATCCTTTCATATCGGCCGCATTGGAAGGATATACTACCTTGATGCCTTTTACAGACAGCAGTGTCGTTTCCACGCAACCGCTGTGATAAGGCCCGCCGCCGCCATAAGCACCTACCGGCACCCGCAACACCATCGATACCGGAAACTTGCCGCAGCTGAGATAGCAGGATTTGGATACCTCGCTGACCAGCTGGTTGAACCCCGGGTAGATATAATCTCCAAACTGCACTTCCACGATGGGCTTCAATCCTGCCGCGCTCATGCCCACGGTAGAACCGACGATATAAGCTTCCTGT
The DNA here is from genome assembly GCA_040509055.1 of Chitinophagaceae bacterium. GTDB lineage: Bacteria > Bacteroidota > Bacteroidia > Chitinophagales > Chitinophagaceae > JAJKIP01. The sequence goes on from JBEVLT010000443.1 coordinate 4,989, forward strand.
ATAGCAGTATTGAATACCCTGTGATCGCCGAACCGTTCTCCCAGCGTAGCCGTTTCCCTGAATACGCCGCCCAGCCGCTTGCCCACATCCTGCCCGTACAAAACGGCTTCCGGATGCTTTTCCATCAATTCCCGGATGGCAAATAAGGCTGCGTCTACCATCATGATCTTTTCAGCACCCGCCGGTATGCGTTGGCCCTTCTCTTCTGTCACGGGTGTTGGAACAAATACGTGTTCCTGTGCCCCGGCAGGATCAGGCTCCGGGGAAGCTACCGCTTTTGCAAAATCTGCGGCTACCAGTTCCGCTGCTTCCTGTTCCACCTGCCGGATAGTTTCTTCTTCAATACCGGCTTCTTCCATTCTTTTCCGCAGTCGTATACGCGGATCCGATTCAAGATGGCTGGCCCAGTCTTCAGCCGATCGGTAAAATTCTTTTCGTACCCCGCTGGTATGGTGGCCCAGCAGCGGCACTTTTGCATGCACTACGTAAGGGCATCTTTCCCTGCGTACCTCGTCACAAACCTGTTTCATCACGGCAAACGATGCTTCAACATCGCTGCCATTTACCTGTATGCGCCGCAAGCCTTTAAACCCTTCTGCGAACTCAAAGGCATTCATGGTCCGGGCTTCCGGCGCCGTTACACTGATGCCCCAATCGTTGTCCTGTACAAGATAGATGATCGGCAATTGCTTCAATGCCGCTACCTGCAGCGCTTCGCTTACTTCTCCCTCCGTCATGCTGGCGTCGCCAAGCGAACAGATCACCAGCGGCGCGGTAGTATCACTGTCAATAGCTCCCGTATTTTCAAGATACTGAATAGCCTGGGCCAGCCCGGTAGCAGGTATGGCCTGCATGCCGGTAGCACTGCTCTGGTGAATGATCGTGGGCTTGTCGCTGCCTTTATAATTAGGATGCGAATAATATTCCCGCCCCCCGGTAAAGAGGTCGTTTCCTTTGGCAAGCAGCTGCAGCATGAGCTGGAAAGGAGAAAACCCAAGTCCAAGTAACATGCTTTCATCCCGGTAATAAGGACTTACATAATCCTGCGGCAGTAGCTGGAAGGCCGCCGCCAGCTGAATGGCTTCATGTCCCCGTGATGTGGAATGCACGTATTTGCAAACACCCCGGTTGTTCTCATAGGTTTCCGCCATCGCCTTTACCTGGCACATGAGCCGGTAGGCTTTTATTAAAAGATTAGTATCGGTCATTATAGCAGCAATGTAGATCGTAAAGTGTTTATGTGCGCAGGTACAGGATTAGAAGACAAATGCTGTATGCACTAACCGGGGTTTTGCAGAATTTCAAGGCTGAACAGCTGCTTATCTGCGATATACCCTTCCAGCTTATCTCCTGCACCGACGCTTCCCACACCTGCCGGTGTTCCGGTAAAGATCATGTCGCCCGGTTCGAGGGAAAAATAAGTTGAGATGTGCGACAGGATCTTATCAAAACTATGGATCATATGGGATGAATGCCCCTGCTGCACCACCTCTTTATTCTTATACAGGGAAAAACGGATATCATTCAAATCCCCTACGTCTGCCAGTGGCAACCACTCACCTACCACAGCCGAGTTATCCCATGCCTTCGCTTTTTCCCAGGGCAACCCTTTTGCTTTCAGCAGATTTTGCACATCCCTTGCCGTAAAATCAAGACCGGCGGTAATGGCATCACAATAATTCATAGCAGGCTCCCCCGCAATATTCTTCCCACTCCTGCTTACCCGCAGCACCAGTTCACATTCATAATGCAGCTCCCTGGTAAATGCCGGGTAATGAAAAGAAGTTTGCGGCTTCCAGATCGCCGAGGCGGGTTTCATGAATATCACGGGCTCTTCCGGCACCTCGTTGCCGAGCTCTTTTGCATGTGCCACATAATTACGTCCTATGCAAAATATTTTCATAATGGTATGTTTGTATACAAGCGATCAAACAGAAAAGCGTTTGCTGTTCACATCGTTCATGGCAGCAGTAATGCCCCGGCTGATAAACAGCTCTATTACGTCTACGGCCTTTTCGATCTTTAGCTTTACGAGCGGCTCTTCCTCCTTTTTCCATTTACCCAGCACGAAATCTGACTGGTAGCCTTTTGGAAAATCATTTCCAATACCAAACCGCAGGCGGGGATACTCCATCGTGCCCAGTGCGTCCTGGATGCTTTTGAGGCCATTATGCCCGCCATCGCTACCGGAAGGCTTTAACCGCAGACTATCCACCGGCAAGGCCACTTCGTCAATGATGACCAGCAGGTTTTCCAGGGCTATTTTTTCCTTGTCAAGCCAGTATTTCACCGCCCTGCCGCTAAGGTTCATAAAGGTAGTGGGGCAGATGCAGGTAATACCTTTGCCTTTCCACCGAATATCGGCTACATAAGCGAGCCGGTCGGTACGGAGAGCAGCTCCGTGTTTTTGAACAAAGGCATACACGATATCGAAGCCGATATTATGCCTTGTATGTGCATACTCATTACCTATATTCCCCAGCCCTGCTATCAGGTATTTCATACTGCTGTATCGCGGAACCAGTATACCTGCCGCTGTTTTTAATGATCAAATATCGGATTAAGCCAATAAAAAACCCGTATCGCCTGGGATTCTGAAGGAGATACGGGTTGCGGGTATCGTATGATACTTATTTCTTCGCTTTGTCGCCGGCAGGGGCAGCAGCGCCTGCAGGAGCAGCAGCGGCTTCTTCCTGCTTCAGTTGCCTTGTCAGTACAACAGAAGCGATGGGAATACGCGGGGAGTTCAGTATCTCGTAGTTTTCTTCTTTTACGTCTTCCACGCGGATATTACCGTTCAGCTCCAGCGTGTCGATCGGCACTTCGATCTGCTCTTTCAGGTGTTTGGGATAGGTTTTTACCTTCAGCGATTTCATCTTGGTGACGAGTTTACCACCGTCTTTCACGCCCTTTGAAGTACCGACAAATTTCAGCGGAATGTCAGCGATCACTTTTTTGTCTTCTACCAGTTCCAGCAAATCCACATGGATGAGATGGTCATTTACTTTGTCAAACTGCAGGTCTTTCAGGATAGTCCTGTACGTTTTGCCCTCTACAGTTACGTCAGCAAGCTGGAAACTCGGTGTATAAACTAACGGTTTAAAAGCCGCAGCAGGAGCAGCGAAATTGATCTCCTGTGCACCCCCGTAAATTACACCAGGCACCAGTTCCTGAGAGCGGAGTTGACGGGTGGCTGCTTTGCCGAATCCGGTCCTCAGTTGTCCTTCGATTGTAATTGTTTTCATTGTATGTTGTTTAAAATATTACACTTCCTTATCTGTATCACCTCATCTTATAAACCAGCCCTGCGTTGCGAATGGACAAAGAGACTGGTGATACTTTTGTTCTCAAACGCGTTGCGGATGGCTACGGCAAACAGCTCTGAGACGGAGATGACCTTGATCTTGGAACCGGCATCTTTCCGGATCGGGATCGTATCACAAACGACCAATTCCTCCAGCACACTGTTTTCGATGTTCTCATATGCCTTCCCGCTCAATACCGGGTGCGTGATCAGCGCCCGGACACTCCTGGCGCCTTTTTCCTTCAAAAGAGCTGCGCTTTTTGCCAATGTACCGCCGGTATCGCAAATATCATCGATGATCACAATATCTCTCCCGGTCACATCGCCTATCACTACCATGCTCGCAATCTCATTGGCCCGTTTCCGGTGCTTGTCGCATATCACCATTTCTGCATTCAGGTAACTGGCAATCTCCCGGATCCGGTTGGTAGCCCCCACGTCAGGGGCCGCAAAGGTAAGGTTTTCCAGCTTCAGATTGGCAATGTAGGGAATAAAAAGTGCATGGCTGTCGAGGTGATCAACGGGTATGTCAAAGTAACCCTGAATTTGGGGCGCATGCAAGTCCATTGTAATGACACGGTCGGCCCCTGCCGCTACTAACATATTGGCTACCAACTTACTGCCTATAGCCACCCTTGGTTTGTCCTTTCTATCCTGTCGCGCATAACCATAATAAGGCATCACGGCGATCACCTTATAGGCGGAGGCCCGTTTGGCCGCATCGATCATGAGGAGCAGCTCCATCAGGTTGTCTGCAGGAGCATAGGTGCTTTGTACCAGGAAAACAAAATCGCCCCGGATACTTTCCAGGAAAGTAGGCGATATTTCTCCATCACTAAATCTTTGAATATGAATGCTTCCCGGCTTGGTACCGTATTCCTTACAAATCTCATTGGTCAATTCGCGGGAACTGGTTCCGGCAAAAATCTTGGCAGATTGCATGGCTGAAATGTGTTACAAAAAGAATTTGTCCCTGAAGCGGCGAAGATATTACTATCAGCGCAATCGACATGAGCATTGTCAAAAATGACGAAAATGGAGAATTGTGGAAAAAAGGATGGAGGATATACTAAATAAATTAGTAACTTGGTGGGGATGGAAGTGATCAATTATCCGATAAAAAAATGGGCTCCTGACGACAGGCCGCG
>JBEVLT010000444.1:0-5780 GCA_040509055.1 Chitinophagaceae bacterium
TTTTCAAACGCTGTACCACCACCTTTTTATGTTATATTTCCTGACAGGGCTGGTATATACTGCTCCATGCGGATGACATTTTTACACAACCCAACAGACAGACCTGACACAATTTCATAATCTGCGTGCTGACGAACTTTTTCTCTACTTTTGTGTTGCATACTAAACTCAACAACAATGTATCCTGAAGAAATTGTAATACCGATGAAAGAGGAGCTGACCGAAAACGGTTTTTCGGAGCTGCTCACCCCGACCGATGTGGAAGCACAGCTGTCCAAAGAGGGCACCACACTGGTGATGATCAATTCCGTTTGCGGCTGCTCGGCCGGCTCTGCCCGCCCCGGCGTGCTGATGGCTGTGGCCAATGCACCGCATAAACCCAATTTTCTGACCACCAGCTTTGCCGGCTTCGACATAGACGCCGTGAAAACGCTGCGTCAGCACCTGGCGCCGTATCCGCCGTCTTCACCCGCCATCGCCCTGTTCAAAAACGGGCAACTGGTGCATTTCATCGAGCGCCACCAGATAGAAGGCCGGCCTGCGCAAATGATCGCGCACAACCTGATCGGTGCTTTCGAAGAGCATTGCAACTAAATTTTTCAGCACCTTTTTTTCATAATACCCTTCGGTTGCCGGAGGGTATTATTATTTTACCACGGCTTGTTTTTCCATTGTATATTCGTCGCAAAACCAATTACGGATCAGTATGTATCCTAACCTGTATTTCGCTTTCAAAGACCTGTTTGGTGCAGAATGGAAGTTTCTCCGGTTTGTCAATTCCTTCGGTTTCTTTGTCGCCATTTCCTTTATCCTCGCCGCCATCATCCTGGCCGCCGAGTTGAAAAGAAAAAGCCGCCAGGGATTGCTGTACCCCAAAGAAATGCAGGTGATGGTAGGGCAGCCGGCCACGCCTGCCGAATTGCTGCTGAATTTTTTCCTGGGATTCCTGCTTGGCTACAAAATTTTAGCCCTGTTCATCCTCGATAGTTCGGCCACCGAAGATCCGCAAGCCTTTATCTTTTCCGGTATCGGCAGCTGGCCGGCCGGCATCGGCCTGGGATTGCTGTTTGCAGGGCTGAAATGGTATGAAAAGAACAAGCAAAAACTACCGAAGCCCGAAAAAAGAACGGTCCGCATATGGCCGCAGGACAGGGTAGGTGAGATAACGATCCTGGCGCTTATTTTTGGCCTGATCGGCGCCAAGCTCTTCGATATATTCGAGAACTGGGACGGGTTTACCAAAGATCCCTCGTCGTACATTTTTTCACCTGCCGGCCTTACGTTCTATGGCGGACTGATCTGTGCGGCCATCGCCATCTGGATCTATGCCCGCAAGCACAATATTGGGTTCTGGCACCTGAACGATGCCGCAGCGCCTGCATTGATGCTGGCCTATGCCGTGGGGCGCATCGGCTGCCAGGTAGCGGGCGACGGCGACTGGGGCATTTATAATTCCGCCTATGCGGTAGATGCCTCTTCCAATATTACGGTAGCGGCGCCAGGCCAGTTTGAGCAGGCGGTGCAGGCCAACAGTACCTATTTCATGGATCATTTTACCAGCCCGGCCGAAGTGCCTCATGCCTCCTTCAAGCGGCCCGGCGCGCTGGGTTTTTTGCCCACCTGGTTCTTTGCCTACGACTACCCGCACAATGTTAACGAGTCAGGAGTACCCCTGGCCGGCTGCACGGACAAAAAGTATTGCAACCACCTGCCGGCCCCTGTTTTCCCGACCCCTTTGTACGAGGTGATCGCCTCGCTGCTGCTGTTTGCACTGCTCTGGGGGGTGCGGAAAAAGCTGAAAGTGCCGGGCACCCTGTTTGCCCTTTACCTGATCGTAAACGGGGTAGAGCGGTTCCTGGTGGAAAAGATCAGGGTCAACACCCGGTTGAATATTTTCGGGCTGCAGCCCACACAGGCCGAGGTGATCTCCACATTGCTGGTCGTCACAGGGGTCGTGCTCTGGATCGTGCTCCGCCGCAGGGCCCGTGTACAGCCGCCCGCTGCTCCCGCGGCTGTATAAGCGATCCTCATTTGCTTACCGGAACCCCGCCCCGGATGGGGCAGCCCTTAGCGGTCCCGGCGAGGTTGGCATGAAAACTGGATTAGAATAAATTATACACAGGTGCTATGAGATTCGGCGTTTGCAATGTATCTTTGCAGATGGACCGGCAGCGTAGTTTTTAACTACCTCTTTGCATTGTACTGCAAACAAAGACTGGCTGTTATTCGTTCTTACATTAAATTCAGATGATCCAATATGAGGCAGCTTAAAATTGCTACACAGATTACGAACAGAGATTCTCAGGCAGTCGAAAAATACCTGCAGGAAATTTCCAAGATTTCGATGATTACCCCGGAGGAAGAAACGACACTGGCACAGCGTATCAAAATGGGCGACCAGAAAGCGCTTGATAAGCTGGTACAGGCCAACCTTCGTTTCGTAGTCTCCGTAGCCAAACAATACCAGCACCAGGGTTTGTCCCTGAGCGACCTGATCAACGAGGGTAACCTCGGCCTGATCAAGGCTGCACAGCGTTTCGACGAAACAAAGGGTTTCAAATTCATTTCTTATGCCGTATGGTGGATCCGCCAGTCCATCCTGCAGGCTTTGGCCGAGCAGGGAAGGCTGGTACGCCTGCCGCAAAACAAGATCGGCACGTACAACAAGGCCAACAAAGCTTATATGGCCTTCGAGCAGGAGCATGAGCGCGAACCATCGACGGAGGAGCTGGCCGAACTGCTGGAAATGAGCGAAACCGAGATCAACAATATTTTCCAGAGCAATACCCGTCACACATCGCTGGATGCACCCGTGCACGAGGCTGAGGATGTGGCCATGGGCGACCTGCTGGAAGGCAGCGACGATACCGACGACGACGTGATGAAGGATTCGCTGCGCAACGAGATCCGCCGGGTGCTGAAATCGCTCAGCCCGCGCGAAGCAGAGATCGTCAACGCCTATTTCGGCCTGGATGGCGAACAGGGTGTTACCATCGAACAGATCGGTCAGAAATACGACCTGACCAAGGAGCGCATCCGCCAGATCAAGGAACGCGCCATCAAGCGCCTGCAAAAGGCCCGCTACAGCAGCGCACTGAAAGCATATCTTGGCTAAGGCCATTTAAAATAGCAGCATCCTCTGCCTTCGGGCGGAGGAAATTAGGTAGGTTTATAAAACAGCTCCGGTCAACAACCAGGAGCTGTTTTCTTTTATAACCCTTGCTTTTTTTCAGGAGCTGCCAGCTGGTATTCCGGCAGGAAGAAGGAGAAGGTGGTACCGTGACCGGGTTCGCTGGTCACATCGATACTGCCGCCGTTGCGGCGCACCATGTTGCGGATAATGTAGAGCCCGATGCCGTTGCCTTCGGTATTTTCCGAAAAACGGCTGAAAGGGGAGAAGAGCTTTTCGCCATGCTGCTCCAGGTCGATGCCCAGCCCATTATCCCTGAACACCAGCACGATCTTGTCGTCCGTCTTCCGCGCAAGCACAGATACCGACAGCGGCCGCTCCGGCGAGCGGTATTTGATCGCATTGCTGAGCAGGTTGGTAAAAATGCTTTTGATATACGCCTCGATATAAACGATTTCCGGTACATCTGTAAAGTCGAAAGTAACGGAAGCGCCGATATCGCTGATGGTAGCGGTAAAATCTTCGTACACTTCGGTAAACACGTCTCCCAGGGCGATCTTCCGGGAGTTGTCGGTATGCGTTTGCATGAGCAGGATCTTCACCAGCCCCTGCACCGTATTGTCCAGCCGTGTCACGGCGCGGTTGATGATCTTCAGGTATTCGTCGATCTCTCCGGGAATGGTCATTTCGTCCAGGAAAGACAGTGCCAGCCGCAGGCTGGTAAGCGGGGTACGGAGATCATGCGATACCGTGTAGGTAAAGTTCTTCATGTTCTCGTTGTTCTCTTCCAGCTTGTGATTAAGCAGTTGTATCTCCCTGTTGTGCGATTCCGCCAGCAACTTCTCGTTCCGGAGCTCTTCCGTCATCTGGAGCAGCTGGTCGTTGCGGTATTTCAGCTCTTCGTAAGCGGAGATGGCCGGCTCGTTCCGGATATGCTGCGCCCAGCCCTGGATGATCAGGTTGTTCAGCGGTTGCTTGGCGGGAATGGCTTTTCCCAGCGTGACCCTGGTACCTTTCGCCGTGGAAACGATGCGGAACTGGTCTGCCAGCCTTTTGGCAAATACGATCCCTATGCCACGGCCCCGGTGGGTCTGCGGCTCCCTGGCCAGCACCTGGTCCAGGTTCTTGATGCCGGGACCTTTGTCGGTAATTTCTGCCGTTAATGTATATTGTTCGTTTTCCTTTTTCAGCACCGCGAAAGACACCTGACCGCCACCGGCATATTCCAGGCAATTCCTGCAGATCTCGGATACGGCCGTGGCAAAACGCGTTTGCTCGGACAGGCTGATACCTGCGAACCGGGCAAACTGGGTGGCCCTGCGGTGCGCCAGCACGATATCCATCTCGTTCTGCACTTCAAGCTTGATTATTTCCGTCATTGTCCCTTAGTTTAAATACCGGGTCACTGCAATGGTCACATCGTCGTTGCCCCTGCAATGGTCCTTGTACAGGGCGGCGGCAAGGATGCTGCCGTCATGCCGGGTGATCTGGGGATACTTCTGCAAATCCCACCGGCCGGATAGCCCGTCGCTGTGTAAAATAAGCATATCGTTCTTTTCCCACACAAAAACATAGTTGTTGATCGTGCCGGGAATGGTATGACCCACGATGCCGTTGTAGGACATGCAGGGACGCAGCTTGCCGGCAGAGAACAGCTTGCCGCTGATATTGCCCACCCCGCTGTAGAGGAGCTGGCGGTTGGTAAAATCGATGTGCGCGATGCCGATGACCGCCCCCCTTGTTTTCCGGATAGCCGCATGGATATTTTTCAGCTGTTCATTCGGCAGGTCCGTTCCGTATTGGTGAAAGGCTTCTACCCCCTTTTCAGCAGCCAGCGCAGCGTTGGGCCCGTGGCCCAGCCCGTCCAGCAGTGCCAGTTTCAGCTGGTTGCCTTTTCTGATCGTGGTCCAGTTATCGCCGCAGGCTTCTTCGCCTGTTTTGGCCAGCATGACCACATTAACGCCCATGGTCTTTTTGCCGGCGGAAACCTGTTTTTTCTGCACGAACACCCGGGCAAGGAGGATGGTTCCCCAGTCTTTGCGGGAGTACAGGTCAAACTCGTCGGAGAGGCGCCTGATAGCGCCCAGGCCCTGGCCCAGGGTATTACTGGTGGATACCCCGTCTTCGAGCATGCGGGCCGGCATAACCATGCCGGGTCCGTTGTCGATGCAAATGATCTCGATACCCGAGGGTTGGTTGCCCGCTATTTCCTTTACCAGCAGCTGGCCTCCCTGCGTGCTGTGCTTGCTGAGGTTGCTGGTCATTTCGGCCACGATGATCTCGACCTCTGCCAGGCGGCGTGTCGTAAATCCTATGGACTGGGCTATTTTTTTGATCTCGGACCGTACCATGGCCTGGTAGGTCCTGTTGGGCATCAGGATGCTTTTGTGCGGCGCATTAACCATTTCTCCATTTTGTGATGCTGACCGTAGTACCTTTTCCGACCACTGTTTTCAGCTCGAATAAATTGACAAGGCGTTTGGCGCCGGGCAATCCCAGCCCCAGCGTTTTGCCGGTAGTGAAACCGTCCTGCATGGCTTTTTCCACATCGGGAATGCCGGGCCCCTGATCGATAAAGGTGAGCTTGATACCTGTTTGCAATGCCGAAAGGGTGATGATCTCACAAACTACTTTGCCGCCATTGGCATAG
>JBEVLT010000445.1:0-15466 GCA_040509055.1 Chitinophagaceae bacterium
CAATTTAATGCGCAACTCCAGGCTGCCATAGGCCACCGAATGCCCGGAGAAGCGGTTTTTGCGAAATCCGCGCAGTACATTGTTCTGCCCCAGCGACAGGGCCTGGAAATACTGGATACTGTCGTTGAAAATATGACCGGCGCCCAGCTTGATCACTCCTACCACGCGCGCCGGTATCTTCAGGCTGGCATAGATCACCATATCCGACTCGATCTTGTTCAGCGCATGACTGTTTTTATCCAGCGGCTGCAGCAGCGTCAGGTTGTTGGTCCAGCGGATACCGCGTGTTGGAAAGATGTCGCTGTTCAGGTTGTCCAGGTCCAGCGACAGCTTGGCTCCTGCATAGGTTTTGGAAGTATATACATCGGCAGAGTCGAGCCCAATAAGGGAAGGCTTGCTCAGCACATAGTCTTTGTTATTCTCATACCGGTTCCAGTACCGGTAAAAGGTAGGGCCAAATGCAAGGCTGAGAATGCGGAACGGTTTGCGGCGGAACAGGATGTCGGCACCGGCCTCGCTATAACGTACCCGGTAAAAAGTTACTGGTTTTGTTTCATCAATCTTTGTATTGTTGCCAAAGCCATAGAAGTTATTCAGTACCGGCTTGGTAAAATACCCGTTCAGCAGCAGGTCCGTTTTGCCGAACAGATCGATCAGTTCGCCATTGTATTTCAACTGGTATGCCTTGCGGGTGAGCGCAAACAGCGCAATGAGCTTATGACTGCTCTTGTACGGTTCTTTTCGGAATCCATAGTCGATGAACCAGAAGCCCGTACCCATCAGCAGGCCATCATCGCCGTTGATGCCGGCCAGGAAACGGGGATAGCGCCGCACAGGGTAATTGAACCCGTTCATTTTGTATTCGTTCACATTCGGGTCTGCTTCGAATATCTGTTTGGTCCTCCGGTAGCGCTCCAGGTAGTTTTGTTCATTGGTGTTATCATATACGATCGTACGCAGCGGGCTTTTCACCGCAAACGAATCGTTGCCCCGGCCCCCGATCATGCGGATGCGAATGGAGGAATGCAGGCCACTGTCGATCTGGAATCGGTCAGCCCCGTTGAAGCCATACATCCTGATCTCTTTCGTGATCTTTGGATCGAATACCCGCTGGTACATCACAAAGTTGGTATCGGCATGCTTACGGTAGGAATATACGGTCAGCTTGATGCTGTCTCCGCCGCCATCGGTCACGCGGAAAAATTCATTATCGTTGCTGCCCAGCACCTCCACTTCTTTGGAGATAAATCTATAGTAGCGCAGCGCCTTATAGCCGATCATATTTTTTCGGTTGATCAGCTTTTTTGTAATTGTTTCACCGCGGATGGCATAGATCTCGGGCGGCATTTTGTGCACGCTTTCGCTGATAACGGTATCGGTGAGGCGGGTGGCAAAATCGGCCGAGATCCGCTTCCAGTCGTTCTCGTCCAGGTTGTTCAGGAACATGCGGTCAAAATCTTTGGCCACTTTGTTCTGGCTGTTGATCTTGGGTATGCCGTAGCGCAATCCTTTGAGAAAGGGAATGCGGCGGCGCGCTACATAGCGGATGATAAGCCCTTCCGAATAAAAGAAGGCCTGGTCGCGGTCGCGCGGGATCGGTCTGTATAATTTTCCCTGGCCGGTATCGGTAGTAGCCCAGCGCCATTGATCGAAGTGGCGGTCCCAGTCGGCCACCAGGATATCCAGCAGGCGGGCCCGCAGCACATTTTCCTGGTCCACGGTGTGGTCGTTGTCCTCCCGCATTTTGTTGAACAGCTTGTAGCTGCTTTTGCTATCCTCGTCCTCGGCCGGGTCCTTGCGCTCCAGCATGCACACTTTGTTGGCAAACATGGGACGGTAATAACCCAGTGCCGGATCGTCCGGCACAAAAAAGAATTCAGGCGTCGCCACCAGCACACCGGTTGCCTGTGCCATCGGCGGGATGGCCAGCGGCGCATACGGGTGAGCCGCAGAGATCAGGTCCTGTACCACATCGGAAGCAAAGCTTTCCCTGAAATTGGCCGGGATGGCCTGGGCAGGATCTTTATCGATCGTCCGCAACGCCCATTCGTGCCCGTCCTTATCAATCAGGCTCAGCGATTTGGTTTGCTTGCCGCCACCAACGCCCTCTATTTTAAACCCGCCTTTTTCCTGGTGGATATTGAATACTTTCAGGCGTACCGGCGTGGACCATTCCTTGCGGTGGTTTTTACCGTTGAACAGCAGCTTCATCGAGCCGGCTTTTTCATATTGCGTGCTGGCAGGGGCCTCTACATAGTCTTTATATACATAGCTGGCCGGCACCTGCTGGGCGCTGTCTGCCGCTACCGGCGGCAGCTTGCTGAAATCGAGTATGTTTTCCGAATAAGCATTCTTTACCGAATCCGGCTTGTTCTCATCTACGGTAAAGAATGTAACGTTCACATGTTTGTCCTTCATGATATCGAGCGTGGCAAAGCCAAACGATCGGGCCACAAATTTGGCATTCCGCCCCGGCGATACGCGATTGGTTTTGGAACCGGCGCCACTGATGATATAGTTATAGCTGCTGTCCTGAAGCAGTTGCAGGGTATGCTCATGACCGTGCAGCATGACCACGTGCGGATGGGTCTTTACCACACCCATGATGCGGCTTACCATGTTGATATACCGCGGATGTTTCAGATCCTGGGGGGTACCGAATACACTTCTTGTAATCGGATACACGGAACCCAGCACCGGCAGCGGGATATACAGGTTTTCCCGCCTGTCAGTGAATGGAAATATATGTTGCTTGAAGGTAAAATAACCGCCATGCGGGCCATTGCTTTTGAAAGGGTGGTGACAGGCCAGCAATACCAGCTTTTTATAGTTCTTGTTCAGCAGGTCTTCCAGCTCGCTGATCACCTCGTCTTCCGTTTTGTATTCGCAGTCAGACTCCACACCGGGTTTGTCATTGTCATGTATCCACCACTGGCTATCCATCATGATCAGCACTACGTCCTCACTTAGCTCTATTTCTATCGGGCCGGGGCAACCTTCTTTGGGATAAAACTCGAGCTTGCCGCCGCCGTTCTGGTCCACATAGCGCTGCTGGCGAACGATGGCTTCGTATCCGCGTGCTCTCCCGTTTTCCCAGTCGTGGTTGCCGGGTATCATGTAGCCTTTGGCTTTGGTGTCTTTCAGCAGGGCGATCTGTGAGTCAAGCGCCGCTTTCATCAGCGAGTAGCTGGTAAAAGTTTCATCCGGCAGGCCGGCATCGTACAGGTTGTCGCCAAGGTATACTACTACAGTACGCTCGTCCATCTTTTGCGTGGCCCTGATGGCATCCAGCACCATGGCCTTACCTTTTACCAGCGCACCGGCATCGCCCACCAGGATCACTTTCGTTTTTATCGAATCATCATTTACCGGGCTGTTCTGCGCCGATACGCCAAGACAACAAACCATACTACCTATCCAAAACAAAAATTTCATGAGCGGATTTTAGCAAGTGAGAAAATTAAAAGATTGGCAACGCCTGTTTCAGCCGACTCGTTGGAAATGATCAGTGTACCTTCCGGAGTGAACGTGAGCCCTTCCGGCTGCTTGAACAGGGTTGAAGACAGGGGATACGCCTTTTGAAAATTGCCGTCCCTGTCGGTGACGACCAAAAGCTTATTGACCGACGAAATAATATACAACAGACTGTCCCGGGGATTGATGGAAGCTGCAGAAGGCTTGAACTTTATTTTCTTTTCACCAATGGCGCCGGCAATCTGTTTGGTATCGATCGAAAAAGAATTGTCCGAGAACTGCTCCGTCAGCGGATCGAAGCTGAACGTGGTCAGCGATTTCTTTTTATCGGTTTCGCAATCCTTGCAGATCAGGATCAGCTTTCCTTTTGCATCGTCATAATACAGAATCTCGAACTCATTTTCGCTTTTATACGTAAACGGGAAAAATTTGACGAACAGGCTCGAATCGACAAAGGAGATTTTGGTGAGATCGCCGTTGCTTTGCAACACATAGAAAATGCTGTCCAGCAGTACCAGGTCTTCAAAATCGCCCCCGCTGGAAAATTTCCACCGCTGGATATTCCGGTTGTGCCCCACTCCTATTTTATACAACCAGCCACGCTCATCATTGATGGAAAAAACGGAAGTATCTTTTGGATAATACGCCACGCCGGATATTTCATCCAGCTCCAGGGGCAGCTTGATCAGCGAACCTTTGTTAAAATCATACCCGTCAGGATTGGCGTATTGCTCCCGCTGGTTGCAGCAGGCAAATACCAATACAATAAAAACCAATAAAAACAGAGGAGCTCGATACATGGCCAGGTATAAAATTTCAAAACCCTTGCCATTATATATTAAGTGAATCGCTAACAGGTATTCCGGTGAATCGGATTGCCTGCAAACGGTTCATGAGTAATTATTTCCCCATTTCCGGCAGGAATGGCGCAATAACAAACTAATAATCAGTATGCAATGCTCACCTCGAGGGTATCGCCGTTCAGGGGTATCCGGATGCGAAGCTCACTTGTTTTTTCATCGTACCGGTATCCTTCGTCCGTATTCACGCCTGTATCGGCCACCACACTGAGCGACCTTTTGTTCAGCATTACGGCCCGGGGAGCCGTCACCGGACGGAGCACCAGCACCATATCCCTGATACTGCTTTCATACCCGGTATTTTTTGGAGTTGCCTTAATGACCGCCCGCGCATCAGTGCCGGCTACACTGAACGTGGTCAGGTTATAGCGGCCCTGGCTGTAGTCCAGGCTCGTTCCATCGTCTTCGTAATAATCCAGGCTGCCCGGCCCGGGATATACCTGCAGCTCCAGGGTGGTTACTTTTTTCTCATCCGTATAGCTCATCACCGGCTGCTGCGGAATGATGGCGCCGGCGCGTACAAACATCGGCAGCACATCAGCCGGGGCCACCACGTTTACGTATCGTTTGCCGGTATATTTTTTACCCGACCAGTAATCGTACCAGTCGCCTTCCGGGAAATAGATCGTCCGGGTCTGCGCGCCCTTGGTCGTCACCGGGCATACCATCAGGTGATCGCCCAGCAGGTACTGATCGCTGATGCCATATACATTTTCATCATTCTGGTATTGCAGCACCAGGTGACGCATCATCGGCAGGCCGGTCTTGTACTGCTGGTAAGCTGTGCTGTAGAGATAAGGCAGCAGGGTATAGCGCAGCGAATCATATTTTTTGAAATTGCGGAACGCTTCGTCGCCGTAGTTCCAGGGTTCTTTATAACCCGGGTGGTCCATGCCGAATACCATGGCAAGGGGACTGAGCATCCCGAACTGGCACCAGCGCATGTACAGTTCGGGATCGGCCTTGTGCTCGAAACCACCCATGCAATGCGTCCAGTAGCCTACGCCGGAGAGACCGATATTCAGTCCGGCTTTGATCACCGGTTCGAAATATTGCCATTCACTTGGCCAGTCGCCGGCAAAGATGAAGGGATAACGCTGGATGCCGGCATAGCCCTCGCGGGTGTGGTTGAGGCCGCGGATGCCATTGTACTGCTGAAATTTTTCATACGGCGCTTTGGCATAGGCAATCGGGAAAATGTTGTGCAGCTTCCCGATCTCCTGCCCGGTAGGCCCGGTTTTATCGCTTTCATTGGCCAGCCCGCCAAAAGCGCTTCCTTCATCGGTTTTCAAAAACCGGGCGCCGGGGGCGGCCACACGCATCACGCCATGCTTCCACCAGAAATCGACGGATGCCGAATCGAAAAAGTTGACGAACTCACCGGGATTGTTTTTTTCCGGGTAGGTAAATCCCAGCTGTTGTGCCGTGTCCAGCAGCTTGATGTAATTACCATTGTCAAACCGCGGGCGGATATGCAGCCCGGCCATTTTATAGTTCAGGGCATACAGGCTGTCGAACATGGCTTTTGGATTTTTGAACGTATCCCGCCATTCAAAAGAGGTAGCCCCCTTGCCACCCTTTTTTCCAAAAATGCGCCAGGTAGAATCCAGCCAGAGGATGTCGGCCGGTATACCCAGCGCCCTTAGCTTCCGGGCCAGCCCGATCACGTACTGGTCGGAGCTGAGCTGTTCATAGCCCCAGGTGCCGCCGGAGTAGGTACCTACGTGCAATCCGAGCGCAAACCGGGGCAGCAGGGGCGAGCGGCCGGTCAGCTGTGTATACTGCTCCAATACCCGGGGCAGACGCGGGCCAACGATGAAATAATAATCCAGCTCACCTCCTGCAGCACTGAAGGAATAAGCCTCCTTCGCCGCGGCGCCCATATCCCATTCGGTCGGAAAGCCGGTATGAAAGAAAATGCCGTAACCTTTGGTGCTCATGAAAAAAGGAACCGGGGAATAATTGGCCTGCAATGGATCGTAGGCGCCGATGATATGGGGCTGCCCTTTGCCGCGGCCCACGTTCAGCTGCAGCTTTTTGCTGCGCTGGTCGGTAAAGTCCATGCGTTCGCCAAAACCGAAAAAATGCTCATCGGGCTGCAGCTTCTTTTCACAAACCGGTGCGCCGTTCTTCTGGTAATTGCCGGCGCCATCGGCCGACAACAGTGCACCGGCAGCATTGTACACCTCTATACGAAACGGGGATTTGAACACCTTTACTTTTATCTCTGCGGTACTGAGCAGGAAATGATCCTTGTTTTCACGCGCCGTTACCGACACCGGTTCCCAGTCGTACTTTACGACCATCCACGGCTCATTGTCTTCGAAGCGGCCGGTCCAGGAGCTCCTGACCCGGAACATGGCCGGCGTGCAGAATCCGATCAGCGTTTTACCATGCTGGTTGGTAAATGAAAAGAGGTTGCCTGTTTTGCTGAACCCCGACCGGTAATCGCCGATACCCTGCTGGGCACAGGCGATGGAACAAAGAAAAAGAAGCACCGGCATCAGGCACCGGCCTGGGAACATTATTCGTTTCATCCTTATTTCAGTTTATACACTTCGCTGCCGGCCAGCAGAAAACAGCCCAGCCCATAGTCTTCAAAATCGGGTATTTTATCAAAGGTAACCGGTTGGCCATCCTTTGGCTCCTTGCCGGTACTTTGTACAAAGCCCAGCCGGCCATCAGGATGAATGCAGTTTGCCACCAGTGCACTCCATGCTTTCTGCACCACGGGTAAATACGTCTTCCTGTCGATGAGCTTATTATTGATGCCCCAGGCCATGCCGTATACAAAGAGCGAAGTACCGGATAGTTCTTTGCCGCCGAAATGAGCAGGATCGTGCAGGCTGGCATTCCAGAAGCCATCTTCCCGCTGCAGGGTCAGCAGGGCCTGCAGCATGTCCCGGTAGTCCTGCAGGTATTCGGAAAAGTGCGGATCCGATCCCGGCAGCAGCGACAGCGTACGCACCAGCGCTGCTACCACCCACCCGTTGCCACGGCTCCAGTAGCAATCTTCACCGTTCGGCTCCTGGTAAGGCGGATCGAAATCCTTGTCCCGCCACCAGAGGTGGTCAACAGCATTGTACAATCCTTTATCGCCATGCCGGTTCCTGGTATACGCATACATCTCATACATGCGGTTGAAATAGCTGGTATCGTTGTACAGCACCCCCAGCCGGGTAAATACCGGCATCGCCATCTGCAAGGCGTCGATCCACCACCAGTCGTCGATCTTCGGGCTGCTCTTCATGGCATCGAGAGAAGCTTTGATGTCTTTGATGCGCTCTTCCTTCCTGTCGATCAGGTACAGGTCGATATAAGTCTGTCCGCAGCAATGATTATCTGCGTTGCGTGTCTGGATACCCCCTGCCAGGCCCCACTTGTGTCGGGCGCCCCAATCCACTGCATAGTCGTAATAGGTTTGATCGGGATCGATACGATACAAAGCCATCAGCCCTTCGTAATACACCGCACGGGTCCAGATATTGGCGGGCCGCTCTTTGTTGGTTACGATGGTCTTGCCGGGATCGGGCCATTTGTTCATGAAATAAGCATTCGTCTTTTGCAGTACGGCCAGCACTTCGTTCTTTGGTATCGTATTTTGCAGTTTGTGCCCCGGCGTGCAGGAAAAGAGAAGGAGCACCAGCAACAGACCGTTGACGATGCCTCCATTTACCGGTAATTTCTTTAGCATGGCATTAGTTGTTTAAATATTTCTTCAGCTCGCCGTCGGATTGGCGGAGGGCGCCGGCCACGGTCGCTGCATTCAGGGCTGCCCCCTGCCGGTTGGTATGGGTATGATCTTTCGGGAAAAAGCCGCTGACGGCCTGCTGTCCCAGCTGTTCATACCGATCGGCGATCAGTTGGTTTAAATCGATGAACAGGGTTCCCGTTTCCACGGCTATTTGCCGGGCCCATAGCGCATAGGTTGTATCAGCGCGCATCACCCGTCCATCTTTCCAGTTATCACGCGGCACCGGCGAACAAATGATGGGGATTGCTCCTTTGCTTTTCGTATCGTTCACGTATTTGCGCAGGTACCAGCCATAGGTATACACCGTTTCAGGTTGCCTGCGGATGGGATTATAGATTTCGCGGCTTTCGTTCCCGATACCGCGGATGGTGCCTCTTGCCCTCGCCGTATCATCCAGCGGGCCGGCATCGTTGTGGCCAAATTGCATAAGCACAAAATCGCCGGGCTGCAGGGTTTGCATGATCTTGTCCCAGCGGCCTTCGGTGATAAACGTACGGCTGCTGCGCCCGCCCAACGCACGGTTGTCGATGCCGATGCGGCTGGTATCGAAATAAGGATCGACCAGGCTGGCCCAGCCCCAGAGGCTGTCGGAGCCCGTGCCGTTGCCGTTGCGAACAGTAGAGTCGCCGATGATGTACAGCACCGGTTTCTTTTGCGGGCAAAGCCAGGCAAGCGACAGGCAGGCGACACACAGGAACAGGAGAGCGGGCAGGAATTTCCGGAGTGGATCAGCGCTTCGGGGCAATACAACAATAAATGAGCGGCGTGGCTTCATATGCACAATCGTTGGGGTAATGAAAAATAATCAATCCATGATCATAGCTATCCTGATGCGTCCTGTTGTTTACAGGCCGAAAAGCAAGGCAAACTCACGGCGGGTGACCGTAAAAACCGTTCCGTGCCGGGCGCCCGGCGGAAACCGGATCTTGTCTGAAATATCGGTCCAGCTTTCCAGGTCGGCCGACGATACCGCCCCGTATCGATGATCGCGGTATTTGTCAAAATACACGATCCATTCTTTGCCTTTTTTTAATACAGTCGGCCCCTCCGCCCAGTAACTGCCCGTGATGGAAGCCGAAACGGCGCCATAACCCCCGGTTAACTTTTTACTCACGGCCACCCGGATGTTTTTTTGCGGCGGGTAGCGTGTTTCGTCCTTGAGGAACATGAAAAACCGTTTCCCTTTTTGCTGAATGGTGGCATCGATCACATTAAAACCGGGATCGTACAAAAGCCGGGTGGAACTATAGGTTTTAAAATCTTTGGTGCGCACATAATACAGGCGGTGGTTGTAACGGTTATCGCCCGTAGTATCGCCGGCGCTGAACCGGCCGGGGATGGTCGTAGACCAATAGATCATGTATTCCTTCCTTTTCCCGTGGTAAAAGAGCTCCGGGGCCCAGCAGTTGCGCGCTGAATCTTCGTGCTGCATCACAGGAATAAACTGCTGTTCACTCCAATGCACGAGATCGGGAGAGCTGGCATAGCCAATGCCTTTGTCGTTCCAGCTCACGGTCCACACCATGTGAAAGTTGCCGTCTGCCCCGCGGATGATGCAGGGGTCGCGCATCAGCCTGTCCCTGGCTACGACTGGCGTTAAGAAGGATGCATCATGCTTCAGCGCTTTCCATTCCAGCCCATCCTCGCTATAAGCCAGGTGAAGTCCATCCTGCCCGTTGTTTTTGAAGTAAGCAAACAGGTACACCAGCGAATCTGTTTGTGCATTCAATGCAGCACCTCCTGATAACATTACATATAACAAATACAGTTTCATTATACCTGGTTTTATCGCTGCAGCGTGGCCGCCATCAGGCCGATCACCACATCGTTAGCAACGGCATGCACGGTCAGCGAGCGAAGTGTCTTTGCATGATCAAGGCCCATGTCAAGTACGGTAGCCGCACCACCGTCGATGCCGCGGTTGGTAAATCCCCTGATCGGTGTATACGCCGGCCATCCTTTGGCAAACTTTCCTTCTTTCAGGTACAGCCGCTCCGGCATTTCATCGCCGATGGTAAAAGCAAACCCATCATTGTAATAGTCCTGCTCGATCGGCCACCAGGTTTCCGGGTTTGTAAGCAGCAATGTATCGGAAGTCTCATCGGTATACGTCACTACCACCATTCCGTTCACCATCCGGCTTTGCATGGCGCTGGTGCTGCCCGCCATAAGCAGGTGCAGCCTCGAAGCCCTGCCGGTAAGCGGCAGGATGACGGAATCGGGAAAGTTGTCCCATTGGGAAGTGAACAGGATATTGTTCAGCGAGCTGTCAGACGGTGTAGCAAAAGGAATGTTGATCAGGGAGCGTATTTCGTTGCCGGCACCCGCCAGTTTTCTCACACCGTTGTCGTCGATATTGACCATGGTGAGCGGGTAGGCCCAGTTGCCGATACCCTGCACGGGCAACTGCAGTGTGGGACTGACCGGTCTTGGCGATCGATACTGCTGTTTAAAAATACCCGTGACTTTGTCATTGAAAAAGTATTGCATGTCCACTTTTTCAAAAATGGAAACAGTATCGATAAACCCTTCGGGAATCAAACGGACCGATCCCAGGCCGGACATGCGACAGAGGTGCAGTGTGACAGGTTGCCACCATTGCGCAAGTCCCTGCTCCAGCTTTACAAAGATCGTTTTATAGCCGGCAAGGCCAGCAGTCCGGGCCTTCACCTTGTTGTCATTGAAATAATAATGATGCAATGCCTGCTGTGGATCGGAAACCTCAGCCACCCGGCCGCTGAAAGACATTTCAAAGGAGCCGCCGCCGGGAACTGTCCTTTCCGGCGGTTTCGTATCCATCGTTTGTCCCTGCCATGTTATTTCAATCCTGTAGCGGTCTGTCTCCGGCACGTTCACCTGCAACAAGGGCATTCCGACAGCTGAACCGTTGATTACCGGGCTAACACGTCTCCCGTTTACTAAAACCGATGCAGGATTGTCGCTGACCATCGGCACCACCAGTTTCAGGTGCAGCTTTCTGCCAGCCAATTGCCGGATCATGTATACATCTTTCTTACCGGTCCTTTTGAAATCGATGTCAATATCCGGCGTCCGGAGGCTGGCATAGTTCCAGGCAGCCGGAAAACCGGGCCGGATATCCAGCGTATCCTGCAGCGCAGCAGGACGAATGCCGAACAATCCTTCCGTCAGCGAACGGGCGGCCATCCCGATGGGGTCGGCAAAATCGCGGTACAGCTCGCCGCGGATGGCATCGTAAAACGACAACTGCTGGATATTGCCCGGCGATGAACCAAGGTACATGCTTTCGGTCAGCGCGCTTTTCCAGAGCCGGAAGGCTTCATCCGGGCGATTGCCCTGCCAGTAAGCCAGGGAGGCATGCAGGTTTTCCGCCAGTACTACGTTATTGAGCGACCAGGTATAGGGCTGCCAGTTGGTAGTTGATAAAAGATACAGGTCCTTCTCCGGCAATCCTTTTGCCTGCACGGGTATATGCGGCAGGGCCAGGTCAATATGCCGGAGCGACTGGTAAGCCTGGAAGGGATCTGCGATTCCTTCGTCGATGGCATGGTAAATGGTCCACAGCCCGGGATAGGGGTGCACGAGCTTTTTCCCCAGCAGGTCTTTGTATTCGGCATACCAGCCTTTGTCCGGCAGCCATAACTGCTCATTGACAGCCGACAAAATATGAGCAGCTTCTGTTTCGTACGGAGCGGCATCCTCCGCGATCAACCTTGCCAGTTGTGCGGCCGCTTTGTTTGCGCGGTAGTTGTAAGCCGAAGAATGTGTGACGCCACCACCACTGTATTGCAGTGCATCGCTGGCCCAGATGGCCGCATAGGCATCGTACAACCCATCCCCATCTGCATCGAAATTTCGTTTCTCCCAGGCCAGGTGACGGGCCAATACAGGCCACATCGTTCGCACATAGGCCGTATCGCCGGTATAATTAAAATGATTCAGCAATTGGTCGATGAGCACGAGGTTCATATCATAATGATGCGCCCGGCCGGTATCGTATGGATTGCGGGCGATATAGCCTTTGCTGAATAAGGCAGTACCTGTTTTCTCCTGGTGCCGCGCCAGGTGTAGTGCTGTATCCATGACCACTCCTGTCACCGGCGGTGCGGTCAGCTGGGAAGCCGCATAACCATCGAAATGTTCACGGGACCGGTCGTGCCAGCCCAGCACATCGCCGGCATACGCCCCGCGCCAGCCATTGAGCCGCATGCGCCAGGCCACAGCCCCATGCAGGAACGAGGGCGACTCCCATATCGCATCGGCAGCAATGCCCAATACGCCACCAAGTGTATTGATATAGGGATCGGGTGTGCGAATACGGATGCGTGCTGCCAATGCTTTTCGCTGCCCTTCTGCTTCATCAAACAAGCGGCTGAGGGAAGCGTATGTAATCGTTTCATCCTTTACCTGCCTGCCGATATAAAAGAAAAGCTGGTTATCTTTTCCCAACACCTGGCTGGCTGCGATCACCGGCGTGCTATCGGTAGGCGACCGAAGCAGGGAAGCCGGCGAAGCCAGGGCATGCGCATCGGCGATGCTCATTTTCATCCCGGGCGGGAAAACACCTGTGATCTTTTTGGCATCCCCGATCCGCTTATTGTTCTTATTTGCGTCGGGCAGGTATTGTATCTCGTAGCGTTCCTCTTCGGTCAGCGCTCCCGCAAGGCCGTACAGCACGGTGAAGGTCTGCTGATCCGTACGGTAGATAGTGCCGGTGCAATACTCCGGTTTCAGGTAAAACGACGATTCGGGATCGGCACCGATATCGCCGTCGCGGGAAAACTTTTTACCTGTGGCCCCGCCATATACGGCTACCAGCTGCACACCGGCCGGAAGATCTCCTGCATTCAGCCGTACCACCAATGCTTCGGAATTATACAGCGCCATCGCAGTTAAATAAACGGTCCCGTTCTTTAGCAAGGAGTCCCTGATCTCGTACACCATAGAGCCGGGCCGGTAGATGGCCTTGATCGATTGCGCATGGATCAGCCATTTGCTTTGACCACCGGCGATGATCCCGAATTGCAGGTTGCCGCCCATGCCCGGCATATAGAGTGCAAACTCAGGCAGATCGCCTGCTTCGGCCCTGAAAGCGGTGTTGCCGCCATACAGTGCCCGGTTAAAACGCTTGCTGCCATTCTCAATCACGATATCGTTCCCTTCCGGCCGGTACCGCAGTTCCCTTTCTATGCCATGCCATGGAAGGCTGGCCGGTTGCGCCCCGGCAAAGTTGACCGCCAGCAATGCGCATGACAGGAAGAGCAACCTGGCAACCCTTCTTCCCGTGATGCTGATAACAAGGGATGGGTGCGCCGGTGCAATCATGTACACTGCCCGCAACAGAAACGGCATCTTATCTCTTTTTATCGTTTGCCGGCAAACGATCATCATCGTTATTTTTAAAGTGTATTGCTGCAATAGCGTGATCCTTTTTTTGGATAACATCAGAATATTTTTCTTAACCCTTCCCATTTCACTTTCCAGCTCCCGTCTTTTGGAATGCCGGGCAGGGGAACGCTACTGGCATCAAACCCGGCACACAGCATGGCTACAGCGCTCAGTAACCCACCATTACCGGGCAGGTAAATCGTCAGGCGCTCGTCCTGGTAATTATGGCCGTTGGGCAGATAGGTATTTTTTTGCACCGGCATCAGCAGGGCATCGATCGCTTTGTCCGGCATGCCCAGCCGGGCAGCCGTCATCGCGGTCAGCGGAAAATCCCAGCCCCAGGTATCATCCCAATGCCAGACCTTCCATACCAGGTTGAAGGTATTCTTCATCACCGTGGTATCCAGGCCGTGCACAGCCGGGATCGACGCGTAGGTTGCCAGTACTGCAGGATGATCGGTCAGGTACCGCTCCGTAGTATAACAATCCGGTGTGCTTTCTGTAGCCAGGTACACGCTGTCGTTCTTCGGCAGGGGAGCCAGCTGGTGAATGATGGCATCCCATTTCCTGTTGCGGGCCATGCCGAGACGTTCGCGCCATTGCTGCGCTACCTGCAGCGCCCACGACCAGTAAGCCAGCTCATAGGTGGGATTATAGGTCGTCAACGGATCAAAACATTCCTGCGCCGGGATCAATCCCCTGCCGAGGTTGTATTTTTTTGTTTGGCTGTCATAAGAAGGGAACGATGCCATGAAATCAGCCGTGGCAAAAAGCAGGTCCTTGTACTTGTTCAGCACACTGCGATCCCGCCGGTGGCGGAACAGCAGCTCTGCCATGTAAATAAAATGCGGCTGCTGCCAGATCAGGAAAGAACCGACAGAAGAAGGACTTTCGTTACCTGCGTGATCCGTCATTTTTTGCCAGCGCAAACCGTCAAAGCCCTGTCGCCGGGCAATTCCCTTAGCCTGGTCAGCCACGGTAAAATACCAGTCCAGGCTTTTTTCCATCAGTTCAGGCCGGCCCCACAGCGAATACTGCACGGCATGCCACCAATGCATTTCGAGGTGCGGCTTGCCATACCAGCTGTTGAAGGTAAGCCCGGTTTCCTGCGGCGGGTAAGCCGATGCTTCCTGTGCGCGCAACAGGTACTGCGAAAGAATAATCCGCCGTTCCAGTTCGAATGCCCGCGGGTCGGTGCTGCCGGCAAAATCGATGGCGCCGCCGCTGTTCCAGAAATTCCGCCAGGCGGTGCGGCTACTGTACCGCGTGCCGGCATAAGCGGGTATGTTTCCCGGTTGTTGATGCCGTGGTGAGAACAGGGCCGTAAAAGAAAAATCATCCGTGCCTGTTGCAGGCGCCAGGATAAAAGAATGTTCATGTGCCGCCGAAAGTTGCCCCTTGCTCCAGTTCAACCCGATGTAATAAATCGTACTGTCCAGCCGGTGCACCAGCCCGGCACTGCCCGGATAGCTTGACAGGATAGCGGATTCATGTTTATTGCTGTTGGCCTGGCTGGTCCCTGCATCTTTCCATTCGCCTGTCGGGTAAGGAAAACTAATCCGGATGCGCAGGCGGCCCTGGCTGACCAGCGGCGATCGCACGTTCACGGAAATGGCATCTGCTTCGCCATGGCAAAACGTGGAAACATAGACGGGCTCATCTTCTACAGCAAACCGGCTCCTGATCTCGCCCGACCAGGGGTCCAGCTCCTGCCTGATATTTTTAATATCCTCAAGCTGCGCCGGTGAGCCATCTTTTTTCAGCAGCTCAAACCCGATGGTGCCCAACTGCAGGCGATGAGGATTGACGCGAAAATAGTCTGCTGCCTTTTTATTCCGTTCCGGCTCCTTCACCTGCACCGGGTAAGCAATCTTTCTTCCTTCCAGCTCATACACTTTCATCGCCTCTTCGATCCGGTACTGTTCGGTATTGGGAAAGCTATGCCAGCCCCATTCGGACTGCGTACCGAGCGGAACGCCTTTGGCATAAAATCCCGGGAAACTCTGCAGCC
>JBEVLT010000446.1:0-8247 GCA_040509055.1 Chitinophagaceae bacterium
GAGATCGCCGCCGAAGGGCTCCATGCCTCACCCGGCTGGATGGACAGCTTTGCCAATTTCGCCGATCCCGGTTATGAGTTCAAGGAAACCCTGGAAACCGGCGCTGCTGCAGCAGCAGCGGGCGGCTATACCGATGTGATGGTGATCCCCAATACCAATCCCTGTCTCCACGCCAAAGCCAACGTGGAATACATCGTACAAAAAAGCAAATCCCTGCCCGTCACCATCCACCCCATCGGCGCCATTACCCGCAACACCGAAGGAAAAGAGCTCGCCGAGATGTACGATATGCGCACCAGCGGCGCCATAGCCTTCAGTGACGGGATCAACAGTATTCAATCCGCCGGCCTGCTGGTCAAGGCCCTGCAATACATAAAAGCATTTGACGGTGTGCTGATCCAGGTGCCCGACGACAAAAGCATCAATCCGCAGGGCCAGATGAACGAAGGGATCGTTTCCACGCAGCTGGGGCTGCCCGGCAAACCGGCCCTGGCCGAAGAGCTGATCGTGGCCCGTGATATCAAGCTGACCCGTTATGCCGGATCCAGGCTGCATTTTACCGGGGTGAGCACACCGAAATCGATCGAATACATCAGCCGCGGCAAAGCAGGCGGCACGGCGGTGAGCTGTTCGGTGGCGCCTTATCATCTTTTTTTCTGCGACGAAGACCTGGCCGGTTATGATAGCAACTACAAAGTAAACCCGCCGCTGCGCACCCGGGAAGACCGTGATACCCTGAAAAAGGCCCTGGCCGAAGGGCTGATCGACTGCATCGCATCGCATCACCTGCCCCAGGAGTACGACAGCAAAGTGCTGGAATTTGAATACGCCAAAGCCGGCATGATCGGGCTGGAAACCTGCTATGCTGCGCTGGCCACTGCACTGCCCGACATGACGCCCGAACGCTGGGTGGAGCTGCTGGCCATTAACCCGCGCAGGATCTTCGGCCTCGGCTGCCCGGTGATACAGGAAGGCGGCAAAGCGGTGATCACCTTGTTTCAACCCGGCCGCCAATGGACGGTTACGCCGCAGGACATTTTTTCCAAATCGAAAAACAGCCCCTTTATCGGACGCGAACTGACCGGAAAAGTGACGGGCATCATCAATGGCGACCAGGTCGTCATTCGCTAATATTGGAACTATACCATGAACAAGCTTACACTCACTCCCCTTCTGAAAGGCCTGGCCACCGGCAGCATCATGGTGGCGCTGACGCTCTGGCTGTATTACAAAAAAGTACCGGTAAACAGCGGATCACAGTACCTCGTGTATTTCATCTATGCCGCGGGCATCATCTGGACGCTGGTGGGGTATTATCTTTCTCCCGGCTACAGCGGCCGTTTTGTCGAACTTTTCGGGCAGGGTTTCCGTTGCTTTATTATCGTCACCCTGATCATGGTGGCTTTTACGGCCGTCTTTACCAAAATGCATCCTGAATTTGCCGAAGAATCGGCCCGCTATTACCGGGAAGAGCTGGTGAAGGAAAAGAATAAAACACCGGCCGAGATCGAAGCGGACGTCCTCCGGTACAAAAAACAGTATACCACGGCTCTGGTTTCCACTGCAATTTTCGGATATTTGTTAGTTGGAGTCGTTTTTACCCTGGTCACAGCGGGTTTGCTGTTGCTGATTTTGCTGTTAATCCCGCTGCTAACAAGAAGGAAATAAATCCATGGACATTTCTGTTGTCATACCGCTGATCAATGAAGCCGAATCGCTGCCGGAGCTGACCGCCTGGATCGAACGTGTCATGGACACGCATCACTATACCTACGAGATCGTTTTCGTAGACGATGGCAGCACCGATGATTCCTGGCAGGTGATCCAGCAGCTGCGGGCGCAAAACCCGCATATCAAGGCCATCAAATTCCAGCGCAATTATGGCAAGTCGGCAGGACTGAATGAAGGATTCCGTGCCGCGCAGGGTGATGTTATCATTACCATGGATGCCGACCTGCAGGACAGCCCCGATGAAATACCCGAACTGAGGAGAATGGTGACCGAAGAAGGCTATGACCTCGTGAGCGGGTGGAAGAAAAAACGCTACGATAACAGGCTGACCAAGAACCTGCCCAGCAAAGTATTCAACGCCGCTGCCCGGCAGATGAGCAAGATAAAGCTGCACGATTTCAACTGCGGGCTGAAAGCCTATCGAAGGAACGTGGTCAAAAGCATTGAAGTATATGGCGAAATGCACCGCTATGTGCCGGTGCTGGCCAAATGGGCCGGCTTCCGGAAGATCGGTGAGAAAGTGGTAGAGCATCGCCCGCGCAAATACGGCGTTACCAAATTTGGCTGGAGCCGGTTCATCAACGGCTTTCTTGACCTGATGACCATCTTTTTCATGGGCAAGTTTGGCAAACGCCCTATGCATTTCTTCGGTCTCTGGGGCACGGTTTTCTTCCTGATCGGGTTTGTATTTGCCGTTTACCTCGTCATTTCGAAAGTCATCGATTTCAGTTACCCGATCACCAACCGACCCGGGTTTTACCTGGCCATGACGGCGATCATCATTGGTATGCAGCTGTTCCTGGCGGGTTTTATCGGCGAGCTGGTGTCGCGCAATGCCACAGGCCGCAACTCCTATCTGATCGAAACCAAATCGGGTCTTTAACAAGCAACCGCATACGGCCTGGACAATGAAAAAAATCGTGATCATAGGACCGGGGCATCCCTTACGCGGCGGACTGGCCACCTTCAACCAGCGGCTGGCCAAAGCGTTTATCGACCAAGGCGACCAGTGTTCCATTTATTCCTTTTCGCTCCAGTATCCGGGCTTCCTGTTCCCCGGCAAAACGCAGTATTCAGACGAACCGGCGCCTGAAGGCATCCCGATCCACACCGTCATCAATTCCATTCACCCGCTGAACTGGATCAAAGTAGGCAACCGGCTGCGAAAAGAACGGCCCGACATCATCATCGTGCGGTTCTGGCTGCCGCTGATGGGCCCGGCACTGGGTTCCATTCTCCGGCGCGTGAAAAAGAACCGGCATACCCGCGTCATCTGTATCGCCGACAATGTGATCCCGCATGAAAAAAGACCGGGCGATAAGCCGTTTACCAGCTATTTCCTGAAAAGCTGCGATGCCTTCATCACCATGAGCGAAAAAGTGATGCAGGACCTCCGCCTGTTTGAGAAGAGCAAACCGGCGCAGCTGGTCACCCACCCGCTGTATGATAACTTCGGCGCCATCCTGTCCAAACAGGAAGCACGGGCGCATCTCGGCCTGCCGGCAAACGATCGCATCATCTTATTCTTTGGTTTCATCCGCCGCTACAAAGGGCTGGATATGCTGCTGGATGCCATGGCCCTGTTGAAAAACGATTCCCGATCCGGCGATATCCGCCTGCTGGTGGCAGGCGAGTTTTATGAAGATGCCAAACCCTACCGGGAGCAGATCGACCGGCTGGGCATCAGCGACCGGTTGATCCTGCGCACGGATTTCATCCCGGATAGCGAAGTGAAATATTATCTCTGTGCTGCCGATGCCGTGATACAACCCTACCGCAATGCCACGCAAAGCGGCGTCACGCCCCTTGCCTACCATTTTGAGAAGCCGATGGTGGTGACCGACGTGGGCGGGTTGCCCTCGCTGGTTCCGCATGAAAAAGCAGGATTGGTAACGGCGCCTGAGCCTGCTGCCATTGCAGCCGGTATACAGCGCTTCTATACGTTAGGAGAGAACTATTTTATTCCGCATCTTCGCGAAGAAAAACAAAAGTACAGCTGGGCCAATATGGTCCGTACGATTACCCATTTAGCGGATGATATACAGAAGTAAAGCTCCACTCCGGATCGGCCTGGCCGGCGGCGGCACCGATGTGAGCCCCTACAGCGATATGTATGGCGGCGCCATCCTGAATGCCTCCATCTCGCTCTATGCGCGGGCCACCATCGAGCCGGTCACTGACCACCGGATCATCCTGCACGCCATCGACCGCGCCGAAGAGCAACAGTTCGACTGGAGTACCGAGCTGCCGCTGGATGGCACGCTGGGGCTGCTCAAAGGCATTTACAACAGGATACAAAAAGATTATGGCATTGCCCGGCAGGGACTGCGGCTGTCCACCTTTGTGGATGCACCGGCCGGCTCCGGGCTGGGTACCTCCTCTACTCTGGTGGTCGCCATCATCGGCGCCTTTGCCGAGATGCTGCGCCTGCCGATGGGCGAATACGATATGGCCCATTATGCCTACGAGATCGAACGGAAAGACCTGGGACTTGCCGGTGGCAAACAGGACCAGTATGCCGCTACCTTCGGCGGGGTCAACTTCATGGAGTTTTACGAAGAAGACAAAGTGATCGTAAACCCCTTGCGTATCAAACAGCAATACCTGTTCGAACTGGAAAATAACCTGCTGCTCTATTATACCTCTACCAGCCGCGAATCGGCCGAGATCATCAAAAAACAAAGCCGGAACGTGGTGGAGAAAAAAGACAGCTCGCTGGAAGCCATGCACCGGCTGAAGGAGCAGGCCCGGCAGATGAAGGATGCCCTGCTGAAAGGGAAATTGCACGAGATCGGCGAGATCCTCAATTTCGGCTTCGAGCAGAAACGGCAGATGGCCGAAGGCATCAGCAACCCGCTGATGGAAGATATTTATGAAACGGCCATGAAGGCAGGTGCTACCGGGGGGAAAATATCCGGCGCCGGGGGTGGCGGTTTCATGATCTTTTATTGCCCGGTCAATACCAAGTACAGGGTGGCGCAAAGCCTGGAAAAATTTGGCGGACAAGCCCGCAACTACCAGTTTGTAGAGCATGGGGTGAAGAGCTGGACGGTTTGAGAAGGTTACAAAGGTTTAAGAGGTTTGAAAAATTGAAGAAGTTTAAGGTTGCCTGGCCAGTGGCTTTCCTTCCCGGCAGCGCAATAATTTGATGTCAGAATTACACTATGCAAAAGATCAGGGATATTATCGCAGCTTCGATCAGTGTGAAGCAGCAGGTGCTGGAAAGCGAAGCGCTGGTGAGCACGATGGAAAAAGTGGTGGAAGCAATCGTCGCGGCGTTCCGGGCCGGGCGAAGGGTATATTTCTGCGGCAATGGCGGCAGCGCAGCGGATGCACAGCACCTGGCGGCCGAGTTCTCCGGCCGTTTTTACAAGGATCGTAAAGCCCTGCCCTCCGAGGCGCTGCACTGCAATACTTCTTACCTGACTGCGGTAGCCAACGATTATAGTTTCGACGATGTGTATGCCCGGCTGATCGGGGGTATCGGCGAAGCCGGCGATCTACTCGTGGGCTTATCCACCTCCGGCAATTCCCGCAATATCATCCGCGCCTTTGAAACGGCCCGCGAAAAAGGCATGACTACCATCGGGTTTACCGGCATCACCGGCGGCCAGCTGAAACCGGTGAGCGATTACCTGTTCAACATTCCTTCCGCCGATACGCCACGCATACAGGAAGCCCATATCCTCGTCGGACATATCATTTGCCAGCTGGTGGAAGAAAACTATTTCGGCGCATGATCCGCGAAGCCATTATCCTCGCTGGCGGACTGGGTACCCGGCTGCGCGATGCCGTACCCGACCTGCCCAAGTGCATGGCGCCGGTAGCCGGGCGTCCCTTCCTGTTTCATGTGATCAACTACCTGCGGATGCAGGGAATCGAACGGTTTATTTTTTCGCTCGGCTACAAACACGAAGTGATCGGGGCCTGGCTGGCAGAGCAGTTTGAGCGGATGGACTATACCTGCGTGGTTGAAGACGAACCGCTCGGCACCGGCGGCGCCATCCGGCTGGCGCTCGAAAAGCTGGAAGGAGAAAATGCCGTGGTCACCAACGGCGACACGCTCTTTAAAGCAGCGATCAATGAGCTGGAAGCCTTGCATACTGCTACAAAAGCCGGCTGTACGCTTGCCCTCCGGCCCATGGAAAACTTTGACCGGTATGGGGCCGTGGAAACCGACGCCGATCATCTCGTTACCGCCTTCCGGGAAAAACAATTTTACCCGCTGGGGTTGATCAACGGGGGTGTATATGTGCTTAACAAAGCCTGGATGGGCTCGCTGGGACTTCCTTCGAAATTCTCGTTCGAAAAAGACGTGCTGGAAAAGCAGGTGCCTGCCGCTACCATCGCCGGCCTGCCGCAGGACGGGTATTTTATCGATATCGGCATCCCGGAAGATTATAACAAGGCGCAAACTGACCTGCAGCGGCCACCGCTTGACCTGGCTGCTATCGACCAAAGCTGGACCCTGTTCCTGGACCGGGATGGCGTGATCAACGAGGATAAACCGGGCAGTTATATTTTCAATACCGGCGAATTTGTTTTCATGACAGGCGCGCCTGAACTTTTCAAAATATTGCATGAAAAGTTTGGCCGCATCATCGTGGTCACCAACCAGCGCGGTGTTGGCCGCGGACTCATGACGGAAGAGGACCTGGCCGCTATTCATCAAACCATGGTACACCAGGTGCAGGCAGCCGGTGGCAGCATCGACGCCATCTACTATTGCACGGCGGTGCATAACGAGCACCCGGAACGGAAGCCCAATCCCGGAATGGCCGCCCGCGCCATCCATGATTTCCCGGCTATCGATCCGGCCCGGTCCATCATGGTGGGCAACAATATCAGCGATATGCAGTTTGGCCGCAACGCAGGTTTGTATACCGTTTTTGTACGGACCACCCTCCCCGGCATGCAGCTGCCTCATCCTGATATCGACCGGATGTTCGATACGCTGGCGGGTTTTACCAAAGCTTTATCAGCCCCGTAAAATTTTTACCGTTTTTTTATCGTTACCCTTCCGGTAAACACCACAGCAGGTGGGGCCGAAAGTGTATTTTTGCAGATTAAATTTGTCCTGTTGAAACGACATTCCGTCAAGACCTTCTTTGTATTGCTGGGGATCCTTTGCCTGTCGCAGGCGGGCAGCGCCCAGTTTATTACCGCGTCCGATAAACGAAAATTGGCTGTCCGGGAAGATTCGCTGCAGGAATATGCCTTTTACATGGCTACCGACACCACTACCGAAGACCGTATGGTCTCCGACAGCATCTTTACCCGCATCCTAGTGCGGACGCTGCAGGTCAAAAACTCATTTTATTATCCGTTCGACTCTGTAAAAGGCGTTTCCCGGCTGTATGCGCCGGACAGCACGTTCCGCATCTTTACCTGGAACCTCCAGTTCGACGAGTCTTATTCCCGGCAAAAAGGAGCGATCCAGTTCCGGACTAAGGACGGCTCGCTGAAGCTAATCCGCCTGCGCGATGTGTCCGAGTTTACCGATGCCGCCGAAGACTCCGTGCGCGACAGGGACCATTGGATCGGGGCGGTATATTACAAGATCATCAAAACACAGTACAACGGCCGGAACTATTACACCCTGTTTGGCTTTGACAATTACAGCGCATTGAGCAGTAAGAAGTGGGTCGAAGTGCTGTACTTCAATGAGCGCAATGAGCCGGTATTTGGCGGCCCCTTTTTCAGTTATGAAAAAGACAGCCCCCGGCAGCCTGCCCGCTACCGCTTCAGCATCGAGTACAAAAAGGAGGCAAGGACCGTAGTAAACTATGTCGACGAGATGGGGATGATACTCGTGGACCACCTGATCTCCGAAACCGATGAACCGGACAATAAATGGACCTATGTACCGGATGGGGACAGCGAAGGCTTCAGGTGGGAAAACGGCAAATGGGTACATGTCGACAAAGCATTCGACTTTCAGCTGGACATGAATGGTGCGGACCCGAATATGGGACGTCCGCCGGTCGGCGCTCCCATCCTCGATAACAAAGGGAAGAAAAACGACAAAAAGCTCGAAGAGCAATCCAATAAGAACAAGGCAAAAGAACCATACAGGCCGTCCAGCGATTAGCAATAATCCGCATCCCGCCTCATGGTTCTCCCCCGCTATTAATAATAAATCGTTCTGCTGCCTGTTACGTTGACAAAAACAGGGAAACCGCCAGCTCCTCCCGGGGAATTGTGTACATAGGTCATTTTCACCGGCCGGTTGTGCGAATCGTAGGTCGTTGTCCATGCGATATTGCCGGTGACAGGAGCAACAGGTGCGTCCGGATATTCATATTCAACCAGTCCGGGATTACTGCCGGTCAGCATATCGTCTTCCTCAAAGATCATATAGGAGTTGATCCCGGCGGGAAAGTAGTTCTGGCGGGTGTCCAGGTTTTTAAACTTTTTGAAGTAGCTGGTATGAAAGCTCATCGTGGCCCAGTTGGCGCTCATGCTGTGCACCTCTGTGAGCTGGTCGCTGCTATTATACACCAGGGAGTCATACCA
>JBEVLT010000447.1:0-3062 GCA_040509055.1 Chitinophagaceae bacterium
GATATTTCGCAATCATTTATTCACCGAAGCGCTGTACTGGAACACGGAACAAAACAGAGTGGACCCTGCTGCGAAAATAGAGCTGGACGAGAGGGAAAAACAAATAATAAGATTACTGTGGCAGGAAAAAACCAATAAAGAGATTGCCGAAGAGATATTTTTGAGCATCCGGTCCATCGAAAAAATCCGCCAGAACCTGAAGGCCAGATTATCCGTCAGGTCAACGGTCGGCATATTCAAATATGCCATTCGCACCGGTATCATACCTGATGCCTGAGTCAGCAGGTATGCCAACTGCATTACGGAACCGGGGGGCGTATACAACTGTATCTGCAGCTACAGAATTTCCTTCCTGCCAGGCACCGCTCATGCAGGATCCAGCCCCGCCAGCTATGCCGATCACGTAATAACTGGCGGATTGCTAACAGTAAATCATTTGCCATAGCGGGATCGTGTGTTTTTATGATCCTCGTGTTCGTTCAGAACGAAGTATCAAACAAATGATGCTTCACGGCAAACAGCACCAGCCCCGCCGTATTGCGGCAGCCGGTCTTGGCCAGCAGGTTGTTGCGGTGCCCCTCTGCCGTGCGCACGCTGATAAATAGTTTTTCGGCAATCTCGGCATTGCTGTATTCGCGGCAGATCAGCTCCAGCACCTCCTTTTCCCGCGCCGACAGCTCGATGGCCAGCGCATTCACGTTCTTCAGCGGCTTGTTTTTCTGCAGGGCCGCGTCCTGGATGGCTTTCAGTACCGCGTTGTTGATATAAAACCCGCTTTTGTATACGGTCTGGATGGCGGTGATCAGCTCTTCCTTGTCGCAGTTCTTGACCAGGTATCCATTGGCGCCGGCTTCGATCATCCGGGCGATGAGCCGCTCGTTGGCATGCACAGACAGCACGATGATCCGGATCTGCGGGAACTGCCGGTGCAGCACCGCGTTCAGCTCGATGCCGTCCATCTCGGGCATCTGCATGTCCATCAGCACCACGTGCGGCGGCTCGGGCAGGCTCTGCAGGCGGGCCAGGAAATCCCTGCCATTCTCGGCCTCCGTCACCAGCTCCAGCCCCGGCGTATTCACCATCAGCGTGGCCAGGCTTTGCCGGAAGAGTTTCTGGTCGTCGATCAGGGCGATGCGGATCGGGTTCATACGGTTGATTTTGATGGCTGGTTGGTGTTGATCCTGATCTGCAGGCCGAAACCGGGGCCCTGGTCCTGCAGGCGATAGGCCGCGCCGATCATGCCCAGCCGGCTTTCGATGTTGCGCATGCCCATCCCGCCGGCACGGCCATCGGGCGCAGGTGGCAATCCCTTGCCGTCGTCGGCATAATCAATGGCCAGCTGTTCGTTGTCGATAAAAAACGACAGGGATATCTCCCGGGCGCCGGCATGCTTGATGGTATTGTTGATCAGCTCGGCCACCACGCGGTACAGCGCCAGCGCCGCCGTATCGTCCAGGCGGTTCAGCGCGCCGTTGGCATCCAGCTGCAGCGCCAC
Organism: Chitinophagaceae bacterium; assembly: GCA_040509055.1. Lineage (GTDB taxonomy): Bacteria > Bacteroidota > Bacteroidia > Chitinophagales > Chitinophagaceae > JAJKIP01. The sequence continues at coordinate 1,496 of JBEVLT010000447.1, forward strand.
CTGCAGCTGACCGGATTGGTTCACCCCGTCGCAGAGATCTTCGATGGCATCAGAAAACCCGTAGACCCCCCGGGTGAGCGGCGACAGGTTGTGCGAGATATTGCGTACATCGGTGATCACGCGGTCGATGATCTTCTTGCATTGCTGCTGCAGGCCTGCCGTGGCAGCGGCATCGCCGGGACCGCTCCAGTTACCCAGGATCATCCGGAGCGAAGAAAGGGCAGAGCCCACTTCGTCGTGCAGGTCCATACCGATGCGCCGGCGTTCCTGCTCCTGCGAGGCGATCACCGCATGCAGCAATTCTTTCTGGTAGCGGATCTCCGCCTCCTGCAATCTCCGTTTCTGCAACAGCAGCCGGTTCTGCTGGCGGATATTGAGCAGGATAAAACAGATGACCAGCAGCGCGGTGCCGGTCATGGCCAGCACCACCAGCAGGGGAATATTGTCGGTTAACGGTTGCATTTGCTAAAACCTATGGCAAAAAGCAGGTACATGATGGCCACCAGCGTGGCATGGATGTTCCAGATGGTCTCGTTCACGGCCCTGCTGTATTGCGTAAACATGAAATTGGTAAAAATGAACAGGAAAAAGGCGCTGGAAAAATACAGCAGCAGCCCGCTGAGCACCCAGTTCACCGGCACCGCCGTCCAGCTGCCCCCGGTCTCGGCATCGCCGGCCTGCCACCAGTAGGCCAGGCAAAGCGCCATGAACAGGACGCACTCTACAGGCCGCGTGTAGGTATTGAAACCGGAAATGCTTTGAATAAAAATGAAATTGAGACAGCAGAGCAGCGGAAATGCGATCATGAGCAGGCGGGTCAGCCGTTTTGGCCGCCGCTGCCGGAAGGTCAGGTAAAAGAACTGCAGCAGCAATACCGACTCCACAATGGTGTATACATGAAAAATCTCCAGGTTGGAATGGCCGTTTTCCGCCAGCAGGGTAGATACCGCATTGACCACGGCCGTGAGGACCAGGTAGCCGAAGAGTACACGCATAGCCCTGGTCAGCGCCCTGTACCGGATCAGCGCCGCCGACACCGGCACCAGTACGAATGCAGGCGCAATCACGCTCATGTAGAGATACTTCATGGTCGTTTTACAGGATTGAGGTCTGGAATGAAATAGTCGGGTGCTGCCGGCAGCACGTCAGTACAAGGGGCTCGCCTTGTCGCAAAAAACCGGGCAGGGCCTGGTCAGGTCGTAAATGGACATATCGTCGTGTTTCGCGGCCGGGTCGGCAGCCTTTATGATCAGGTCCTTGTAGTATGGCTTGCCGTCATCGCCTATTTCTTCGGTCACAGGCACCAGTATGCCACGCATCTCGTCGGTATAGGGAGGCTGCGGATTCGATAGCACGAAATAGGCACGCACACCGCTTAACTTATATTTCTTGTAATTGTCCACCAGCGCCTCCATGTCCCCGATCGGGATGTAAAAAGCGCGGGGAATCTTGTTGTCATCATCGCCGAACAGGCCTTTCACGGCTTCGCGCCAGTTGTTGGTAATATCCATGGCTTTATCGAGAGGCATGGGATTACCGGAAACTTTTTTAAACTTTTCTGGGGTGC
>JBEVLT010000448.1:0-3010 GCA_040509055.1 Chitinophagaceae bacterium
AGACCGCTGATCCTTTTTAAGCTTTCTCCTATATTTTTATCAGGGGTACGGCTGATCTGCTCGGAGCTGATGCCGTCAGTGATACCTGCATTGTTCTTTTGCCGGATATATAAAGAAGCTACGCTCTCCTTCCTGGCGCTGGCCGTTACCACCACCCCTGCCAGCTGTCCCTTTTCCTTTTTCATGGTCATATCCAGGGTAAAAAGCTGGTCTTCCTTCACCTCGATGCCGGTGATATTCTTAGCGCCATAGCCCACCGAGCTTACTGCTGCCGTATAGGTTCCTTTGGTAAGGATCAGTGTAAAAGCGCCATTGATATCGCTGACCGTTGTTTTGCCTCCAATGGCCACGGTAGCATTGATCACCGGCTGACCATCTTCCTCATCGATGACCCGGCCGGATACTCTTCCGGGTTTTGCGGTTACTGCTTCCCGGGGCCGCATCTTGATTACAATAATATTGCCGTCGATGGAAAATTGGTAAGGCGTGCTCTTCAGCGTAAGGCCAAGCAGCTCGCGTAGCGTTACCCGGGTGGCTTTTACGGATACCTTTATTGCTGTGTTTACCTCGGTTTTTGAATAGTTGATCGCATAGCCTGATTGCTTCTCAATGGCCGCAAATATTTCAGCCAGAGGCGTATTTGTATAATTGGCATTGAGTGTTGAAGCCGGTTGCTGTGCCATGGCCGGCAGCATTGAAACGGTGATGAACAGGAGTAAGCCAATCTTTCTGGTTACGTTCAGGCAAACGGATGCCTTCTCCCTCCGGAGGGATTTTTTTCTTTTGTCCATTCTTTTTCTTTTACTGTTTGGTTGCGATCACCCGGTGACAGCGTGATGATGCCTGGTTAATAAATAACGGTGACGGAATCTTTTTTATAGTATCTGAAATCACCCATTATGCTGAGTATTCGTATGATCTCATCGGGACTGCGCTGGCGGAAAGTAGCCTTGAAATGTTTTTTTCCAAGGGATTTTTTCCCGATCCTGTATTGCCCCCCATAGCGGTACTCCAGCGCAGTTGTTATATCGGTCAGGGTAGCATCTTCAAAAATAAATTCATTGTTGCGCCAGGAGCCGATGCCCCCGATGCCGCAGGCAACCATCTGCATACGGCCATCGGCTTTTTCGATCATCCCTTTTCGTCCGGGCGTCAGCAGCAGCTGAGAAGCGCCGGCTTTTCCCGACAGCCCAAACGCTACTTTCCCGGTCCTGACGGCTACGGTCACCTGGTTGCTTTCAGGACGGTTTTGTACGGTAAACGATGTACCCAGCACTTTTACTTCTTTATCATCTGTTGTTACAATAAAGGGAACCTTCTCATTGCGCTGTACTTCCAGGAATATCTCACCGGTAACGAGCCGGATCTGTCTTTTGTCTCCGGAAAATGTTCCGGGGTAGCGGATGATGCTGCCGCCATTGAGATAGACCAGGGAACCATCCGGCAGGTGTATGGTACATTGCTCTCCGTTAGCAGTACTGGCTTGCTGCCACATGGTATTTTCTGTGATCAAATCCTGGCCCTGCTTTTCATGCTGGCGGTTGGTGAATAGCCAGGTAAAACAAACGATCAGCCCGATCACGCAGGCCGCCTGTACGCCGCGGTGCTGCCACCACGACGGCTGTTCACTGATTGGTACAACAGGCGCCGGCACTTTCAGCTCCAGCCTGGCCGCCACCGTGCGGTAGGCGGCTTCCACGGCCAGGGCTTCTTCTGCCGAAGGCGGCGTATCGCTGGCCGCAGCCTCCCACAGGTGCGGGGGAAACAGGGCATCCAGCTGGTCGCCCGGCAACTGGTCCATATAGTCCCGCAGCACGGCTTCCTCTTTCGGCAGGATGGTGTTGCCGGCCAGTTTTTGCAGCAATATGTTCAGTGCTTGGTGTTCCAAAATAAACTGTTGTATAAGTTAATACCTGCCCGGGAAGGCGGTACCCTATGCCGGCTGCGTTACCGAATTGTTACGAAAGGGAAAGGGACACGCAGGATGCCTGGGCAATAATGAAAAAGGCGTTGGGATACGGCAGTATCTCGCGAAGCGACCGGATCACGAAGCTGATATGTTTTTCCACGGTCTTTACCGAAATGCCCTTGGCCTCGGCGATCTGGTGGTAGGTCAGCCCTTCTTCGCGGTGCAGCCGGAAACAGTGCAGCCGCTCGGGGCTGATCGTTTCCAGCGCCTTGTGGTACTGCACCAGGCTGTCTTTGTAGTGGAGGTTGGCAACAGCTTCGTTGCTGACAACCGGCTCGGAACCGATGACTTCGGGAAACAGCCGGTACTGCTGCCGGGCTTTTTGCAGCCGGTTGCGCTCGTCCAGCAGTTTGCGCAGATGAGTGGCTGCCGTGTTGCGCACGATGGCAAAGAGCCAGGCTTCGAGCGGCTGTGCCGGGTCGATCCGCTGGCGGTGCTGCCATACCCGGATAAAGACCTCCTGGGCGATATCATCAGCAAAGCGGTTGTCGGAAAGCGTTTTGTTCAGGTAGCGCACTACCCTGCCGTAGGTACGGGTAAAGAAAAGATGAAATGCCTGTTCACTGCCATTCTTTATATCACAGGCCAGTTCACTCATCGGTATTTGCATTGCCGGCATAGATAGGGTTAATGATTTGCAGCAAACAAATGTACGCAGGGCCTGCACCCGCAGCGATTAATTAAACATTAATTCGGCTGTTAAGGGTATCTCATCAGACGGGTAGCGCAGGCTTTTTAAAATGGCGGGTTTCTGCTATCTTTGCGCCCCTGAAGTTCTTTTTTATGGTCCGGTAGCTCAGTTGAATAGAGCAACTGCCTTCTAAGCAGTAGGTCATTGGTTTGAATCCAATCCGGGTCACAAGCGAAGTCGAAAGACTTCGCTTTTTGGTTTTAGAGAATATGATTTGAATAGTACATCCCGGGGATCAGGTTAAATAATTGGGAGACGGTGGATCAGGAGTTAAAGCTGGGGAATGGTATGGTTGAAGAGGTGAAAGTATGAACGACAAAGTGGCAATGATAACCACTGCCGTTGGGGGA
>JBEVLT010000449.1:0-7069 GCA_040509055.1 Chitinophagaceae bacterium
AGAAAAAACAACCCGGCCGGCGCCAGCCATCAAAAAGAAGGGCTCGGGCCGCGGGCGGCGCTCACTCAAAGAAGCCGGCCTGCACGCCGACATGCTGCTGGTGCCGGAAGACGAAGTGCTTTTTCAAAAACAATACTATTCTATCGGCGAAGTGGCGATCATGTTCAGGGAAAAACAATCGCTGATCCGCTACTGGGAAACCGAATTCGACATCCTGCAGCCGCGCAAGAACCGCAAGGGCGACCGTTCATTCCGGCCCGTGGATATAAAGAACCTGGTGCTGATCCACGACCTGCTGCGCCGGCGCAAATTCACGATCGAGGGCGCACGGGATTATCTTAAAAAGAACAGCAGGGCCGAAGAAAAATTTGCCATGATCCAGTCGCTGGAAAAGATCAGGGCATTCCTGCTGGAATTAAAGACCAACCTTTGACCGGTTGCCTGCAACCTTTGCAATGCCGGTCCGCATCTTGCCAGCGCTTGCCGTAACTTTATTATTTATTCTGTAGTATGAAAAAGATAAGTTTTCTGCTGGCCGTATTGCTTTTTGCAGGCATGGCTATCCACGCGCAATCGCAATACGATATATCAACCGGCCCGCATGGCGAAAAGATCCTGAAAGGCATTCTCTCCAGAGACCTGCTGGAAAAAGACACGGCCTTCAGCTGGTATGCTGAAAACCAGAAAGGCTACACGCCCAACGAAACAGGACTGACCGCCCTGAAAAACAATGCCGATACCCTGCGGCTGATCCTTTTCATGGGCACCTGGTGCGAAGATTCGCATTTCATTATACCCCGTTTCTTTTCCCTGATCGATAAAGCCGGTTTCAGCAGCGATCGTGTGACGCTGATTGGCGTGGACCGCGGCAAAAAAACACTGGGCCACCTGTCGGAAGCACTGCACATCACCAATGTGCCCACGATCATCGTACTGAAAAACGGGAAGGAATTGGGCCGCGTGATCGAATACGGCTCCGACGGCCTGTTTGACAAAGCGCTGGGAGAAGTGATCAACACGGCTAAGTAGTCTCGCGGCTGATGCGTATATCGGTGCTGGCCCCCGCAATCTTCACCTCCAGTTCTTCCATCAGCTTCAGCACAGCAAAGTTGGTCTGTTCCTTTACCTCGTTGAATTCATCCATGGTAACAGGACCGGTAAAGTATTCCACCATGATCACGAAGGCGGAGGAAGTGATATCGCTGAGCATAACGGTGGAATTTTCGATCTCCGGCCGGTCTGCGATCTTGCGAATGCCGCCTACCAGCCGGTCCAGCACCGGCGCGGATGTGGAGAGGTTCACATCCAGCTTTAGCTCTGCCTTGCGCTGGGTACGCAGCGAATGATTGTCCAGGATGCTGTCTACCATTTGCTTATTGGGCACGGTGATATAGGTCTTCTGATCCGTGCGGATACGGGTGCTTCTCAGCCCGATCTTTTCCACCGTACCGGTGAAATTGTGCACTTTCACCACATCGCCGATGCTGAACGGCCGGTCGAAAAAGATGATGAAGGATGCGATCAGGTTTTCGAGGCTTTCGCGCAAGGCCAGGGCTATGGCGGCGCCTACGATGCTGAGGCCGGTGAGGAGGTTGCCGATATTGAAGCCAAAGGAGAATTTCAGGATCATCAGCAGGCCAATAATGCCCAGCATCACTTTGAAAAAGTCTTTGAAAAAAAGGATCAGCTGGTTATCCGTAGTGTCATGGGTACGGTCGGCCCGGATATGCAGGATGATGGCGATGAAATCGATGATCTTCAGCAGCAGGCGTATGAACGAAGCGATCAGGATCAGCGATCCGAGGCCATGAAGCAGCGCTTTCAGCGTCACGTTGTAAATATCGGTATCCAGCTGTGCCGGCGCCTTCAGCCTGTACAGCGAGATGATGGACACCAGCACCGCGAGAAAAAAGCCAAGCGGCCTTGCCACCAGGCTGATAAACGTGCTCCGGTCCACATCTTTCCAGATGCGGTGAACAAAATGGAAAATAAGGCCGGCCACATACCGGGCCAGGTATTTTTTTACAAGAACGATAAACAGGATAATGCCTGCAACGACAAGGTAGCGTCCGATGGTATTTCCCATCCATACCCAGTCAAGAAATGTATTCATACATACAGGGTAGATCAGGCACGAAATTATTAAATCCCGGCTGCATGCCGCATCAGCGAAGCGTGTAAATTTCTATTCCCTCTTTCTTTAACACATACACGCCGGATGAAGTAAAGGTGAAAGAAAGGCTGCCGGCCAGTGCCGGGGGCAGCGCCCACTCGCGTGTGAGGAGCGTGGTCATATCATAGCGGAACAGCTTACCACCGGCCGTGCCATAAATATACCGGCCTGAAGCCTTTACATGCTGCCAGCCCGTGACCGGTATTTTTGTCTTCAGGGTACCGTAGTAATCAAATACGAAAATGCCTTTTGCCGGATCGTACAGGTATACCTGCCTGTCCTGCTCGAAGATCTGTTGCGGCACGATGGCTTCGCCCACCAGCAGGCGGAAGTCGGCTGTTTCCGACAGCAGCTTTCCTTCTTCATCCGTTTTCTTCAGCTTGTTGGCATACTCGTCGTACAGCCATATTTTATTGTCGTACGACTGGCCGATGGCGCTTACCTGCACGATGTCCTGCCGGCGCAGATCGATGGTGTTGCGCAGGCCCAGCAGCCGGTCCAGCACCACGATCGTGGCAAAGTCGCGGTAATACAGCAATACTTTCAGCGGATTGGAAACATCCAGCAGGGTGGCCCGGCCTGATCTTTTTATATCGTTAAAAACCGCCAGCGAGTCGCCGGCCGGGTTCAGCTTTTTAAGCTGGCTGGTTTCATCCAGCAGGTACAGGTAGCCCAGGTTATCCACCGCCAGTGCCGTGCCGCTGGCAGGAATACGTTTTTGCAGCACAAAAGCCGTGTCCTGCGCGGTTGCAGGCAACAGGACAACTACCAGCATTGCTATGAGGAGCCCGTTTCGCATCAGTTCCGGATGATCTTATGATCCTGTCCCTGGTACGATCGCAGGGAAAGGGAATGCCCGTCGAAAACGGCATAAGTAAAATAACGCATCCAGTCGCCCAGGTTGATATACCGGCTGTGCCGGCCATCACGCGAGGGCAGGGTGTAATCGATCGGCAGGTGCCGGTGCCCGAATACAAGGAAATCGACATGCTTCTGCTGCAGCACATCCTTACAATGCCGGATCAGCCACTCGTTCTCTTCGCCCAGGAATACCTCTGCCGTATCCCCGGCCTGTGCGCGGCTGCGCCGGCTCATGAAGTCGGCTACGCCAATGCCGATGACCGGCGGCAGAATACCGAACAGCCACTGGCATACCGGGTTGCGGAATATTTTTTTCAGCCGCTTGTAACCATGATCACCGGGTCCCAGGCCATCTCCGTGCCCTACCAGGAAGGTTTTATCATAGCGCACAAACTCTTTGGGTTCGAAATATACAGGGATGTTCAGCTCCGTTTGCAGGTAATCGCGCATCCACATATCGTGGTTGCCGACAAAGAAATGAACTGCGATACCGGCATCGGTGAGCTGGCCCAGTTTGCCCAGCAGGCGCACATATCCCCTCGGCACTACTTTTTTGTATTCATACCAGAAGTCGAACATATCGCCTACCAGGAATATCTCGCCGGCATCATGCTCTATTTCGTCCAGGAAGCGTACGATAAGTCTTTCCCGCTCCAGGCTGGCTGCATGGTCGGGAGCGCCGAGATGGAAATCGGAAAGAAAATAGATCTTTTTGTTCCCGGTAACTGTCATTTTACAACTATTGCGGGCGCTTATTTTTTGGATAAATAGTCCAGCACATCACCGGATGCAATGCGCGGATGGCCACCTGTATTTCCGCTGTACCAATAGATCCAGGCCTGTACCGGCTGCCCGCCTGCTAATACGGTGCACAGTTCCCGGCGGTACAATTGCTCTTCGCCCGGCTCCGTCGTCACGCCTTCATAATCATCCAGCTGGCCCAGCGCCCAGGAAAACTCCGTTTCATTGCGAATGGCATACAGCTCTCCGGTGATAAAGGCTTCTTCATCCGACGGTACGGCCGCCGGGTACTCTCCCATATCATACAGGAGGCCTCTTGCCTTTGCATCGCCCACCAGCGAAAAGTAACGGCTGATGTATTCGTAAGCAGGGCTGCGGAAACCGCTGCGCAGCGAACCGTAAACAAAAAGGGGATAGATCGTCTGACTGGCCATAAGCTGAAAATTAAAAATACGGTGACTCGATAAACCTACGCCTCTACCAGGAACACATAGGCTTCCTTGGGACCGTGCACGCCTACCACCAGCGTTTTTTCGATATCCGCCGTACGGCTGGGGCCGGTGGCAAAGGTGATCAGCGAAGGAAGCTTATCTGCATATTTATCTTTCATCAGCAGCAGGGCGTCCTTAATATCATATACCAGCTGGTTGGTATAAGCGATGCAGATGTGAACCGGCGCATACACGCTGGTGATACGGCCGCTTGGCTGTGCCGCGCTCATTACCACCGAACCTGTACGCGCCACCAGGCACTCGCAGCCTGTAATGGACACATCGCAATCGGCAATACCGGTGGTGACGATGCGATCCGCAATCTGCCCGCCGGCGACTCCCAGCAGCCCGGGCTCCAGGCAATAAACTTTCTTCCAGTCCATCTTCTTCACCAGGCTGGCCAGCTGGAAAGCCAGCTCCTGCCGGTTGATACAGTATACAAAGCGGCCCTGCAGTTTGGAAAACTGTTCGGCAAATTCCACTTCAGGCTCTGCCTGCAAAGGCTGGAATACCGGTTCGGTGCCTTCGCTTTTGGGAAAAGGAAGAGGCGTTGAATGACTCAACGCCTTTCGTATTTTTTTTAAGATATTTTCCTTGGACGGAGATACGTTCATGGAAGAAAGTTGAATGGTTTAAGCGTCTAAAGTTCCTGTAAAAGGCAGTTGCTAATCAACAAAGTAAGTACGCATAGCACGAACCCTTAAACATGTTCAACTTTAAACATTAAACCTGTTATGGTAACGATCGGTTGGTCACATCGCTGTCATACGGCGGCACGCCTGCTGAAATCTCACCACTATCGGACACTACAGGTTCTTCGGTCAGCGGCTTTTTCTCTTCGAACGGGCGCTTGCCGATCAGGATCTCCACATCGCTCTGGAAGAGCACTTCTTTTTCCAGCAGAGCCTCGGCCAGCTTGGCTACCTGCTCCTTTTTTTCCGACAGCAGGGCTTTTGTGCGTCCATATGCATCGTCGATCAGCTTTCGCACCTCTTCGTCGATCAGTTTCGACGTTTCTTCCGAATAAGGCTTGGTAAAGGTATTTTCCTGCTGCGGGTCGTAGAAGCTGATATTGCCTATCTTATCGTTCATGCCATACACGGTCACCATGGCATACGCGATACGGGTGATCTGCTGCAGGTCATTCTGCGCACCGGTGGATATTTTGCCAAAAAAGATGTCTTCGCTGGCCCTGCCCCCGAGCGTCATGCAAATCTGGTCGCCCAGCTGATCGGTGTTGTACAGGTATTGCTCTTTGGGTGTGTACTGTGCATAACCAAGCGCTGCGGTACCCCTCGGTACGATCGTCACCTTCAGCAGCGGGTAGGCATGCTCCAGGAACCAGCCGCAAACGGCATGGCCGGCCTCGTGGTAAGCGATCACTTTTTTCTCTTCCGGGGAAATGATCTTGTTTTTCTTTTCCAGGCCGCCGATCACGCGGTCTACAGCATCCTGGAAGTCGCTCATGTCCACCGCTTCCTTTCCTTTTCTCGCAGCGATCAGGGCTGCTTCGTTGCAGACATTGGCGATATCGGCGCCGGCAAAACCAGGTGTTTGCTCGGCCAGTTTATGAATATCGAGTGTTTGCGAAACCTTGATCGGCTTCAGGTGCACTTTGAAGATCGCTTCACGGCCTTTCAGGTCAGGCTTGTCGATCGTGATCTGCCTGTCGAACCGTCCGGGGCGCAGCAGAGCGGTGTCCAGCACATCCGGGCGGTTGGTAGCAGCCAGTACGATGATGCCGGTATCGGTACCAAAACCATCCATCTCTACCAGCAGCTGGTTCAGCGTACTTTCGCGCTCATCGTTGCTCATCATCACGTTCTTGCCCCTGGCGCGGCCGATGGCATCGATCTCGTCGATGAAGATGATACAGGGCGCCTTTTCCCGCGCCTGCTTGAAGAGGTCGCGTACACGGCTGGCGCCCACGCCCACGAACATTTCCACAAAGTCAGAACCGCTGAGGCTGAAGAAAGGCACCTGCGCCTCACCGGCCATGGCTTTGGCCAACAGGGTCTTACCTGTGCCGGGAGGGCCTACCAGCAGGGCGCCCTTGGGTATTTTGCCACCGAGGGCCGTATATTTTTTAGGGCTTTTCAGGAAGTCCACGATCTCCATTACTTCTACCTTGGCCTCATCCAGCCCTGCCACGTCGGCAAACGTGATGTTGACACGGGTGCCTTTGTCAAACAGGGTGGCCTTCGACTTGCCGATATTGAAGATGCCGCCGGGACCGCCGCCGCCAGTGGCGCCACCGCCCATTTTGCGCATCAACAGTATCCACAGCCCCACAAAAAGCAGGATGGGCAGCAGGAAGGAAAGGGATTTACTGAACCAGTCGCTCTCCTGTTCCACCTTTTCCACGTTCTTCACCGTAGGGTTGTCGGCGTAGAATTTCCGTATATCATCCTTGAAGGAGTCGCCGGATACGATGATAAAATACATGTGGGGACCCTTCTTGTCCACCTTGCCGTTCAGGCCGGGCTTCAGTTCCCTGGAGCGGGCGGCAAGGCCGGCTTCGTTCAGGGTCACTTTCACCTTATCACGGTTGCTGACCACGGTGTAATCAGTTACCTGGCCGCTTCTCAGCATTTCCAGAAATATATTCTGGTCGATCTTTTTCATACCGGGAGAAAAGGAGCCGAAAACCTGGAAACCGATCAGCACGGCAAAAATGATGGCATAGACCCAGTAGATGCTGAACCGGGGCGATTTGCGCGGTGAAGAGGCGGGATCGTCTCCGCCGGGGCGGTTACCGAAACGCGGAGGCAGGTTTTTCTCGTTTTTATTGGAAGAGGGTTCT
>JBEVLT010000450.1:0-3297 GCA_040509055.1 Chitinophagaceae bacterium
ACTGGCGTGCTTTTGCCGATCTGCTGGCAGACCAGGTAGTGATCAACGCAATGGAGCCTTCTGCTGCCGATCCTTATATTCAGCTGTATGAACGCAGGATGGCAGCGGCGATCTATGAAGACAACTATGCCCAGGCTTATATCGCCATACAGAATGCCAATGCAGTGTTGTATGCGGTAGACAAAGGTCTTATTACGCAGGAGAAAGACGCAGAGTTCAACGACCTGACAAAAGCCCGCGTAATGGGTGAAGCGTATTTCATCAGGGCCGTGGCGCATTTTGAGCTGGTGCGCCTGTATGGTCATCAATATGGATTTGCTTCTTCCGCAGCCAACAGTGGCATTGTGCTGCGCACACAGCCTACCATTCATGTGAAGGGCAAGGCAGACCTGCAGGGCGTAAAGCGCGCTACCGTAGAGGAAGTATACCAGCAGGTGATCAGCGACCTGAAGAACGCGGAAGAGATGATGCCCACTGTACCCCTGCGCCGGGGCCGTGCTACCCGCTACGCAGCGGCCGCTTACCTGGCCCGTGTGTATTTCCAGATGAACGACTATGCCAATGCTTTAACAGAGATCAATAAAGTGATCGGCTCAACACCAGGTGTGATCGAAACGGAGTTCAAGCTGATACGTTCTCCGGTCACAGGCGCCATCAATGCCAGTCAGGCCAATGCCAACGTGGCGGCAGCCTTCAAGACATCCGGTACCGGTGTGAAGAGCACGGAGAATATTTTTGACCTGGTGAGTCTGGCCACCTTTTCTGTGAACAATGTCATGAGCCGTAAATACTACCGCACTACAGCCATCAATCCACACCTGGCCATCAGCAAGGTATATATCACAGAGGCTGCATTTGCCAATAACGATGGCCGTAAGGCGGCGCTTATTGCGGCAGCCAACGGCATGAGCTTCTCTAAGAAGTACGACCAGTCTTTGATGAATATTCCCGTGATCCGTTCTGCAGAACTCTTGCTGGACAGGGCCGAGATCAATGCATTGGCCGGCAATACAGAGGCAGCAACAAAAGACATAAACCTGGTGCGCGACCGCGCCATTCCTGCTTACAACATCAATACGGTGATCGCAGCAGATAAGATACTGGAGGAGGTGCGTCGTGAGCGTATCCGTGAGCTGGCATTTGAAGGCGACCGCCTGCACGACCTGCGTCGCAGGCAGGCAGACATAGGCCCCGGCGACCGTGTGTCTGTAGCGCCTGTTGCCTGGAACAGCAATGCCTTGTTGTTCAGGATCCCTGCTGCTGAAGTAGTAGCCAGCGGCGGATCGGTTGTCCAGAACCCTGATTAAGTTGATTGATCATAAACGTACACTATGCTTTGGAAACATGTTTTGTTGAGTATCGGTTTATTTACCCTGCGCGCAGCAACGATGGCGCAGGAGACCGACCCCTTTTTACCTTATCTCACTGGCCAACCGCCGGTGATCGAAGAAGACCTTGGTACAGAAATAATGAGCGACAGCATCCGTGTGCACAAGCTCATTTTCCGCTCGCGGGTCGTTGAAACGCCGCAAGGTCCGGTCCCTACACTGGTATATGCTGCCATTGCTTATCCCGCAGGCAAGGGACCATTCCCCGGCATGCTGCGCCTGCATGGCGGCGGTGGCTATGCGGATATTCCCGCAGCCATCAGTTCTGCCAGGGCCGGTTATGCATCCATTGTATTGGATGTGCCCGGTATTGCAGGCAGCAAAGCCAAACATGCAAAGAGCACCGGCGCGTGGCAGCAACGCAAGAATATTACTGCCAGCCCGGATGTTACCTACAGCACATTGTTTGATGCCGTGCTTGGCTCCATACAGGCTTTGTATTTGTTGCGCGCTCAGCCGGATGTGGATGCATCCCGTATGTGCGTGGCCGGCTCTTCCTGGGGCGGCTATACGGCTACCATGGTGGCTGCTTTGACAGACAAGGACATCAAAGCCACCTGGTCGGTATTCGGTACCGGGCATTTTACACTGGGTGCCTATGAGAAAGCGCATATTGAAAAGCTTCCTCCTGCTGAGCGTACGCTTTTTGAACGCTGGCTCGATCCCAAATCAAGGGTAGCCAATATCACCAAACCATATTATATCTCCACGGCTTCCAATGACCGGCACTGGTCGTGGATGGCGGTACAGGCTACGAACGACCTCATCAAAGGACCCGTGAACCAGTTCTTTTCTCCGAATGACAACCATTCCATGACCTATCCGGGTTCTAAGAATATGCTGCGCTTCTTTGACCATTATGTGAAAGGAACAGCGCCTGCGCTGCCTACGGTGATTGCCGGAAAAAGCAAGTCATTGAAGGATGGCCGTGTAGCAGTGCATTTCTCAGCGAAAGATGTTCCGCAGCTGCTCAACGCACAGGTATGGTATGCCCCTGCTGATACGTTGTGGACTTCGAAGAAATGGATAGCCACTCCTGCAGAAACCGATGGTAAAGGCTATGTGGCCTATGTACCTGCGGATATGGCAAAGCAGTCTTTCGACTGGTATGCCATTGTCAATGCAAAAAATGACAAGGCATGGGGCAAGGATACCGTAGCCAGTTCCAGTACCATTCAAATCGTTCATATAAAGTAAGCGTATAGCTATGAAGATCGTTTTCCGTATTTGTTTGTTGTGTGTTGGCTGGTTGTCGTCTCCATGGGTACAGGCAGCAGATGTGCCTGTCGTTTTCAACCATGGAGAAACAGCCGGGCCAGGTGATGTCTTTGGCCTGCAGGGCGCTTTCTTTGGCGTCAATGCCGAAGTATGGTACATGCCTGTTTCCGGCGATGAAAAGAAGCTGGCGCCCGTGAGCAAGCTGGTAGTGGTAAGTGGTTCCGACCGGAACATCACTGCCCAGCTGCCGGTAACCGGATTCAACAAAGGACAGTTGCTGGCCGTATGGATAAAGCAGGGCAGTGCTTTGAGCAAGCCTGTGTTCCTGAACAAAGCAAGAGCAGTTACCATAGAGTTTGATGAGCTGATGCCGGGACAACGGTTCCGCATTTTCGGACGGAACCTGCAAGCAGAAGGATACACGCCTTCCGTGCGGTTGATGGCCACCAAAGGCAATGCATCCCTGGCAGCTACGGTTGTAAAGACCGATGCGTATGTGATGGAGGTGATAGCACCTGCCGGTGTACGCAAAGATATCTCGTATAAGATCGTTGTAAACAATGGCGCTGGCAAGGTGTGGGGTGAATCTGTAGCGGAAGAATGGATAGCTGGTCGTGCTGCCGCTCCTGATCCTTTGGGACTGGAAGTGCCCTGGGGCGCTGACTTTGTTTTTGCCAACAACATGTACAAT
>JBEVLT010000451.1:0-5586 GCA_040509055.1 Chitinophagaceae bacterium
CAGGCCTGTAAGCCGGATTCTGTTTCCCGGCGCGGGGCCGGGATGATTATCATTTATCTGTGCCGGCAATTGCTCACCGGCCTCCATCTGCCTACCCTCCAGCACCCCGCAAGCGGGACCGGGCGAGCAGCCCTAAGCTGGTATACGTGGCATTTCAGCATGCAAGGTTTACCCCCCGGTGATGTTGCCACCACCGGCCGTGAGCTCTTACCTCACGTTTTCACCTTTATCCCGGAAACCGGGAAAGTTATTTTCTGTGGCACTGTCTGTTATCCCGCGAACGGGATACCCGGCTCTTCACCGGTGCATTGCTCTGTGCTGTCCGGACTTTCCTCCCCCCGTATGCACGGGAAGCGATAACCCGTCCTGCAGCAGCGGCAAAGATACTGTTTTTACCAGCCGTGATGGCGGATAGCGCCGGTGGCATAAATTTAGGGGACAAACAACGAGGCACTAACCATGACAGAAAGAACAGAAATCAGGGTAAGCAAAAGCAAACTGGTCAAGCTCACCATTGCTTCATTGGTCTTTGTGGGCGCAGGCATCTGGCTGCTGGTAAAACAACCTACTACCGGCAACGGCATTTTTGACGATCCCGCCGTGGTGAAGCTGGTGGGCGTGGCGGCCATACTTTTTTTCGGGCTGGCCCTGTTCGTATCCGTGCGCAAACTGGGCGACAGGCGGCCGGCCCTGGTGATCGACCATACCGGCATTACCGACTATTCGAGCATGCTGGCCGCAGGCCTTATACCCTGGCGGGATATCCGGGAAATCAGGTGCACCAAAGTACTGCGGGATTCCCTGCTGCTGATCATCGTCACCGATCCCGAAGCCTATATCCGGCGACAGCCCAATACACTCAAGCGAAAGACCATGCGGCTCAATTACAGGCAATACGGTTCGCCATTGAGCATTTCCACCCATGCGCTGCACTGCAACCCCCAGGAGCTGAGGCTGATGCTGGAGGAAGCGCTGCTGGCCTACCAGGCCGCCCACCCTTCACTGAACAGCTAACCCATGCACCCGCTCATCTGCCATATCAGAAGCCGTGTAGCTGTATCCGATAGCGAGGCCACATCAATCCTATCGCAGTTTACGCCGCGGGTGGTGAAAAAAAGCGATCACCTGTTCCGGGCCGGGCAAATAGCCGGCTGCAGCGCCTATGTGATCAGGGGCTGCTTCCGCTACTATACTACTAACGAAAGCGGGGATGAATTCACTACCCGCTTTGCCTTTGAAGACTGGTGGATCGGTGACCTGCAAAGTCTTTTCAGCGGCGAGCCGGCCGGTCTTTCGCTCCAGGCACTGGAAACGGCCGAGGTGTTGACGGTGAACAAGGCCGGCTATGATTTCCTGTTTGCCAACAGCCCGGCTTTTACCGAATTATTCAGGATCAACCGGAATAAAGGTTTTAACAGGATGAGCCAGCTGATGATCGACCGGATGAGCAAAACGGCCGAAGAACGCTACCGCGATATGCTCCTGCAGCATCCCGGCATCCTGCAGCGTATACCGCTGAAATACATTGCATCATACCTGGGCATCAAAGCGCCCTCGCTCAGCCGTATCCGGAAAAACATCAGCCATCCGCCTGTTATTTAACCTATGTGAAATGGCGCTTCCGTTCTTATCAATACTTTTATTGATACTAAAACCTTTCTTGCTATGACCAGCCCGGGAATGCCTTTCTTTATGACCAGGACCGTTGACCGCTGCCGTTACTATATGGGCGGCTACTGGGTATTTCTTGTCACCGGCGCCGATACAGAAGGCCGGTATGCCCTGATGGAAGTGAATGTGCGCAAAGGGCTGGAACCACCGCCGCATGTGCATCAGCATGAAGATGAAATGTATTACCTGCTGGAAGGAGAAATGCTGTTTGCGGCAGGCGAAACAGAACAGGTATTGAA
The DNA here is from genome assembly GCA_040509055.1 of Chitinophagaceae bacterium. GTDB lineage: Bacteria > Bacteroidota > Bacteroidia > Chitinophagales > Chitinophagaceae > JAJKIP01. The sequence goes on from JBEVLT010000451.1 coordinate 1,911, forward strand.
AGCCGGGGATTTTATTTACCTGCCCAAAGGCATCCCCCATTACTGGAAGCTGCAAAGTGACACGGCAAGGTTCCTGCTGCAAGTGAGCCCGGCCGGGCTGGAAGAAATGTTCCTCGGGCTGAGCCGTCCCGCAGACCAATTGGACTACCCTCCTGCGCCCACCGGCCCGCCATCAGCCGAATTGCTGCAAAAGATAGGCGCGCTGCAAAAAAAATACGGCATTGCCGGTATTGATAACAGCCGCATCAAAACAGTATAATTTATACAGGAGAAAACAGGCGAAGCATAAAGATGAGGCGAGCAATAGCACAGGAAATAACTTCTGTCACACACGCTTGCCCTGCCGGCCGCCACTGAAAGCTGCCAAAAATAAAGAAGATGGCTATACGGCCAGCTTACTGCTCTTGGTATAGGTGCCCATGAGTTCGCCGCTGGCGAGAATATGGCCTTCCATGGCGCGCAGCAGGGACTTTTTATCCGAGCCGAATGGCAGGGTAAGCTCCGTATCGAGCGCATAGGCCCTGAGGTAATAGCGATGTGTGCCGGCCGGCGGGCAGGGACCGCCATAGCCCGTCCTGCCAAAGCTGTTGGTGCCGCTGACCCCCGGTACACTTAGTTCAGAAATCACCTCGTTGGGAAAAATATTCCATACCAGCCAATGGTCGAAAGTGCCATGGGGAGCATCGGGGTCCTCCATGATCAATGCCAGTGTTTTGGCCTGTTCGGGTACGTTGCCGATCTCCAGCGGAGGGTTGATGTCCTCCCCTTCGCAGGTATACAGGCGCGGGATGCTTCCGTTGTGGCTAAATGCAACACTCTGCAGCTTCAGCTCATGGGATGGTACAGCCATTGGCAATTGATTTTTATGAGCAGAAACAACTCATAAAACATGCCAGCAATGTGATGAGAATCAAAAAGGAACAAATCAATACCAGCCGCCGCTCAGTACTGGAAGAATATTTCCGTGGCGCCGTACCCAAACCGTGGATCGTACTGGTTCACAAAAGATTTGACCTCCCTTTTCATCCGCAGGATATCATGAATTTCGTCCCGCAGCCGGCCGGTGCCTACCCCGTGCACCACGATCAGCGAGGGCTGTATATGCGCTACCGACAGCTCGTAATATTTCTCAAATGTTTTCAGCTGCAGGTCCACGATCTCGTAGTTGCTGAGGTGCTGCCAGTCGTCGGTCAGCTTTTCGATATGCAGGTCGATCACGCTGCGGGCCGGCTCCAGGTGGCGGCGGGCCTCCCGGGCGCTGTACACCTTGTATCCTTTAGCCGCCAGGATGCCCGGCTCGATGATATCTTCGACCCTGTCCGGGTAGGTTTCAAACAGCCGGTGCGAAAAGGTGGCTTCATTCTTTTCCCGCAGCTCCGTGATCTTTGCAAACAGCTGCTTCGGCTTCAGCTTTACCGAAACCTCGAAATGCTCCGCCTTCTTTTTATCGGGCTGCAGCAGGGAAAAATCAAATTCAAACGCAGGATTGTCGTTCAGGTCGGAAAAAGGCAGGTCGTGCAGGTAAAAGTCGCCGAAGGCATGCACCTGGTTATTGAGCCGGAACTCCGGTTTGCCGAAAAAACTTTGGGTATAAGCAAAGTTGTAAGCAGTCGCCGTACGGTTCAGCAAATGCAGCTTCAGCTCTTCCACCACTTCGTCGCCAAATTCATCGGTGGTCATCACCGGCAGGAAGCTCAGCCATATGCCATCCGTCACTCTGGGCTGGTCGGCCGGTTTTTCTTTGCGCACATCGTCCACGTACTTCTTTTCCTTTTTGGGCGGAAACAGTTTTTTCTCCGTAAACCGTTTGAAATACGGGAAATCGATCTGGTCCATGTATACCGGGAACCGCACGCCCCTTACTTCCACCAGCACCATCTTGTCATTGATAATATCGACGATCTCTCCTTCTTCGTTGGAATGCAATACCAGCACCCTGTCGCCCAGTTGAAACTTCATGGTGCAAAAATACGAATGCGGTCATGAACCTGATGAGGCTATATCGGCTCTGCCCGGGCAGGTGCAGCCAGTTTGCTTTTCCTGTACCCGTACAGGAAGTAAATGACCAGGCCCAGCGCCAGCCAGCCCAGGAACCAGGCCCAGTTGCTTTTGGTCATGCCGGTGAGCAGGTACAGGCAGGTGGTGACGCCCATCAGCGGGATCAGTGAATAATTTTTTACAAAGGTGAGAATGCTCAGCAGGAAACAGATCAGCCAGAAAGCGATGATAGATATCTTAGGCGTGGCCAGGTCCATAAAGCTCACTGTGCCTTCGGTATAATCCTTATCGCCCGAAAAATCAAAGTTCAGGGCATCGGTGAAATAGCTTTTTGCATACACGAGGATCAGCGCAAAGGCCAGGAGCACGAGCAACGGGTAGATGAACCTGCCATTGATATAAGGCAGGTTGAACCGGCCGGGTGTTTTTTCCTTGCGCGGCAGCAGCAGCACACCGCCGCAAACGAGTACAAAGGCAAACAGCGTAGCGATGCTGGTAAAATCCAGTACAAATGATTTGTCGGTAAACAGGATGGGCACGCCCACCACCAGCCCGGTAATGATGGTAGCGAAGGAAGGTGTGCGGAACCGGGCATGGATACGCTGGAAGACCGGCGGCAGCAGGCCATCGCGGCTCATGCTCATCCAGATGCGCGGCTGCCCCATCTGGAATACCAGCAGCACGCTTGTCATGGCGATAACGGCGCAGACGGATACCACGATCTGCATCCAGGGTATATTCAGGTTTTGCGATTCGAAAATAAAGGCAAGCGGGTCGCCTACGCCATTAAAATTCCGGTAGTTGACCGCGCCGGTCAGAACAAGGGAAAGAAGAATGTAAACAACGGTGCAGATCACCAGCGACAGGATCATGCCCCTCGGCAGGTCTCGCTGGGGGTTCCTGCTTTCTTCTGCCAGCACGCTTACGGCATCAAAACCGATGTAGGCAAAGAATACACCGCTCACCGCGGTCATCACGCCGCCAAACCCGTTTGGCATAAACGATTTTACACCGGCGTCGTCTGCCGGCATCCAGTTAAACGACAGCCCGTTTGAAAAGATCAGCCCACCGCCTACGATGATCACCAATGCTACGATGGCCAGCTTGAGCACCACCATGGCATTGCTGAAGTTGCGGCTTTCTTTGATACCCCTGTACACCAGGTAAGTGATCAGCATGTTGATGACCAGGGCCGGCAGGTCGGCGATCAGGCGCAGGCCGCCGACAACCGGCGCCGTCTGCCATGCATTGATGAGCTCCTGGTTGGCAGACCCTTCGATAACCGCCTTGTGCGCTTCGCGGTAGCTGCAACTCAGGTATTCGGGTATATGCAGGCCCATCTTGTTCAGGAAGGACGTGAAATAATCGCTCCAGCTAAAGGACACATAGATATTGCCAATGGAATACTCCATGATCAGCGCCCACCCGATGATCCAGGCAAAGAGCTCTCCGAAGCTGGCATAAGAATAAGTATAAGCACTGCCCGCCACGGGAATGCGGCTGGCAAATTCAGAATAACAAAAAGCGGTGAACGCACAGGCAATGCCCGTGATGATAAAAAGGATGACCACGCCGGGCCCGCCCCTGAACACGGCATCGCCCAAACTGCTGAAACTTCCGGCGCCGATGATGGCTGCGATACCGAAAAAAGTAAGGTCCCTTACGGAAAGAACTCTTT
>JBEVLT010000452.1:0-7358 GCA_040509055.1 Chitinophagaceae bacterium
AAAAACGATGAACGGTTGCCCGGCCAGGCTGATTCATCAACCGGATTTTTGTAACCGGCTGACTATCATTTTTTTACTTGTAGCCTTTCCAGGTCCTTTCCGTTTTGTCAAATAGCCAGTAAATGCCGTTGGCATAGGCAAAGTTTAGCATTTCCGGTGCTGGGGCGTCTGCCGGCAGCGTGAATTTGCGTGTCAGGTAACCGGTTTTGATATCATACAGTTCGATGACCTGGTCCTCATGGTTGAACAACCCGATCTCGGCCTTGGGCAGACCTGTATAGATAACAGTGGAGCTGTTGTACTCGTCGAGCACATCACTGTTGTCTCCGCTCTTGCCTGCCGCACGACCCAGGGTGAGGTCGATGGCGTCTTCGTAGCTGCTCGTGGCCAGGTCGTATATCTCTATATTACCCTCGTCGGAATTGAAGAAATAGATTTTCCCGGCCCGGGCATTGTAAGCGCCGGCGGCCTGCGCATTGGGCTGGTTCATGCCCTCGCGCAACACCGTTACGTCTTCTGGGAAGCCTTTTTTGTCCAGTTCATACTCCGCCCAGCCAAAATCATTGTAGCCGTTCATCTGGAGGGTTTTTGTATCAGAGTTGTACCAGAGCCCGCGGATGTCGAACAGGGCTTCCAGTTCCTCATCGCTTTGCAGTCTTCCTGCCAGGTCGAATACACCCATGGGAAAGGAGGCATTCCCTGCCATGGAGGCATAATATTTTTTCAGCACCGGGTGCCACGCTACGGCAGCGCCGTTGGAACCGCTTTCGCCGGGCATCTTCAGGGTCAGGGTTTGCTTGAGTTGTTTCTTTTCCAGCTGGGCCTGGACGGTCATAGCAGACAGCGCGGCCATCAAAAGAAGGGCAGATATTTTCTTCATATTAAGATTTTGTACCAAACAAATGTATCAAAGACTGCAGAAACGGCCAATACTCCGAAAGGGGTATAAAATTACGAAGCCGGTGTGTTCAGTACCTTCCACAACAGGTCTTTGAGCTCCATAATTCCCTTGCCGGTAACGGAAGATATGAAAAGATAAGGGATGTCCGGCGGTAGTTCTTTGCGGATGGCTTCAGTCAGCTCTTCATCCAGCATATCGCTCTTGCTGATGGCGATCACGAACTGTTTGTGCAGGAGTTCGGGATTATATTGTTCCAGTTCGCTGACCAGGATGTCGAATTCCTTTTTGTGATCGGCGCTGTCGGCCGGGATGAGGAACAGCAGGATGGAGTTGCGCTCGATATGCCGCAGGAACCGGTGGCCCAGCCCCTTTCCTTCGGCCGCTCCTTCGATGATGCCGGGCAGATCGGCGATGCAAAAGCTTCTTCCATCCCGGTATTCTACCATGCCCAGGTTGGGGGTCAGGGTGGTAAACGCATAATCCGCCACTTTGGGTTTGGCGGCCGTGAGTACCGATAGCAGGGTGGATTTGCCTGCATTGGGAAAACCGACCAGGCCCACATCGGCCAGTACTTTCAGTTCCAGCACCTTCCATCCTTCCTGCCCGGGCAGGCCGGGTTGTGCATATTCAGGCGCCTGGTTGGTGGGGGTGGCAAAATGGCTGTTGCCCAGCCCGCCTTTTCCGCCCGGAATCCAGATGATCTCCTGGCCGTCTTCGAGTATTTCGGCTTCCTGCCGGCCGGTCTCTTCGTCTATGGCCAGCGTGCCCAGCGGCACTTCGATGATCACATCTTTGCCAAACCGTCCTGTTTTATTGTTACTGCCGCCGCCTTCGCCGTCTTCTGCCAGCACGTTTTTGAAATAGCGCAGATGCAGCAGGGTCCAGAGATGGCTGTTGCCGCGCAGGATGATGTGTGCGCCGCGGCCGCCATCGCCGCCATCGGGGCCACCGAGTGCGGTAAATTTATTCCGCATAAAATGCTTGTTGCCGGGGCCGCCATGGCCGCTGCGGCAAAAAATGCGGATCTGGTCTACAAAATTGCTTTTTTCCAACTGGTCTGTTTTTTGCGTCGCTGCAAATATACCATTGCTATCAGCTAAATTCATCTCATGAAATATCTTCTCTTCGCCTTTGCCGTTTCGTTGCTCACCGGGGCCACCTGCAACCGGATCAGCAGCGATACCCCGGCCTGCATCGAACGGAAAATAGAACAGATCAAAGCCGAACCCAAATGGAACCCGGCCGGCGAGGTAAACGAATACCAGTACGATGGCCGGCGCGTTTTTCTTTTTTCCGCCAATTGCTGTGACCAGTATCATGTGCTCTACGATGAAAACTGCACCGTAGTTTGCTCCCCCTTTGGCGGCTTTAGCGGCCGCGGCGATGGCAAATGCCCGGATTTTAACCAAAAGGCCAAACACGTACGCCTGGTCTGGCGGGACGACCGGTAAAAAGATAAATGCCGGCCTTACGGGGCCGGCATGCACCGTTCAGTGAAGCATCGCTTTACGGAACGACTATTTTGCGTGTAAATACTACCTCTGTATTCCGGTCGACTATTTTCACCACGTATACCCCGGCCTTCGTGGTCAGTGGCAGGTGAATGGTTTCGGTTTGTCCCTTGCCGTTGATGTTGATAATGCTGCGCGTTGTTTCCCGGCCCAGCACATCCGTCACCTGCAGCGTATAGTTGCCATCCAGTCCGCTGAACTGAACGGTGAACTGCTTGTTCACAACAGGGTTCGGGTATAGCTGTATTTTGCTGTCAGGGGTTTCTTCCGGCGAGGACAGCAGGGGCGGAACGACCACCGGCATGCGGGTAACAAGCAGGTTGCTGTTGGCCAGGTCGGCACTGCGCCAGGGTCTGTTGCCGTCGATGGCCGTCGCCGACCATGTTTTATAATCGATGGCGTAAAGCATGCCGCCGGCTGCAGCGCTGGCGACGATAATCCGGTTGTCGGCGGTTACGGCAGCGCCGTTGGTGCTGAAGCTTTGCGGCAGCCCTGATACCGTGCCGAGATAAGTGGACACTTTGGTGTCGATATTGATCCTGAAAACATGGTTGCGGGCGGAAAAAACATACAGGTTGCCGTCGTCATCGGCAATCATATCTCCGCCAAAGCTGCTGCAGGAATTATGAATGGATGTGCTTTTATTAGCAGGATCATCCACAAGGGTGCCCAGGTCTGTTACGTCCGGGGTTTTGCCGGTGGTGAAACGGACCAGGTGATTGCCATCATTGGTCAGGGCATACCCGTTGCCATCCGAGGCAAATGTCATACGGGTGATGATATTGCTCTGGTCAGCCGCTTTTACCTTCAGCGCATCGGATGTGCTGCCGGCAAAATATACTTTCATCGTTTTCAGATCGATATAGCGCAACTGGTCGATGAGCATGGGTGTGTAGTAAAGCCGGTTGTTCTTCCGGTCGTAAGCAATGGCTGCCACGCCGGTGCTGAATGCTGCATTGGCAGCCGTACCGAAACGCTCATCCCTGTAGGGAGCAGCCAGTTGTGCCCTGGTGGTGGCATCGTAGGCTGTTGCTGCCGCATCGCTGCCGTTCAGCAGAATGTCGCTGTAGGCGTTGCTGCGCAGGTCTATTTTTCGTAAAGAATACCAGTTACCCCCTTCGGGTATCACATCGGTAATGACATAGGCGAAACGGTCTGTTTGGCTGTAAAGAGCGAAGGTGGTGACAAGAAAGGTGGCACAAAAAAGTAAACTTTTTTTCATAAACACAGGTTTGAAGGATAAAGAAAAGAACTGCAGCCGATAAAAGTTACGACTATTCTTTGTACAAGGGAATATTTTTTTGATTAAAGGTCCTGCTGTTTAAGGGGGTGATAGGTCTTTTGCTGTACAGGCTGGTTTTCCGGTATGGCGGTCAACGGTTCGCAAGCCTTCCATTGCTGCATCATTTCTCCGGGCAGGGCCTGGTACAGCCGGGTGCCGGCTGTTTTCCAGCCGATCATTTCATCGCTTACCTGTTTCACGATCCGTCCCGGGTTTCCCGCTACCACGCTGCGTGGCGGTATTTTTTCGCCTTCGCGGATCAGGGTCAGTGCGCCTACGATGCATTCATCACCCAGCTCCACATTGTCCATCACCACGGCATTCATGCCCACCAGGCAGTTTTGCCCGATGGTGGCGCCATGGATGATAGCCCCGTGGCCGATATGTGCCCCGGCTTTCAGCAGCACCGTGACGCCCGGGAACATATGGATCGTACAGTTTTCCTGCACGTTGCACCCGTCTTCGATCACGATCTGTCCCCAGTCGCCGCGCAGGGCCGCCCCGGGACCGATATAGCAATTTTGCCCGATGATGACATGGCCGGTTACTGCCGCCTGCGGATGAACGAAGGAAGAGGGATGTACGACCGGGATATATTCGTTGAACTGGTAGATCATAAATGAGGATTATTTACCGGCAACCAGTTTTTTTCCGGTGCGGTAGCAGGTACCCTTGAACAAGGCGACCGTATGCTCATGCTGGTTGGTAATGGAGATATGGTAGAGGCCGGTGGATCGTCCGTTGTGTATCTCTTTGGCCTCCGCGGTCAGTGTATCGCCGGGATGTACGGGTTTTATAAAATTGATGGCGGTATCCAGTGCTACGGAAAGATTATTGCGGCTGTTGCAGGCAAAGGCAAAAGCGCTGTCGGCAAGCGAAAAGGCGATACCGCCGTGTACAATGCCCAGGCCACTGATCATTTCATCCCGAACCGTCATGGTGAGCTTACTGTAGCCTTCGCTTATTTGCAGCACTTCTATGCCGAGCCACCGGGAAAAAAGATCGTGCCCGAGAATGTGATCTGCTACGGCATCTGCTGTCTTGTTCCTGTCATCTGTCATACGATACTAATTGGGTGCCGGAATGATTATTCGCCCCTGAAAACCGGCGGTCTTTTTTCCAAAAAGGCCTGTACGCCCTCTGCATAATCTTTTGTTTGCGCGGCCCGTTGCTGGTACACGTCTTCGTCGTGCAATTGATCGGCAAATGCACTGGTCAGCGAGAGGCTTAGCACCTGTTTGGTATAGGCCAGCCCGCGTGTGGGCATCTGTGAAAGAGTGGCCGCGATCTTTTTTGACTCTTCTGCAAACAGTTCATCTGCAAAAACCTTATAGATCATGCCCCATCTTTCGGCATCGGCCGCCGCTACTTTGTCGCCAAGCATCATCACGGCGCTGGCTTTCTGCCAGCCGATCAGCCGGGGTAGTGTATAGGTGCCGCCACTGTCGGGGATCAACCCGATTTTGGAAAAGGCCTGGATAAAGGAGGCCGATTGGCTTGCCACTACGATATCGCAACACAACGCAATATTGGCCCCGGCCCCGGCTGCCACCCCGTTAACGGCTGCTACCACGGGCTTTTCCAGCTTGCGGATAGCGGTTACGATGGGATTGTAATGCTCGGAAAGGATCCGGGCCATACCGGGTCCGTTGGGATCGGCTACTTCGGCCAGGTCCTGGCCGGCGCTGAAACCCTTGCCTGCCCCGGTGATATACACGCACCGGACCTCCGGGGCCTTGCAGGCTTCAAGCTTTTCCTGCATCAGCAGGGCCATTTCGCGGTTGAACGAATTGAGCTTTTCCGGCCGGTTCAGGGTAATGAACCCGGTGCCGTTTTGTATTTCAAACAGTATGGAAGACATGCAAAACTATTTGTCTGACGAAGATAGTTATTCCGGCTTGCCTGTGCCGGCAGGTCAGTGGCATTTGAAATAATCAAACGGCTCCCGGCAATCATCGCACTGGTAGAGCGCTTTGCAGGCCGTGGAGCCAAACTCGCTGATGCGGTGCGTGTGATATGAATGACAGTGCGGGCATTGTACTGCTTCTTCCGCGGCAAAAAGATCAGGATGACAAACCTGCTGGCGGGCATTGGGAGGGGCAATGCCATATTCCTTCAGCTTCTGCCTGCCCTGCCCGGTCATCCAGTCGGTAGTCCAGGCAGGAGAAAGCACCTGCGATACCCGGATATTTTTATACCCTGCGGCCAGCAAGACCATGCGTATGTTCATGCTGATGGCATCCATGGCCGGGCAGCCTGAGTAGGTGGGAGTGATGACGATCTCTGTTTCATCGTTATGCAGGCGAACGTCTCTTACAATACCCAGATCGGTTATGGAAAGTACGGGCACTTCCGGGTCCATTACTTCTGCCAGCAAGGACCATATGCGATGGGTTGATATATCGGTTCCGGTATGCATGGTTACCATTCAGCACCGGGATAGGTTCGCTGCAGGTGCTGCAGTTCGGCCAGGATATAGCCCAGGTGTTCCGTATGCAAGCCTTCCTTGCCGCCCTTTTGCATAAATGTTTTTTCCGGCACCGGCAATCCTGCTTCGTCAAATACTTCTTCTACCTTCCGCGTCCATTCCTCTTTCATGCCGCTTGTGCCGATGCCGATAGCGGCTTCAAATGAGGCCGGTTCAAACAGTTCGCCGGTGTACATCCATAGTTCGCTGATGGCATGCAGCATACGGTGACGGCTTTCGTCCGTCCCATCCCCGAGGCGGATCACCCATTCGCTGCTCCAGCGCAGGTGATAGGTCACTTCTTTCAGTGCCTTGGCTGCAATAGCGGCTAACTGGCTATCACCCGGATGGCCTGTTTGCAGCTGCCGGTACAGGATGTGCTGGTAAGCGCTGAAAAAAAACTGGCGGAGCACGGTTTGTCCCCAGTCGCCATTGGGTTGCTCTGCCAGCAGGCAGTTTTTAAACTCCCGTTCTGTGCGCAGGTAGGCCAGCGAGTCTTCGGTAGAGCCATCTGCTCTCAATGTCGCCGCATACTGGTAAAAGCTCCTGGCCTGGCCCAGCAGGTCCAGCGAAATATTGGTAATGGCAATATCCTGTTCCAGGATGGGACCATGGCCGCACCATTCTGCATTGCACTGGGCAAGGATGAGCGTGGTATCGGCTAAATGGAGCGTATAATCGATCAGCGGTTGTTTCAAGTGCGAAATATTCAATGGTCAACAATCAAATCCGATAGCTATCGGATCAATGCTCACCGGGTGTTACATATGATTTACTTCGTCCGGCAGTTCATAAAACGTGGGATGGCGGTATACCTTGTCATTGGCGGGCTCATAGAAGCTGGCGGCATCGCCGGGATTGGAAGCATGAATATACTTCGACTCTACCACCCAGATGCTCACCCCTTCCATGCGGCGGGTGTAAACATCCCGTGCGTTTTCGATGGCCATTTGCGCATCGGCAGCATGCAGGCTGCCGGCATGCTTGTGGTCAAGCCCCTGTTTGCTGCGGATAAAGACTTCCCACAGCGGCCAGTCGCTTTTGGTCTGTTTGATCTCCGGTACCGATGCTCCGGTTTTATCTTCCGGGATATCGCCGTAATAATATTTTCTGATCAGCTTCATAAACTATTATTTAAATCCGATCCGTGGCCTGTTCTTAAAATTTTCTTCAGTTATTTTCTCCTGCAACAGGTAT
>JBEVLT010000453.1:0-3114 GCA_040509055.1 Chitinophagaceae bacterium
CCTTGCTTCATAATCGATCAGGTCCAGCTCTTTCTGATAGAGCAGGTCTTTGACAGAGGGATCTTTTTTACCGCCCGTTATAGCGGGATCTTTATAAAAATTACGGTATACAAGGCTATAGCTGTTCAGCAAATTGCTGATGCTTACCCTTACCTCCGCTTTCTGCTTCAGGAAACGGAAAGATACCTGGCCGTCCAGCGACTGTACCGGTCTTTCGAACAACGATTCCTGGTATTGGTCAGAGGGACGAAACGTCCTGTTCGTAATATAGTTGTAGGCCAGGTTGAGTGAAAACGGCTTCGTTTCATAGTAGATACCTGCATTCACCATATAGTTGCTGGCCCCTGTCTGCGGACGTTTTTCTTCTCTGCCTGCCGAATCTATCGTGTAAACCCTGGTGCGTTCAGCATTTGTCACGGTGGTAGAAAAGTTTTCCCTCACCCTTCCATCCAGCGCAGTAAAGTTGCCGTACAATGTAATGTTCCGGATCACCGGCACTTTGGTAAAGGCCAGCGTTTTACGTACTTCTATTTCAAGCCCCAGGTTGGTAGCGCTGGCGTTGTTTTTCAGCTTGTAGCTTCTGTTATCACCTTCCTTGTAAATCTCCATCGGGTACCGGAAGTGCTTCCTGAAAACGGACAGGGAAAGCACCTCGCCGGGTCCGGGATAATATTCATACCGGAAATCCAGGTGCCTGACCAGCGTTGACCTTACCAGGTTGCTGCCGTAAGCGCCACCCAGCTCAAAATCATATTCACTGAAGTAAGAAAGCTCGCGCAGGTCCGGGCGCACGATGCTCTCTGCATACGCCACGCGCAGGTTCATTTTCGGCGTCAGGCTGTAGGTGAGGTTGGCAGAAGGGAAAAAACGCCAGTTGGGTTCTTTGTTCTTCAGGTCGCTATAGTCCAGCGTTGTGCCAAAATCGCTGTACAGTGAATCCAGCAATACATTTATACTATTGAGATTGTAATATTCCGCCCTTGCACCCCATACCAGCCTGACCCGCTTGCCGAATTTGCTGTCGAGCATGCCGTATAGTGCATGCAGGTTGGCTGTTTTATTAAAATCGTCGGCAAACTGGCTCACGAGTATCTGGCCTGCTCTTTCAGGACTGAATGCCTGTGAGATAGTGGGATAATCTGCCGTATTGTAATCCTTTGAAGCAATATTCATTACATAAAACAACCTATCCTTCGACCACCCGGCATACCCCGCTTTGAACGTATGATCCGATTGGAACCATCCCCGCTCCAGCCTGAACGGGACAGACACGGCAACATCCCAGTTGTAATTTTTTTCCAGGGCACGGTTCCACCAGCGCAGGGCGCCTGCAGTAATGCCGCTGCTGAAAGGATAGGCGATGTTCATGTCATTTGTTTTGAGGTACCCGCTTTCGATGATAGCAGCCTTGAACTGGTGGTTGTCCGGCCTGTTACGGTCCAGCAGGGTGTAAGCGCCTATCCATTTCAGTTTCACACCTTTTTTACCAATGGTGTATTCACCGTTCACCTGGTGCTGCGAAAGGTCTGTTTGCGTGGTCAGGTCATAGTAGCCCAACAGGTAGGCCGGAGGATCTTCGTGGTATCCCTTGCCCAGGACCAGCTGCTGGTCATATAACCGCAGGTATAGGCCCTGGTAGGAAACACGCAGCTTCTCATTGCGAAAGCCTGCGCCGAACATGCCGCCGAGGTTGGTCGTAAACCCATATCGTTTCCCTTTGAAACCACGCTCCGATTTGTCAGGAGAACCACCGGTAAAACCGTCCCTTGTCATCGCCACATCCTGCGTAGCCAGTGTATTGCGGTAGGTTACCGATAGCATCAGCCCCAGTTGATTGCGCGCAGAGAGCTGGATGGTCTTGCCGGCAGCGAGCTGGTAGTTCTGGGAAGGCTGGGCATTCATTTCATACAATCCCCAGTTGTTGCTGAACTGGCGGGGGTCCTTGCCACGGTCGTTATAGGTGGTGACGACATCCCTTGTATTGGTCCAGTCCAGCTTGCCCAGGAGATCCCTGTGCGATCCGGCTTTTCCGAGATACTCGCTTCCTCCCAATTGAAGATGGAGAAATTTCTTATTCGTAGTATTGGAGTTGACGCTGCTGCCGGCGGAGATGTTGATGAAATCGGAAGCGGGAATATCGAGAGTATTTACTTCCACCAGGCCGCCGCCAAATTCCGCGCTCCTGTCCGGCGTCAGCGTTTTTATCACCGTTACGTTCTCTACCATATTGGCAGGGATCAGGTCAAAGCTGAAATTCTTGCGGTTCAGCTCGGTGCTGGGCATCACCTGGCCATTCAATACCGCCTGGTTATACCGCTCGCTCAGCCCGCGCACGACCACATACTTGTTATCGATGGTAGACAGCCCGTTTATCCGCTTGAGCACTTCCCCGATATTCTTGTCAGGCGTAAGCCTGATCTGCTCGGCGCTGATGCCATCGCTCACGGCTGCATTGTTCTTCTGGCGCACATACAGCGAGGCTACGCTTTCTTTCCTGGCAGTGCTTTTCACCACCACTCCTGCCAGCTGGCCCTTTTCTCTCTTCAGGGTAACATTCAGCTCAAAGCTGCTACCCTCTTTCACTTCAATGCCTGTGACCATTTTCCTGCCATAACCTACAAAACTGATCTCCGCTTCATAGCTGCCCCCGGGCAAAGAAATATTGAATGAACCGTCTGTATCCGTGACCACTCCTTTGCCACCGATCAGTATTGTAGCTCCCGTCACCGGGTCGCCTGTTTCTTCGTCGATGATCTTTCCCGTCACCCGGCCCGGGTCCTTTTTCGGTTCCCTGGCCGGCAGCGTGTTTTTCAGCAGCACATACGTACTGCCCTCTTTTTGTACGGTCAGCGGCAGGCCGGTGACCAGCTTCTTCAGCAATTGCTCTGCAGTAAGATCGGTATAGGTGGCGGCGGATACCTGCAGCGTGGAAATGTCCGCTTTATTGTAAGCGATCACCGCTCCTGTGGCCTGGCGCAATTGCCCGATCGCGGTCTCCAGCGAACCCTTTTGTACCCGCAGGGAATAAACAGGTGATTGCCGGCCCCATGCAGACGAACCATAAAAAATACCGGCCAGTAAAAAGATCAGGGAACTGCGGGCAAAAAACAGCCC
>JBEVLT010000454.1:0-8769 GCA_040509055.1 Chitinophagaceae bacterium
ACAAGATCAAAAGCGGCGACTACAAGAAAGAAGTAGAAAAGGATGGCGATATCACCATCAAGGACGGAGATAAAAAGATCAAGATCGACGGCGAAACCGGCGAGAAGAAAGTAAAAAAAGACTGATCAGGCAATACCCCACAACTCTCAAGATCCTGACGAAAACTGCTGATTTATTCAGCAGTTTTTTTTATTGCCCTTGCCGATAAGAATCTGGACCGCAGGGTGCTATAGAATAGGGTTCGCACTTCGTTTAGCTCTATTGTATCCCCCGATCCCGGAGATGAGGTCTTGCCGGGTTACGTACTTCCGGTTAGTCCTGATCGGTTCACTTTTCGAAAGCAGGGATAATAAATCTTGCCAGCAGGTCAAAGGCTTTTTTGGCTTTCCAGGAGTTGTAATTTCCCTGGGTGAAAACGACAACGATGCCCAGGCGTTCTATCACCATAAGGTATTGACCGCCGTTTCCCGATGCAAAGAGCACATTTTCGCTGAAGATATTTGTCCTGATCTCTTCTTTGTACCAGTAATAGCCATAATAAGTAGGCTGCGGAATGGCAACCGCAGACCTGCTGAACTTCAAAAACGAGAAATCCGGTATAGGAACAGGAGTGGCGGTAGATTTTTCGAGCCAGGCTGCCGATACGATCCTGCGACCATTCCACATGCCTTTTTGAAGTATCATTTGCCCTATTTTCAGCAGATCGGCAGGCAGGATATAAAATGAACCGGCGGTCATTCCGTACCCGCTGGGATCTACTGTCCACCGGTACTGTTTGATCCCCATCGGGTCGAACAGGTATTGTTTTGCGAAGTCCATTACAGACATTTTTGCAACCCGGCTTATGATCCCGCTCAGGATCATCGGGTCGCTCGAAGTGTAGGCCCAAACCGTACCCGGCTTGTTTTTCATGGCAAGATCAAGGGAAAACCTGACCCAGTCGGTTGATGCCATCATATCGGTTTCGCAATCCTTTCCGTCGTTAAACTCCTCGCAGTCGAACCCCGATTCCATTCGCAGAAGATGCTCGATCGTCATGTCCTTTTTCCACGCATGATTGCCTGAAAAGTCGCTGACCTCAGGAAAGAAAGAATATACTTTCTGGTTGACGTTCTTTATAAGCCCCTGGTCGACGGCAATGCCGGTCAGAAGACTGGTAATGGATTTAAAGGCCGAACGGGAATCTTGCAGCGAATCTTTGTTCCACCCGTTGAAGTACTGCTCATAAATCAGTTTCCCGTCTTTGGCAATCAAAATACTATGAATACCGGGATAGCTGTTCGGGGTAACAGCCGTGGTCATGCTGTCCAGCAGCCTGTCTTCTTTTTCGTTGAGGGATTGGCTGTTTACGTGATAAGCCACAGACAGGAAGAACAGGATACCAATAAACTTGCTCATCTTTCAAAGATGCTCCAATGCGGCAATTTGGCAAAATAATCATTCCCTCCTACGGCAGGCAAGGAGCCTTTAGAAGGAAGGAATAACAGGATAAGCATCGCAGGCAGGTCTGCGTGATTCTTTTTCTTAACCAATAGAACCGGTCAGAAAAAGAATCCTGCCTTGAAGTGTACGTATTTGTCTTCTGTGGAAATACCGTAGGTGGCGCTCAGCACGTAGCGGTTGAAGGGGATCAATACTACCCCAACACCATAGCTGTCGTGCCACAGCGTGGATGATTCGCCCGGCTGCCATACCCGGCCGATATCATAAAAGCCAAGTAAACCTGCTTTACCATTGAACAGGAAATTGCGCGTATTGAAAAGCCAGCGCAGGTCATTGTTCAGGTGAAAGGTATGCTTGCCGTAAAAACGCTCCCGGTCATAACCGCGCATCTCCCCGGTACCGCCTCCACCCAGCGTATTCAGGTAATAATAATCGGCAATGCCTGAAATCGTGCCGCCCCCGGCCCTGACCGCCAGGCTGAACTGTTTGCTCAGCGGGACATATACGGCCGCGCTGGCCAGCATTTTTACAAAATCGCGGTCTGCATCCTGCAGGTTCCGGATATAGGCCGCACCGAGGTTGAACCCAACACCACTGGTCGGATAAAGCGGGTTATCCGCTTTCAGGAAGGCGTAGCCGCTTTCTATACCCGCAAAATGCTTTTGATTGAAAACGGATGGATCCACAGCACCGGGCTGCGAAATATAATGATCGCTTTCCGGCTTCACTTTTACCGACTGGTAAAATACAAAGGCTTCGGCATGATGGTATTTATCGAAATTACGATCCACGCCGATGCTGCCATATACACGGGTGCTGAACGTGCGGTAGTAGTTGCGTGTCTGTACGGCATACGCTGTATTGTTGCCGATGCCGAAAAAGTTCTCGACGGCCGGAGCATCCAGCCTGGCCTTCAGCAACAGGTCCCAGCGGCCCAGCAACCGGCCGAACCGGCCTACATAGCCTGTATTGAATGAGCTGCGGACAAAACCATAGTTCACACTGACATGATGCGTGATCTCGTAGTCGGCCTTGCGCCAGGGCTGCATGTTGTACGTGATCCCGGCCAGTAATTTCAGGCCTGTACGGGGAAATAATTTGATGGGATCGCGGTCAAATACTTTATAACGCGTGGCCGTGATGATCGGGCGGATCGACAGATCGAACTTCTTTTCATGTGCTGTATCGTATTCATATTTCCGGCCTGTGTATATTTTTACGTTTCGGTGAAGACGCTTATCACGCTCCTCCCGGTGCGGATGATAATACTGAGATACAAATGCGATCGTATCCGTAGCATCCGGATCGATCACGCGGATGCGGATACGGCTTCCCGGCACACCTTTTACTTCCACCCGGTCGCTGCCCCCGAGGCTATAGATACGTATCTCTTTTGTTTCTTTATCCAAAAACCGGCGGCTGTAAAACGGCGGTTGTTTTACCGACCCTTCTTTGGTGATCTTATGAATGGATACCGCGGTCGCCCCATCGCTCATTCGTTCGATGCTGAAAAGTTCACGGTCCTGCGACCCGGCCAGATCGGTATATTTTGCCAGGTATTCATAATAGTCATTGGCGTACTTCACCAGGTGATCCCTTCTCGACTTTAATTTTTCAATGATCCCGTTGCCGGAAATGGCAAACTGCACCTCCGGCATCAGGCGGATGCTGGAGGCGATCAGTGAGTCGGTCAGCACCTGCTGCAGTTCCGTAGCCTGGCTTATCCATACATCTCTTTCCAGCCCGGTCAGGAACAACCGGTCCAGCGGCCGGCCCGGCGCATTCCAGTCACCGACTTTTTTGATGGTAGGATGAAACCCCTGGAAAGATTTATAAAACTTGCCGGCCAGAGAGGGATAAAACCCGTCAAATATCGAATAGGCCTGGTCACGGTCGCGCGGTATAGGCTGGTAAATATTCTGTTTGCCGTCTTCAAACTTTGCCCAGCGCCAGTTGTCGGGATGCCGGCCCCAGTCGCCGATAAACATATCGAAAAGGCGGGCCCGCACAAAGGCCACCTGGTCCACCCGGTTATCATTATCGTTGTACACATGCTCCAGCAATTTTTCGCTGCCGATCACATTGGTCGCATACCCGAAGCTGGCGGCAGCGCTTTCGTTGTCATCGGGCCGCTCTTCAAACAGGTATAGCTGGTTGCCATATTCCTTGTTGTACGCACCGAGCGCATCCTGCACCGGCACGTAGACGATCACAGGGTTGGTATGATAAATACCGGCCGCCTCGATCATCGGCACGATAGTAACGGCCGCAAACGGGTGGCCAATGGATACCTGATCTTTGGCAATACGGCTGATAAAAGTACCGCGCATATGCTCCGGCAATGCCTTGCCGAAGTCCTTGTTCACGCTTCGCAACACATACTCGCTTCCACTGCGGGCGCGCAGCCGCAGGGTTTTTGTTTGCCGTCCGCCGCCTTCCTGGTAAGGTACCAGCCCGCCCGCCGCCGTATCGAGGTAAAAATTATTGACATGCACGGGAGTAGTCCATTCCCGGCGATAGTGCCGGCCCCAGAAAAAATTGTGGTAGCCGCTCCGGCCGTATTCTTTGCCGGGTACCACCATCGTTACGATGGGTACGGCCGTATCTTTTGCCACAACAGTTTGTGCGGCCGCAGGTTCCGCCAGTGCCAGGCACAAAGCCGGCAGAACATATGTATACCGATTAATAGACAGCCAGGTTCGTTTCATAAAGTTTGACCACCTTGGTGGCGTTATATTTTTAATGCATACAGTTTAACCGGTTCTTCTACCCCCTTCAGGTCGATCTCTCCCAGGTTCTCACCCTGCCAGGATTTGAGCACATTGCTCTCGAAAAAAGCCTGCGATACGACGAACTTCTGGTTCAGCTCGCCGCAGGCGGTGCGGATGCGTGCCGTGATGTTCATGGCTTCCCCGCTGATGGCAATATCTTTTTTCATCACACCGATCTCACCCATCGTCACCTCGCCGATATGCAGCCCCACCCGAAATTCCGGAGCCATGCCGTAGCGGCGCCTGAAATAATCAGATACGCGCTGCAGGATACTGCGGGCCAGGATCACCGTATTCACCGCCTTCAGGATATTTCGTTTCCGGTATTTCCAGGTCACCACCACTTCATCGCCCACGTACTGGTAAATATGCCCGTCGTTTTCCAGTATGGCACTGGAAACGTAATAGATAAAGTCTTTGATAAAGGAAAAGTACCGGACATGACCCAGCTGCTCTGCGATGGGTGTGGAGTCCTTCAGGTCCAGGAACATAATGATGCGCTTCTCCGTGCGCGGGCGCATGTATTTGCCGGTCAGGATGCCCCAGAGCACGCCCGGCGAGTATTTCCGGTCCACCTCCGCCACCACCTGGGTGACGAGGATAATAACCAGCCAGGAAACAAGACTGTCAGGAAAAAAAACGGTATGCGTAAGATAATACCGCAGTTCGGTGAAAGCCCCTGCAAACGAATAATCACGAATGATGACAAAGTGTGCTATAAAAACGGCTGCAATCGCCAGGCAGGCAACCAGGAGCAGCAGCAGCGTCTTCAACGCCCATCCCGACAGCAGGGCATAATTCCTGAACCGAAACCTCAGCTCCGTCAGCAGCAGGTAGGCCATAAAGGCGCTGAAACAAAACAGGATAACGGCCCGCAGCAGGTAGGCTGCAACGGTGTTCTCGCTGTAAGGAAAGTCGTGACCCGCTCCCAACACAAAGGCGCGGTAATACAGCAACAACCCGGTCACCGTCCACGAAACGGAGATCAGGGCGATCCACCTCAGGCGGTATAAGGCAATAAACGATAAATGGTTCATTATCTTATGAATTGCCTTCATCGGCGGCCTTTTAAGTAAGTATATATTTCCTGCTGCGAACAATAGGTTGATTTTGCTGGTAAAGATGCATCCGTCACAGGAGGATCGTTTTGCACCGGCTCGTCCCCTTCCTTCCACTGGATGTTGAAATAATCGCTTAGTTCGCCGGCGAGTTCAGGATCCTTTACCGGCACGCATACCTCGATGCGGTGGTGCAGGTTGCGGGTCATCCAGTCGGCCGAGCCCATGTACACGTTGCGCTCCTCTCCTTCACCAAAGATGAATACCCTGCTATGTTCCAAAAACCTGTCCACAATCCGCCTGACCGCAATGTTTTCGCTCCAATCCTTTTCTCCCGCTCTCAGGCAGCAGATGCTGCGTACGATCAGCCTGACGGGCACGCCGGCCTGGCCGGCTTTGTACAGCAGGTCGATCATGGGTATATCTTCCAGGTTGTTCAGCTTGATGCTGATGGATGCCGGGAGGTTCTTTTGCTTTCTTTCGATCTGCTCCCGGATCGCCCGCTCAAACACGCTGATCATGTTGAACTGCGACACCAGGATGGTATGAAATTCCTTTTCCGACTTTTTCTCAGGTTTGCTGCGTGTACGCAGCAGCTCAAATAGCTTTTGCAGGTCGCCCGTCACTTCTTCATCGGCAGTGAACAGGGCATGATCGGTATAGAACCGGGCCGTGGTTTCATTGAAGTTGCCGGTGCCGATAAAAGCATAGCTCCGCGAACCTGCTGCCGTCTTCCGCTTTACCAGGGCGATCTTGGAATGCACCTTTATACCTGGAATGCTGTAAATGATCCGCACGCCGGCTTTTTTCATCTCCTTGCTCCACCGGATATTGTTGGCTTCGTCAAACCTTGCTTTCAGCTCCACGAATACCGTCACCTCCTTGTTGTTCTTTGCGGCACTGATCAGGGCGTTGGCAATATGCGAGTCGGCGGCGATGCGGTACAGCGTCACGCGGATGGATTGTACATCCGGGTCGATGGCGGCCTGGTTGAAAAATGTGAGCACCGGGTTGTAGCTGTCGTAGGGAAAATGCAGGAGGATATCTTTTTTGCCGATCCGGTCAAAAATATCTCCACAGTCATCCAGCTGCACCGGTTTCAGTTGTTTCAGCGGCGGGTAATGCAGTTCTTTCCTGTCTACCGGCAGCCTGGCCAGGTCGCTGAGATTATGATAGCGGCCCCCGGCATACAGATGCTGATGTTTCAGTCCCAGCGAGGCGGCCATGAATTTTTGCACACTGGTCGGCATGCCCTCTTCGTACAGGAACCGGGTTGGCGCCCCGTGATCCCGCTTTTCCAGCTTCTTTTCCAGTTCTTCCAGTATATCCTGCCGGTAATTCTCTTCGTCCAGGTGCAATTCCGAGTCGCGGGTGATCTTGAAGCTGTAACTGGCGTGAATGGTGAACCCGGTAAAAATACAGGGAAGGTTATCACGGATAATATCATCGATGAACACGATATGCTGCAACCCGTCATCGGAATCGAGGGTAAAAAAGCGCTGCAGCTTATCAGAAGGAATGCAAAGGAATGCATGATCCAGTATTTCGCTGCCTTCCTTTTTCAGCAGCACCAGCAGGTACAGCTTGTTGTTTTCCGGGAAAAATGCCTCCATGACCGACTCGCGGATCAGAACCGGCTGAATGAAAGCGAGGATGCGGGAGAAAAATATTTCGCGCAGCTGTACGGCAAACTGTTCCGGTATTTTTTTATTGTAGTACAGGATGATCTGCTCCGAAGCAAGGCCGGGCAGTATCTCCTGCCGGAGAATGCGGCCAAACTCTTCCAGCTGGCTGCCCACGATCTGCTGCACTTTTTCGGCCAGGCCGGCCTCTGGCGGCGGCATGATCTTTTTCAGGGTTTTATTCTTCAGCTCGGCGTACAGGGAGATCAGCGGGTAGCGTACGCGGAAGAACTCGTCCATGTTGGACGAAAAAATGGATAAAAATTTCACCCGCTCGATCAGCGGTACCGATACATCGGCTGCCTCCTGCAATACCCGGTAATTGAATGTCAGCCAGCTTATATCCCTGTTGTGATACATGGTTCATTTTAAAAAGGAGAACTGGAGCCTTCCACGACTGTAGGCCCCTGCGACTGACCATTCAATAGAATGGCGAGGATAAACGCAATGGCCGAGGCGATGATGCCGATCATGAACACGTTATAAGCTATCCTGACCAGCCTGTATTTCCGTCCCAGTACTTTGCCCAGGTAATAAATATCGTCTACCAGCGATCCGTAGAGGTAGTTCGGATCACGCATCATGGTGCTCATGCCCCATTTGTATTCCTCAAGGGTGGCGCTGTGAAAATTGCCGAAGAACAACAGGTTGGTCTGCCGGTTCAGTATCTGGTCGCGGGTAAAGTTGCCTTGCGTGATCTTGGGCCGGGTGGCCAGGATGGCCAGCACGATCGTACCCAGCGAGCTGGCCAGGAAGATCATGGTGGGAATAGTCAGGTGCGTATCCACTTCTATCTTCCGGATCAGCACGGTCAGGATCACCGAAATGATAATAGCATTCACGCTGATCAGGATATTGGCCTTGTTGTCGGCCATTTCGCTGAGGCGCATGTGGTTTTCAGAGGTAAGCCGCAGCATGGTCTGGATGCCCTTGGTGATAAAGCCGTTTTGCTTCGGTGCATCTTTCTTTTTATCACCCGTGTCATTCATCTCTTCCGGCAGCAGGGTCTGGCTGCTGTTGGGGCTGTGCAGGGCATCGATCCGCTCCCGGAGCTTCTCCATATTCTTTTGCTTCCGCTGGTCCAGGTGCTGCTGGCAATACTCGGTATAGAACCGGTGGTGCTCCAGCAGCGCCAGCGTATTTTTGTCCCAGTCCATGACAATCGTATTGAGGTTGCGCAGCTTCATCTCTTTGCGCATCAGCTTGTCCATCTCTTTGAAGTCCTTTGTGCCAAGGTGATAGGTGTCCGCATCCTTGATGATCTGCTGGGACAGGTTTTCTGGCTGCGCATCTATCCTGGTGGCCATGATCACTTTAGCAATATCCTCCGACAGGTGGGTATACATATCCCGCTCTCCCAGCCAGGCCCGCACCAGCTCCACGCTCTTCTCTTCGTGCGTGGCCGGGTTTTCGAACAGGTGTCCGGTATCATGGAACCAGGCGGCGATATTCAGTATCACCACTTCTTTTTCCGACAGGTCGTAGTGCGCCGCTATCTCATTCACATGCTCTACCACGGTGCGTGTATGATCGATAGTATGGTACACCAGGTTGGCCTGGCCGGACGATTCATACAGGCCGGTCACATACTGTTCGGCTTGTTTAAGTACGTCTGTTTCAATATTTTTCATAACTCAGAATGTTAAGTTGAATTTGGTACCCAGCGAGAAGTTGAGCACTGTTTCTTCTGTTGAAAACCCTATGGTAGCCGATACGATCACGATATTGAACGGATTGTAGTAGAAGCCGCCGCCAGCCACGTAATGCCATTTGCGGCTGCTTTCTCCTTTGTACCACACGCGGCCCACATCGTTG
>JBEVLT010000455.1:0-6329 GCA_040509055.1 Chitinophagaceae bacterium
CGCCATTGTTTATATTTTTCTCGGGTTCCTTCTCTTCCTGCTCGATAGCCAGGTTGGCAATCGGAAAAAACAAGCCCTGCTGCTGCAAAAAAGCCGGGAGGCCGAACTGCAATTCCTCCGCTCGCAGATCAACCCGCATTTCCTGTTCAACACGCTCAACAATATCTATTCGCTGGTGTACGAGCAATCGGACAAAGCCCCGGCCGCTATGTTGCGCCTGTCGGACATGATGCGCTACATGCTGTATGAAAAAAAAGAAACCGTGCCGCTGGCGAAAGAGTGGGACTATATCAGCAGTTTCGTGGAGCTGCAAAAGCTGCGGTTTCACGAAGAGCCGGCGATTGTGCTTACCGCAGAAGGCAACCTCGACGCCCACCTGATCCCTCCCTACCTGCTGATACCCTTTGTGGAAAATGCTTTTAAGCACGGCGATCTGCGGGATGCCGCCGACCCGCTGACGATTACGCTTGCTGCCGGCGACGGGGATATCCGGTTTAGGGTACAAAACAAGATCAGCCACCGCAACAAAGACGAAAGCGGCGGCGTGGGGCTGGACAATGTGCGGCGGCGGCTGGAGCTCATCTTTCCCGGCCGGCACACGCTGCAGACCGGTTCCGATGGCCGGCAGCATGCCGCTACACTCATCCTGAAACTGTAATTTGCATGATGATACGATGTGTGATCGTGGATGATGAACCCCTGGCCGTAAAGCTGCTGCAGGACTATGCCTCCCGCATTCCTGGCCTGGACGTCATCCTTGCCACCGGCGACGTGTTTGCCGCCCTGCAGGCCGCGCAAAACAACCAGGCCGATCTTATTTTCCTTGACATCCAGATGCCGGAGCTTACCGGCATCCAGTTCATGAAGATCCTGAACGGCAAATGCAGGGTGATCCTCACCACGGCCTACGAAGAATATGCGGTCCAGGCCTTCGATCATGACGTAGTCGATTACCTGCTCAAACCGTTTTCGCTGGAGCGGTTTATTACCGCTGTGAACAAAGCGCGGGAACGAATACAGGCGCCTGCACCGCCCCAGTCTTCCTCATCCTCATCGTCTGCCCCTGAATTCATCTTTGTAAAATCGGAATACAAAGCCATCCGGGTAGACCTGAAGAACATCCTGTATTTCGAAAGCCTTCGCGATTATGTAGCCATCCATACGACTACAGGAAAGATACTGACCCTGCAAAGCCTGAAAAGCTTTGAAGACCTGCTGCAGGACTCCAATTTTGTACGCGTGCACAAATCTTATATCATTGCGGCAGACAAGGTCAGCAGCATCGAGCGCAGGCGGGTCGTGATCGGGAACATCTACATCCCGGTTGGCGATACGTACATGGAAAAGTTCAGGGAAAAATTCCCGGTCAGGTAGGACTATCTTCTTGTTTTGATCACCCGGGTGTTTGTCCATGTATCATGCCAGGGATCGCCGAAGCCGCTGAAAACCTCAAAGGGAACAAGTCGTGAAACGGACCGCAACAGCGCATCCCTGAAAGTTAGTTCTGCACCGTCATTCCGAATGGTTCGCGTACCCGAGATCACCTTGCCGACCGTGCGGCCCTGAAAAGCTTTTTCGCAGATGGTATAGTAAAACACATAATTGAAGATGCCAATGGCAAAGGAGATCAGCAACAGGTCCCATGGGTCGTCGCTATAACTAATCCCGAGAATGTACTCCGGGAACAAGGCTTGCAGTATATAAACGACGAGCCGTCCGGTCAACTGGGCCAGCACGAACCGCATAAACAAATTATCGATCAGCCAGTTTACAAAACGCTGGCCCCGTGTAGCGGCTTCATATTGTACAAAGGATTCCAGTTCGTCTGCAAGACTTATACCCTGTGGCTCTGTTTGCTCAGTCATAAAGGAGATGTTTGGTGCCGGAAAACTAACTAAATATTCCTGATTCCGTCAATTCTTTCTCCAGCTGCTCCGGGCTGTGGAAGTGAATGCTTTGAATACCCAATGCTTCTGCACCTTTTACATTGCGCAGGTTGTCGTCGATAAAGATGGCCTGTGATGGATGCACCCCATACCGGTCCAGCAGGCGCTGGTAAAACTCCGGGAACGGCTTGCGCATCTTTTCTTCGCCGCTGACCACCCGCCCGTCAAACCAGTGCAGGAAATTATAGCGCACCAGGGCGATATCGAACAGGCTGGCCTGCCAGTTGGTCAATGCATAGATCTTATACCTGCCGCTTTCCTTCAACCGGCGGAAGATGTCCACCGTGCCCGGGATCGGCGCTTTCAGCATTTCGGTCCACCGGCCATAATAATCGCGGATCGGCTGCTCCCACTCCGGGTGCTGCCTCACCAGTTCCTGGGTGGCTTCCACGATGGAGCGGCCGGCATCCTGCTCTTCGTTCCAGTCAGGCGTACAGATATTGGCAAAGAAATGCGCTCTTTTTTCAGGCGAATCAAAATAGTTTTCGTCGAACACGTAGTTGGGATTCCAGTCGACCAATACGCCGCCCAGGTCGAATATGATCGTATCAATAGATTTGTTCATCGTGTGGTACTTCTTTGATTTTAGTTGCTTTGCTGGTCAGGAATTGATTTCGCCAGCCCACGATCGCTGCCGTAACGGATAGCAACACCAATAACGCCAGGCCCGTGGAAAGGTTGGTCTTTTCCGAGATAAAACCGATGACGGAGGGCCCGGTCAGGAACCCGATCAGCCCACCCGTGGTGACCATGGCAAAGCCTTCCACCGTGCTCACACCGGGTATATTGGCCGAGGCGCTGAACAATACCGGCACGATGCAGGAACAGCCAAAACCGACCATGACATACCCGGCAATAGCCGGTATCACTCCCGGGGCAAGCACCACCAGCAGAAAGCCGGCAGCTGCCAGCGAACTGCCTGTTACAACGATCCTTTTCCTGCCCAGTTTATTAATCAGGTTATCACCGTTCAGCCGGCCCAGCGTCATGGCGGCAGAAAACCCGCCATATCCCAGGCTGACCAGTTCTTTTGAAGCATGCAGGCTTTCCTTCAGGTAAATGGCGCTCCAATCCGCCACACAGCCTTCCGCCATGAACACGATCATACAGATGAAGGAGATGCCAAGGATGGATAAGGACGGCAGTTTAAGCTTCGACCGGCTATGCAGGATATCCCGGTGCGATAACAGGTGCCCTTTATTCAGCTGGAGCGTGAGGAGAATACCAACTGCCACGATCACGATCTGCCACCCGGAAGGCACATGCAGGCCGAAGAAAAAGGAAGCCAGGCCAGCGCTCACGCCGCCGCCCAGGCTATACATGGCATGGCAGGTGCTCATCAGGCTCTTACCGTAGCGTTTCTCCAGCAGGTTTACCGTGGCATTGGCAGACAGGCCATTGAGAAAACTGACAAGCCCGAACAGGTACAGGCACAGCCAGAGCATGATCTGGTTTACCGAGTTGATCTGGAACGACATGATCACACAAAGCAGGGAATACCCGCCCAGCATCCAGTTGCCTACCGGCACCTTGCTGAAGATGCGGGTGGAAAGCGCCACGCCGGTTAACGCGCCCAGCGGCGAAAGCAACAAGGACAACCCCAGTGTAAAATCAGTTAACCCCAGCCTGTCCTTGATGCCGGGAATAGAAGCTCCCCAGGTGCCGAACAACAGGCCGGATGCAGAAAACAGGAAGCCTACGGCCAGCGCAGGCTTCAGTTTGATAAACGATGTTGTATTCCTCAGCAGCATGAATACCGCCTTACTTTCTTATTATATTCTTATACGTCAGTTTAAAATAGATCATGGTCAGCGCCATCACCAGCACCACCGAATTGGTGAGCGTAATGATCATATCACTCTTCAGGACGCCGTATACGATCCACATCACGTCGTTGACGGCTGCGATCACGAACATCAGCAATGAGATGTCTTTTGCCGATTTTTCCCGCCAGGTCTTGATCACCTGCGGCAGGAAGATCAGGGTGGTGACGACCCCTGCTGCTACGCCCAGCACATCAACAAATGGTATCATTTATATTTCTTTAGTTGCATTAGCTCCGCTGCCCCGGCTGGCATTAAACTGATGGCGGCACCGCCGCCCGGGGCCAGCTTCAGCCGCAGCTTTGTTTTATTGTCTACAATGAACTTTTCGATCACATAGGCTTCCGGGTTGGTTTTCCAGCCGGCATCGTCCGCATCGCGGTAGATGGTAGCCACATAGCTCCTGCCCGCATCCAGGAAGTCCAGCAAAGATGTAAAATTTCGTGCATTCTCATCGGTAATCGCTCCCATAAACCAGTTGTCTTTTCCTTTTGCCTTGCGGGCCATGATGATATAATCGCCGGGTTCGGCATCCGGCACCCGCGTATCGTCCCAATCTACTGCCACATCTTTGATGAACTGGAAGGCATCCATCCGGGCTTCGTAATTTTCCGGCAGATCGGCTGCCATCTGCAGCGGGCTGTACATGGTCACGTACAGGGCCAGCTGCTTGGCCAGCGTAGTCTGCACCTGCTCTTTCTTACCGGGGTTATAATAGCTCATTTTGATCCGGAAGATGCCCGGTGTATAATCCATCGGGCCACCCATGAGCCGGGTAAAGGGCAGGATGGTCTCGTGATCCGGCGGGTTGCCCGTGCTCCACGCATTGAACTCGTTGCCGCGGGCCGCTTCGCTCGCCAACCAGTTGGGATACGTGCGGTGCAGCCCGGTGAGGCGCACGGATTCGTGCATATCCACCATGATGTGGTAACCGGCCGTTTTTTTGGCCACCCGCTCATAATGTTTTACCATCCACTGGCCATCGTGATGTTCGCCGCGTGGAATGATGCGGCCCACATAGCCCGATTTTACAGCGTTGTACCCGTAGCGTTGCATAAAGCGATAAGCCGTATCCATCCAGCGCTCATAGTTGGTCACCGAGCCGGAGGTTTCGTGGTGCATGATGATCTTTACTCCCTTCGATCGGGCATACGCCGACAGCTCCTGCACATTGAAATCAGGGTAAGGCGTCACAAAGTCGAACACATCTTCTTTCCACTGGCCAAACCAGTCTTCCCAGCCTGTATTCCATCCTTCCACCAGCACGGCATCGATGCCGTTTTTCGCAGCAAAATCAATGTACCGTTTCACGTTAGCGGTCGTAGCGCCATGCGGCACGCGGGTAGCCTGCTGCGACCCCACCTGCCCGCCGCTGTAGTCCCAGCTGCTTTTACCTACATGCATTTCCCACCATACACCCACAAATTTCTGCGGCTTTACCCAGGAACTATCGCCGATGGCAGAGGGTTCGTTCAGGTTCAGGATCATTCGTGACGTAAGCACGTCGCCCGCCCTGTCGCTCACCACGATCGTGCGCCAGGGTGTTTTGGCAGGCGCCTGCAGGTAGGCCTTGTTGCCCACAGCATCCGGCACCAGGGCCGAGATAAACGTGAAATTTGCCTTGTCCAGCACCAGGTTCATGGCCGGGTAATTGACCAGGGCAGCCTCGTGCAGGTTGATGTACAGGCCGTCGGCCGATTTCATCATCAGCGGGGTCTGTACCGCATTTTTATCAAAGAATGTTTTGGCATGTATCTCCTGTGCCGCACCGCCGCCGGTAGCATCTACCTGGCTCAGCGGCGTGGTGTAATAAGTAAACTCGTTGGTATCGTAGTCGCCGGGTATCCAGAAGGCCTTGTGATCGCCGGTCATGGTAAATTGCGTGAACTCCCCATCCACGATAAAATGATGCAGCGAGTCCTGCTGCGGAAACTCGTAGCGGAAACCGACCCCGTCGTCGAAAACACGGAACACGACCGTGAGCAGGATACCCGATCCGCCATGGTCGCGCAGGTGAACAACCAGCTGCTTGTAGTAATTGCGGATCCGGCTTTGCTCGCCCCAGACGGGTTGCCAGGTTTGGTCCGTGGCCGAAGAGTCCACGCCAATCAGATCGAACCGGGTGAGCAGGCGGTCGGGAACTTTTAGTTTAAGACCAAGCACCGATGGCAGGATGACCTCTTTTCCCCGGAAAGCCACGCGGTACAGCAGGGCGCTCCCATCCTGCTGCTGCACCCCCAGGCTGATGCGATTGCCGGGTGAATGAACAACGATCGTGGTATTGGAATAAGCCTGTGCGCAGAGGAATGCAGGCAATACAAAAGCAAGCAATTTTTTCAGCATGGTGCATTCAATTTGGCCGTGAAGATAGAACTTAATGTATAAAGTACACATTAGTCAGGCGGCCAGCTTAGCGCTTTTCCAGCAGCCACCATTGCCGCCTGCGTGGCTTCACCTTGTAGTTGGTACTTAAATATGTATAAATATGCTGCATGGCATCGTCAATGCTGTCGGTCACCAGCACCAGGTTCATGTCTTCTTTGGAGATCGTGCCCTGGTT
>JBEVLT010000456.1:0-15053 GCA_040509055.1 Chitinophagaceae bacterium
AACAGCGTTCCTGTATGATGAAAACGAGCAACTGAAAGCCGTTTCAGGTCTATCTCCTGACGGGTATTCTGTCGAAGAGTTTATCAGTTTATATCCCCGGTTCCTGGATAAATATCCCTACTACAAAAACGGCGTAATGCTCCCGGCCCCTTAATTCACATAAATATTTCAGAAGTGACAAAAACGATCCGCCGGCAACTGACCTTATTTGTGAGTGAAGCAGATGCCATAGCCATTGAAACCATCCGGCACCGGTATAACCCGGAACAAAGCCGCCTGATCAGCAGCCATGTCACCCTCTGCCGGGAGGACGAGATAGCCAACCTCGAAAAAGTGGTGGAGAACCTGCGCGGACTAAGGCGGGCGGCTCTTTGCGTATCTTTTGGCCCGGCAAAACGGGTGGATAATGGCAAAGGCGTGCTGATCCCGGGCCATGGAGCCAATGCTGATTTTCATCAGCTAAGACAGGAAGTTTTGAAAGGTGTACAGGATGTCCCGGTCCGGCCCGAACCGCATATCACGCTGATGCACCCGGGGAACTCGGCGTGTACCGATGTCATCTTTGAAGAAATAGCAGCGGTTGATCTGCCCGCCCGGCTTAATTTTCATGCCATCTCGCTGATCGAACAGGTGAATGGCGGAGCCTGGAAAACCCTGGAGCGGTTTGCCTTTACAGTTTAAACAGGTCTCAACGGCACGAAGGCTTCAGTTTTGTACATTCGGCAATCACCTGACGCTTATGCGTATCTGTCTTAACCTCCATCGGTGATCTGACCGTTTGCAGGACATGCTGAAGGATAGAAATAGCAGGAATAAAGCGCACAGATCCGGGCGATCCTACCTTCCGCAAAAACCCTGGTGGAAATTCTGGTCATGAAACCGGGTGCTTTTATAATGAGCTTTCAATTGCGAACCTGGTCATTCCTTTTTTTACTTCCGGAAAATATTTTCCGATAAAAATTTTGTTGAACTAAAAAGATAGTTTAATATTGAACTATAATTATAGTTCATGAAATCATTGACCAAGGCCGAAGAGCAGGTGATGAAAGTGCTCTGGAAACTGGAAGGAGGTCTGCTGATGGAGATTGTAGAGCAGATGCCGAAACCGCAACCTCACAAGAACACGGTGGCCACGATCCTCAAGACCATGGTGGATAAAGGCTTTGTGGAAACCGAAAACGTAGGCCGTTTTTTCCGCTACCGGCCGCTTATTACCAAAGACGAATATTCCGCTGCAACCCTGTCGAATGTAGCTGCGGGATATTTCAATGGCTCGTTTGCCAGCGTGGTTTCGTTTCTTGTAGACGAAAATAAATTATCTGTAAAAGAGCTGGAGCTTTTGCTGCAGCAAATCAGGAAAACTAAAAAATAAGACATGGGAATCCTGGCAGCTTACCTCATCAAAGCCATAGTGGCCAGCGGCCTGCTGTATGGCTATTACCTCCTGGCGCTCCGGAATAAGAAGTTTCATGCGTACAACCGCTTTTACCTGCTGGCAGCGGTGATCCTTAGCCTGATCATTCCTTTTGCCGGCTTTGGCTGGCTGTCGGTCGATGCACCGCAGCATAGCGGGCTGGGCGGGGTGGTAAACAGTATTCAGTCGCCCGCCACCAATCAATTGTTTACAGTGAGCAACCTGCTGGCCGGCGCCGGTATCCTGGTCAGCCTGTTCTTACTCTTTCTTTTGCTGGGAAGAATAGGATGGATCTACAAGATCCGTCACAATAACCCCCGCACAAAAATGAAGGAATTTACCCTTGTGGAAACGGACCTCCCGCAGGCGCCTTTTTCTTTCTTCACCAACCTGTTCTGGAAACAGGGGCTTTCGGCAACCGATATTCATGGCGCCAGGATCTTCAGCCACGAGCTGGCGCATATCCGGCAAAGGCATAGCTATGATAAGCTGTTCGGGCAGCTGGTCTGCTGCCTGTGCTGGATAAACCCTTTTTACTGGCTGATGCAAAAAGAGCTGGCTACGATCCATGAGTTCCTGGCTGATGCAGAGGCTGTGGAAGAAGGGGATACCGAAGCCTTTGCCGCCATGTTGCTGCGGACGCACAATGATGGCCGTTATCTTTCACCGTCTCATCCATTTTTTAATTCATCTATAAAACGACGTTTGTTTATGATCAGTCAATCCAACAAAACCTCTTCTTCTTACTGGAGAAGGGTAGTGGCCCTGCCGGTTGCCTTAGGGGTGCTGGCCCTGTTGTCCGTAACGCTGAAAGCCAATACTGCTACGGAAGCGCCTGTAAAACTATTGTTACAACCCGCAGCTGACACGGTTCCCAAAGCGGCAGCAACACCTCCTGCCGCGCCCGCAAAGCAACCTGAAACCATCACTGTAACAGGTTATAAACGTGATAACGCGACCGGCCCTGTTTCTGTAAACGTGCAAGCCCGTCCAAAGGCCAGCCCGCAGGAAGTGGTCGTGATCGGGCGAAAAGCAGATGACAAAATAACCCCGGTAACGGTAGAAGGGCATCAGCTGGAAAAGCCGTCGCCGGAGCCCGTTACGGTGGTTGGACATCGCACCGGCACACAGGTGCCTGAAGCGATAACCGAGGTGAAAGTGGAGGCCAAACCAGCCCCCAAAACGATTACCGTCGTAGGTCATAAAATTGAGCCCAAACCGACTACGAAGGTTATTCCTGTAACTCCTGTTACCGGACAACCGATTGGCGCACAGGCGCCGGCAGCAGGTGATAAAACGGAGAAAAAGCCTTAAGAAAATACAATATTGTTTGTGTGTGAGACAGCTGTACCAACTGTGCAGCTGTCTCTTTTTTTTGTAACGGTGAATGCTGGTGACAGGGAATGTATACATTTACAGCCATGAGCATGAACCTGACCCTGACCACGGTTTCGGATGAAGATATCGAAGCTGTTGCCGCTGAGCCGGCCAGGCTTGGCATTCTGCATTACGGAGAATTGTCCGATCCGGATGCGCTGGAAGAAGATGAGCGGGAGGAACTGCTGCAGTGGACGCCGGTGAGTGTGAAAGAAACCTTTGAAGTGGAAGGCAGTTTCCAGGCACTGCACTACCTGCTCACCGGTGAAACGGAATGGAATACCGGCTCTTTTCCCCTGAACTTCCTGACCGGGCAACGCCTGGCCATCGGCGAGATCGGCTGGGGCAAAGTAAATTTTTATACCGCTGCTGAGGTAAAGGCTATTGCTGCTGTCCTGGATGAAGCAGACCTGCACAAAACGGTTGCCCGGTACGATCCCGTATTTTTTAATGAAAAAAAGATATACCCACGGGGATATACCTGGGTGGAAGCGGACCGGGGGTCGTTGTTGGATAAGCTTGGATCGCTCCGGGATTTTATCCATCAAACGGCGGCAGATAACAAGGGCCTGTACCGGACTGTTGTATAAGCGGACCTGATGCAGGCCAGTTGATCTAATAACCGAACCTGAATGATGAAAGCGATGAAGCATAAAGCCATTTCGATGCGCCCGTTTATCGGCGCCAGGGATTTTAATGTATCGCGTAGTTTTTACCGCGACCTGGGTTTTGAAGAAAAAGTGCTGGCGCCCAACCTGTCGTATTTCACTGCCCAGGGGCTGGGATTTTATTTGCAGGATGCCTATGTAAAAGACTGGATCGATAACCTGATGCTTTTCCTGGAAGTAGAAGACGTGGACCAGTACTGGAACGAACTGGTGGCGCTGGACCTGCCGGGTAAATATGAACAGGTGCGGCTCACGCCGATCCGAACGGATTACTGGGGCCGGGAATGTTTTTTACATGATCCTTCGGGCATACTCTGGCATTTCGGGCAATTTTTTAAATAGTAATTTTCCGCAACAAAAGCAGGTGCTGAACATTAATTATAACTATGAAACAGTATAGAAATCTGCTCGTTCTGACCGGGATGGCTGTTTGTACCATAGGCCAGCTCCTTTCGCATTTTAGCCACATGCCTGATTTTCCTGCCGGCCTGATCCAGGGTGGCGGTATCGGCCTGCTGATCCTGGCCCTGATCGGGCGCCGATACAAGACTGATAAGGTCTGACAGGCACATGTGATGGTATACATTTGCCCGGGCCAAAGTATCTGCTGTAACGATATATTGCTATGTTCCTATATGTCTATGTGACTATTTTTTAATTCACCGGTTTATACGACTTACACACCGGATCCCCCAATTCATCCCGTTCAGGCCTGTTCATCCGGCCGCCGCCGGGTATCATTGCAGTTCAGTCGCTCTTAAACACAATACATGAGATTGAAACTGCTTGTTTTTTCCGTATTTCTTTTATCAGTAACACCTGCTGTTTTTGGCCAGTTGCCCGACTCGGTCCGGGCGCATATCGACAGCAGCCTCGCCATCCTGAAGGCCCATTCACTCTATGGCAATAAAGTGGCGTGGCCGGAGATCGAAAAACAGGTATACGATAAAGCCCGCACGGCTACTGCAAAAGCACAAACCTTTGAAGCGCTGAGCATCGCCTTCGAAGCCCTCGGCGACAAGCATGCCGCTTATTACCAGTATGACGACGAGTATAAGGTGGCGAACCCGGGTTTGCTGTCGCGTTACTCCGATTCCATCAAAGCTGCCTGGAGCAGGGGACCGCGTATTCTCAGCCAGATGATCGGTGATATCGCCTACCTCAATATACCTTTCATCGGCGTCAGCCGGCAGCAGGACATCGATAAATTCGCCAACTGGATCTACGATGCAGTAGCTGCGTTGCAGAAAAAAAATCCCAAAGGCTGGATCATCGATCTGCGGCTGAACGGCGGCGGCAATATCCGCCCGATGCTGGCGGGATTAGCACCCTTTTTCAACGACGGCATAGTAAGCTATTATATCGACCGGGACGGGAACGCCACGGATGAAGCTGCCTTTCGCAACGGCGATTTTATCATCGACGGGGTAAGCCAGGCTACAATAAAAAATAAAATTCCGGCTTTCAAACCGGTAAAAGTGGCCGTGCTGATCGGCCCCGGGACCGCCAGTTCCGGCGAAGGGGTAGCAGTGGTATTCGGGCAGCGCAAAAAGACGCGCTTGTTTGGTGAGCGATCGGCAGGCCTGGCCAATGCCACCAACGGATTTGTGTTCAATGACCGGCAATCCTATTACCTGATCTCGACAGCCTGTATCGGCAACAAAAAGAAAAAAGTGCTCCCGGAATACGTGATTCCCGATGTGATCATCACCGGTAACGATGCCTTTGCCAACCCGGCCGGTGATACGGTGGTGCAGGCGGCGATGCAATGGCTGAAATAAGTGCGCCGGGTCGCATCGGTCGAAAGCTATTCTTATATTTGGCCGGTATGACCAGTATGGTTTTAAAGACCTGCCTGCTCCTGTCCATTCTTTTTACCTGCTCCGCTTCATGGGGCCAGGATACACTATCCTGTACGAAAACAGACATCGGTTATATCAAATTCCGCAGCAACAGCAAGCGGCTGACTTTGACAACAAAGAAAAAACTGGACAGCCTGGTATTATTACTGAATGACCACCCGGGCTGCCGGGTAGTGGTCACCACGCACGCTGCCCACCGGTGTGAGAAATGCAACGCGCTCAACTGGGATAGAATGGAAGCGATGGCACGCTACCTGGCCAAATACAGGCAGAGAGACGACCAGATAAGCTTTTATTTTGACTTTGATGGTCATCCAAACCGGATACATCTTTCGCTGACCCCGTCGATAAACCCGGATGAAGCACCGCCGCGTCCCCACCTGATCCGTCCATAACACCTGCTCGTTTCTTCGAAGTAAACAGACATGTTGTCGCTATTCCCAACGGCTGATTGTCATGTGCCGGTCAAGTTCCTCTTTTCATAAACGATTTTCCCGAACCGGCATACCCTGCCTGTTCACCCCGGATAATTTTGCAGCCCGTTACCATGCATGTATTTCTCAGGCATGCCGGTACGACAACCGTTGTATAACAATCAAAACAATCATAAACGAACATGAAAAGGCTCTGTATCTGGATCATTTTAGCGCTGACAGGAATGACTCTTTTTGCCCAGCAACGGCCATCGGGCACTATTGCCGGTACCGTAAGGACGGCCGACGACCAGCATGCGGCCCTGGTAACCGTAATGCTGAAGCATACCAAAAAAAGCCTCCTGACAGCAGAGGATGGCAGCTTTGTCTTCCGCAACCTGCAGCCCGGTGCCTATGAGCTGGAAATATCGATGGTCGGCTATGAGACGGCTTCGCAACAGGTGACCGTGGAAGCGAATAAAACAACGGATGTATCATTCCGGCTGCAGCTGTCGGACAAGCAGCTGCAGGAAGTGATCGTGCGGAGCGGGCTGCGTGGCTACAAGGCCAATACGGTCTCGTCCTCGCTGCGGCTGCAGGCCCCGCTGCTGGAAACCCCGCAAAACATACAGGTCGTAACCGGCAAAGCGCTGGCCGATCAGCAGATCATCAGCATGAGCGACGGCGTGATCCGCAACGTGAGCGGTGTGACGCGGCGGGAGCACTGGGGCGATGTGTACAACAATATCAGCGCGCGCGGCTCGCAGATACAGGCTTTCCGCAATGGCTTCAACGTGGTGAATTCCTATTGGGGACCGCTGACAGAAGACATGAGCTTTGTCGAAAACATTGAATTTGTAAAAGGTCCCGCCGGCTTCATGCTCTCCGGCGGCGATCCCAGCGGCCTGTATAATGTGGTAACCAAAAAACCGACCGGCCAGACCAAAGGCGAAGCTTCGCTGACCGTTGGCAGCTTCGACCTGTATCGCGCCACGCTGGACCTGGACGGTAAGCTGAGCCAGGACGGCAGGCTGCTGTACCGCCTGAACCTGGCGGCACAGAACAAAAACTCGTTTCGTCCCAATGAATACAACGACCGCTATGCGGTAGCGCCGGTGATCTGCTACCAGGTGGATGACAAAACCAAACTTACGTTTGAATACAATTACCAGCGGGCCAACATGAGCAATGTCGGTTCCTATTATGTGTTTTCCACAGATGGCTATGCCGTTTATCCCCGGGAGTTTACATTGCTGCCGGCCGGCACCCCGGGCAATAAGATCAATGACCACAGCCTGTACCTGAACCTGCAGCACCAGCTGAGCAAAAACTGGAAGCTGACCGCGCAGGCAGCGCAATTCATTTACGACCAGGAAGGCACGTCGGCATGGCCTACGGTATTCAACACTGATGGTACATTTATCCGCACCATCTCGATCTGGGATGCCAAAAGCAATATGACGCTTGGCCAGGTATTCCTGAATGGCGATGTGACCACCGGTGCGGTACGCCACCGCATCCTGGCGGGTGTGGACCTGGGCAATAAGGATTACATGGCCGACTGGGGTCAGTCCCACGACCTGGACGATCCCAGCGATCCTTTTGATCCCTATCATCCTTACATGGGCATCCCGGTTACCGGCTACCCCGATTTCGACCGGAGCACACCGCTGGCACAGCGGGCGCAGCTGTCCGGCGGCCTGCAGGATCTGCGTTACTCCAGCATCTATATCCAGGACGAGCTGGGTTTCTGGAACAACCGCCTGCGCCTGACCCTGGCAGGCCGCTACACCGACCTGCGGCAGTCGGCCTATGGCGGCTCACCGGATAAGGCCAAACATTTTACCCCGCGTGTGGGACTGAGCGCCTCGCTGGATAAATACACCTCTGTATATGCGCTCTATGACCAGGCTTTTACGCCGCAGACCGGCATTATGGCCAATGGCAATAAAGTGCAGCCCATTACGGGCAACAACATGGAGATCGGCATCAAACACGACTGGCTGGGCGGCAAATGGAATACCACGCTGGCCGTATACCGCATCCTGAAAAACAACGAGCTGACCGCAGACCCGACCAATCCCACATCGGGCCTGAGCATCGAACTGGGGCAAAAACGCTCGCAGGGCGTCGAGTTCGACCTGCGCGGCATGGTGGCACGCGGGCTGAGCCTGGTAGCCAATTATGCCTGGACCGATTCCAAAGTGACCAAAGTGGCAAAGGGCGTTACCTGGCCGGCAGAAGGCGATATCGTACCCGGTTATGCCAAACATACCGCCAATGCCTGGCTGAGCTACAAAGTGCAGGATGGTGCGCTGCAGGGGACCGGAGTTTCCGCCGGCTTTACCTGGATGGCCGACCGCGCTACTTATTGGGAAGCAGCGCCTGATCCCGGCAAGGAAATGAAAGATTATTTCAAGCTGGACGCCGGCTTGTTCTGGGAAAAAGACCGGATCAGGATCACGGCCAATGTATTCAACCTGCTGGACAAATACCTGTACAGCGGTTCCTATGAATCGTGGACCACACCGGCTGCCGTATATGACTGGCAGGCAGAGGCGCCGCGCAACCTGCGGCTGGGTATCAGCTACCGGTTTTAAAATAATTGATCCTTTAAAAAACCATTCCCTGCTCCGCGAAGAGCAGGGAATTAAAATTTTATACACCGGCTATGAAACCTTGTATTTGCATCGGTAACGGCAGGCATAAAGCAGCGGATCTGTCATGACTATTAAAAAAGCGATCGGTAAAATTCACCTGTGGCTCGGGCTCAGCTCCGGGCTGATCGTGCTGTTTCTTGGCATCACGGGCTGCATCCTTGCCTTTGAAGTAGAGATACGGAACATGAGTGAGTCGTACCGGCATGTGGCAGTACGGAATACGGCTTACCTGCCACCTTCCTCGCTCAAAGCGATTGCGGAAAAGCACCTTCATTCCAAAAAGGCGCTGGGCATCGAATACCCCGGCCGGGATGAAGCTGCTGTGGCTGCTTACTATGACGAAACGAGCTACGAGCTGCTGTACCTGGACCCCTATACCGGAGAAGTGCTGAAGCGCAAGAATATGAACCGGGATTTTTTCCGTATCGTGGTGGATGGCCATTACTACCTGTGGCTGCCGCCGCATATCGGGCAGCCTATCGTGGCCTCTGCTACGCTGATCTTCCTCGTGATGATGATCACGGGGCTGATACTGTGGTGGCCACGTAACAAAGCGGCGCGCAAACAGCGCTTCAGCATCAAATGGAAGGCGAAATGGCGCCGCAAGAACTACGATCTGCACAACGTGCTCGGTTTTTATATGACCTGGATCGCCATTTTTATCGCCATCACCGGGCTGGTATTCGGTTTCCAGTGGTTTGCCAAATCCGTATACTGGGTGACCAGCGGGGGACAGGCCATGGTGGACCACGAGCACCCGGTTTCCGATTCCACAAAAACAGCGGTCTATACCAGCATGGCCGACCACCTGTGGCAGGAGCATGCACGTACCAGCCGACCCGGTGAAAGCGTGGCGGTTTATTTTGCCAATAAGCCGGCCGACCCGGTAGAAGTGATCGTAAACCACCGGCCCGGCACGTATTATAACTGCGACTATTACCACTACGACCAGTACACGGGTAAAGAGCTGACCGCGACCGGCAGCTATGCCGGTAAGTTCAGCGAGGCTAAACTGGCCGATAAGATCGTGCGCATGAACTATGATATCCATGTGGGCGCCGTGCTGGGCCTGCCCGGAAAGATACTGGCCTTCTTTGCCAGCCTCGTAGCCGCCAGCCTGCCGGTGACCGGGTTTTATATCTGGTGGGGACGCCGCAAAAAGAACAAATCCGTTGCATTGAAAGCTCCTGCATCCTGATCAGGGATTTCCAATGCGGAGCCATGTCGGAATCACCCCGCTAAACTGTCGGATATACGTCCTGTTTTATTACGGCATTGTTTTCATCTTTGGGGAGTAAATCTTTTACCGGATACTAAAATGATTGTATGCAAAAGATCACTCCTTTCCTGTGGTTCGGCAACAACGCCGAAGAAGCCATCAACCTGTACTGTTCTGTTTTCAAAGATGCCGCGATCGGGCAGGTGGTTCGCTATGGCGATGCAGGCCCTGGCCCGAAAGGACAGGTGATGACCGCTACGTTCCGGTTGTTCGGACAGGAATTCATTGCTCTCAATGGCGGGCCTGTGTTCCAATTCACCGAAGCCGTTTCTTTCGTGTGAATTGTGAGGATCAGCAGGAAGTAGACTATTACTGGGAAAAGTTGTCCGAAGGCGGCGCCGGATCGCAATGCGGCTGGCTGAAGGACCGGTTTGGTTTGTCCTGGCAGATCGTCCCGGTAATTTTACCAATACTACTGCAGGATAAATATCCGCAAAAAGCACAGCAGGTGATGACGGCCATGCTGCAGATGAAAAAGATCGATATTCAACAACTGCAGGACGCCTATGATCAGCCTTAGCCAGCCGGCGGTCAGCGACGATCAGAAAACCCCGGCAAAGCCAATCGCGTAAACACCGGTTCCGGATACCGCAATTCTGTTTACATTTATGGCCGTTAAAACAAGCGTCAGCCATGAAATACCTGTTCATCCTGTTATCGTTCGTCTTCTTATTGTCCTGCGACCGGGCCCGGCAAAAGGCAAAGCATGCCGTTAACAAAACCGGTGAAGTAGTGGCCGAGGCGGGCTCGGAATTTGCCGACGGCATATCCAAAGGCGTGGAAAAATCGTTTAGCAATGAACTGGTTATTTCCGGGGAGCTGACAGGGGCCGGTCTGAAGGCCGGAAAGGTCAGTATTGTCGGTACGGACAGCACGACCGATAATGTGCTGCGCGTTTACCTGATCTTCGACAATGCCATCGACCGGACCGTAACGGTGAAAGTATTCGACCGGAAAGGGCAGGAGTATGGAAGGGTGGCGCAGCCTGTGCATGGCAGGAAAGGCGAAGCCGTGTATACGGACTTTGTATTTGACCGGCGTACCAATATCGACGGTAAGGGAAAGATAACATTTGAATAAGGGCTTCCGAAACATTTTAATCATTCGGTTGTTCCGGTAAATAAAAAAGCATGTCAAACCAACTTCAGGCAGCTATCGGGCTTGTTCTTACGGCATGGCACAGCCATGTAAGCCGGACGGATAAACTGTTCAGCGCTCTTACCGATGAGCAATTAAAGGGCGAAACGGCTGCAGGCCGCAACAGCGGGGTTTATTTATTAGGACATCTTGCTGCCGTGCATGATGCCTTGTTTCCCTTGCTTGGCATAGGTGAAAAGCTGTATCCGCAACTGGAGCAGCCGTTTATCAAAAGTCCGGATCAACCCAGGGGAGATGAATACGGTACTGCGGAGCTGCGCGGGTACTGGCATGAAGTAAACCGTAAACTGGCGGAGCGTTTCAACCAGCTTACACCCGAAGAGTGGCTGCAAAAGCATACGGCTGTATCGGAAGAAGACTTTGCAAAAGAACCGCACCGCAACCGGCTGAATGTGCTGATCAGCAGAACCAATCACCTTGCTTATCACCTGGGGCAGCT
The DNA here is from genome assembly GCA_040509055.1 of Chitinophagaceae bacterium. Lineage (GTDB taxonomy): Bacteria > Bacteroidota > Bacteroidia > Chitinophagales > Chitinophagaceae > JAJKIP01. The sequence continues at coordinate 11,271 of JBEVLT010000456.1, forward strand.
GATCTACCTGCAAAAAAGAGATGGTGCTGATTAAGATCGCCGGTCTCAGGCCTGTTGCGATACTTTATTTTGTGTTGTTATCTGCAGCTTCTCTTCTTTCTGCAATTCTTTATTGATCACCACGGCCGCCTTGGCGCCTTCTGCGGCCGCCACTACCACAAAGTGCATATCCCGCGCGGCATCGCCGGCTACGTACACACCGGGCACATTGGTCTGCTGCAGCCTGTTGGTGATGACCACGTTTTTTTTGCTCATGGTACAGCCCAGGTCTTTTACCAGGCCGCATTGCTGGGTATAGCCGTTTACAAAAAAGAGTGCATCGCAGGCAATGCGTTCCTCATTGCGCAGCAGGATGTTTTTCAACTGCCTGTCTTCACCTTCCAGTTTTCGGATACGGGTATTGATCACGGGTATGCCATATTGCTGCAATACCCGCAACTGCTCAGGCTTTAGCTTGTTCCTGCCGTCGGTGAAATAAGTAACGGAGCGGCTCCAGGTAGTCAGCGACAGCGCCAGCTCGAAACCGTTTTTGTTGCGGGCATAGATGCCCAGCCGTTGATCCCTTACTTCCCACCCGTCGCAATACGGGCAGTGAAAAACCGAGTGGCCGTAGAGCTCCCGGATACCTTCCAGCTCCGGCAGCGTGTCGGCGAGGCCGGTGGCTACCAGTATCTTTTTGGCAAGGTAAACCGTATCGGTATTGTCTTTTACCTCAAATATTCCATCGTCTTTCCTGGCGACAGACTGCACCGCCTGTTTTTTTACCGGCACGCCGTATTTTTTGATCTCCCCGTGCGCCAGTGCGATAAAATCGCCGGGCAAAATATCGTCACGGGTGAGATAGTTGTGCATGCCATGCGAGCGCCGGTTGCGTTGCTGCCCGGTATCGAACAGCAACACTTTGCGGCGGCAACGCCCCAGTACCACGGCCGCATTCAAACCGGCCGGCCCGCCGCCAATAATGATCACATCCTGTAGTTCCATATACTTAACGATTAAAGAGGGTGCGCGTTGTCCTCAGCCTGCAAACATCCGGCCATACCCCGGAGGCTACCGGCGCCGTGCCGGAACGAAGGTTCGTATTGCTGGTAATGTTTATCCCTCTGTGTTAGATAAGTGTTATCACTCAACAGGGCTATAAACCCGGGTAGAAACTTGCAAACGGCCCTGGCAAATGAGTACATTAGGTAAAACCTTTTTTTATGAACCGACCATTAACCTCAATGCTTTACCGGAAAATTGTATGGTTGTTCCTCCTGTGTTCAACCATGGCTGCTGCCCAGCGCCAGCATCTTTTGTTTGAAAGTTCCTTTGAAGGCAACGGAGCTGTCTGGCTCAGCGGTTTTGTCAACAACCAGCATGCGCACACGTATTCGCTCACACAAACGCAGGCGGCTGCCCGGACCGGGGCCAGCGCCCTCCGCCTCGAAGTACGCAATACCGATACGCAGGTTTCATCTTCGATCCGTTCGGAACTTACCATGCAAAACGTGACCGACTCGGGTGAACGCTGGTATGGGATCAGTTATTATTTTACAGACTGGATACCCGATGCGTCGCCGCACCATATTACCCAATGGCACCCCAATAGTTCCGGCGGCAGCGCCGTGCTGGCACTGAATGCGCAGGCAGGCGTGTTTCAGCTTATCCACCGCGTTGCAGATCCTACATACGGTTATATTTACAAGTATATAGAAAATCCGCTGCTTGGCAGCCCGGTATCCAATGTATGGACCGACTTTGTCTTTCATGTAAAATGGGACAGTACGGCAAACGGGTATATACAGATATGGAAAAACGGCGTGCTGGTGTACGATACCAGCGGGCTTCGAACGGAATGGGGCGGTCAGTACCTGAAGGCAGGGATCAACCATTACGGCTGGTCCATACCCTATGTGGATGAAGTGACGGAACGGATCTATTATATCGACGACCTGCGGATCGGCGACGGCGATGCTACTTATGCTGACGTAGCACCTTCGCCGCCACAGCGCAATAACCTGCTGTTTGAAAGTTCGTTCGAAGGCGGGAACGACTATTATCTTACCGGGTTTGAAAACTACCAGCATTGCTGCAGTTATTCCGTAGCGAGGACTGAGGCTGCTGCCCGCAGTGGCGCCAGCGCCCTGCGCCTCGAAGTAAGGGATGACGATGAGCTGGTATCCGGATCGATCCGGTCGGAACTGACCGTACCTGCCGTCTCCGATGCCGGCGAGATGTGGTATGGCTTCAGTTTTTACCTGACGGACTGGATTGCGGACGGATCGCCGCACAGCATCCTGCAATGGCAGCCCAATAGCAATAGCGGCGGACCACCCATCAGCCTGCAGACACATGACGGAGCTTTTATGATCGTGCACGGGGAAGATAATGTGGGGTATCATTACGAAACAAATGGCCTGCTGGGCAGCCCCGTATCGGATGAATGGACGGATTTTGTTTTTCACATAAAATGGTCGTCAGCTACCGATGGCTATATACAGGTATGGAAGAACGGAGTGCTGGTATATGATACCAGTGGTATCCGCACGCAATGGGGTGACGGGCAATACCTGAAGCTCGGCATCAATCACTGGGGATGGGCAATTGAAATGTTCGATGTAGCGACAGAACGGATACTTTACGTGGATGATGTGCGCATTGGCAATGCCGATGCCACCTACGACGATGTAGCCCCAGGTGGGGTAAGCGGCTGTCTGCAGCCGCGGGCCACGCTGGCTGCCACGGAAACCTGTGAAGGTGGGCCGTATTACCTGGTGCTTTCCGATGCGGAAGGCACCGGCCCCTTCGACCTGGAGATCAATAACAGCGTGTATACCCATGTAGCAGAGGGTGACAGTATCCTGCTGGTCAGCCCGGCAGAAGAAACCATCTGGAACAGCACGCCCACACCGAATAATTTTACCGATGCATCGGTGGAGCTGGGTGTTAAGTTCATGTCGTCCAAACCCGGACTGGTCAAAGGCATCCGGTTTTTCAGCCATACCAGCCCTACAGGCACCTATACCGGTCATTTGTGGACGGCCGGTGGCTCGCTGCTCGCTTCGGCTACCTTCAGCAGCGTAACGGGAAGCAGCTGGCAACAAGTATTGTTCAGCACGCCGGTGGAGATCGATGCCAATACCGTGTATGTGGCTTCTTATCATACCACCGGCGACAAATACGTGGCCACGCCTTACGGATTGGCACTTGGTCTTACCCGCGGTTCTCTCACGGCACTGGCCGACGGAGCAGAAGGTGGCAATGGCCTGTATGTATACAGTGGTACGCCTGCATTCCCCACCAATACCTACAGTGCCGGCAATTATTGGGTAGATGTGGTGTTTACAGCATCGATCAACGATACGTTCCGGCTCCTGAGCGTAACGGATGCCGGTGGCTGCACCCGTACCGGTGATTTGCAGGTCGTCACCGTGGAATCGGGTACCTGCTCCTTTGCCCGGATGGCCGCCCGGCCCGTGTTGGAGGAAGAGCCGGCGCCGGTAAGCAACCGCCTGGAACAAAACTATCCCAACCCGTTCCACGGCGGCACCACGATCCGGTACTCGCTGGCGGAAAAGCAGCAGGTGAATTTGTCATTGTTTGACATGCATGGCCGGCTGCTGAAAGTATTGGTCAGCGGTACCCGCGACGCGGGCACGCATACCGTGCCCCTGGCTGCCGGCAGGCTGAGCAGCGGTGTTTATTATTACCGCATACAGGCCGGCAAGTTTACGGAGGTGAAGAAGATGGTGATTCAATAAATGTCTGTCTTTAAGTTGTAGATAACGCCCCCCGACACAG
>JBEVLT010000457.1:0-8558 GCA_040509055.1 Chitinophagaceae bacterium
AAAAAGAAATAACGCTGTCTTTTTTTCCGGCAGGGCGCCCGAAAAAGGAGTTTAAACAGTAAAATTACATCAAAAAATTACCGCCCGGGCATTTCCAGCGGTACTTTGGTCATGTCCAGGTGCAGGTTTTGCAGCTGGTGAACATTCAGCGGGAAACTAAAGTGACGGCGATCTTCGCGCCACCACATTTCTATATTGGAAAAATCACCTGGCTGCGGTGTTACCAGCCGGAAAGAATCTTTTTTGTATTTCACACCGTTGCTGTACTCTTCGCGGGTAAACCCGAAACGAAGCAACTGCGTTTCATCCAGCAGGATGGGATGCATTTCGCCGATCGTGTACCAAAACTCCTGTACACCATTATCTACCAGAGCTTTATGATCTTCATGGCTAACCCGGACCACCGTTCCTTCTCTTTCCACGCCTTCGTCGTTTACAGCAATGATATCGCCGGGTTTCAGGTCGTTTAATTTCAGGGGTGCTGCGGTTTTGAGCATAGCTATCGTTTTAAAGGTTTGTAATCCGAATGTAAGCATTTATTGCAAAGACTGCAAACGGCGGACCGCAATTGCCTGGTTCTAAGAAGATTAAAAAAAAGTTGTGCAAGCAAATGCTTGCATTTATATTCGCAAGTAAATACTTGCATTATGGAAGCGAGGCGAGATGTGTTCCAGGCAATAGCCGATCCCACCCGGCGCGAGATCATCGGCATGGTAGCAGGCCAATCCCTGAATCTTAATTCAATTGCCGGAAATTTCGGCATGAGCCGGCAGGCCATTTCGCTTCATATCAGGATCCTTACCGAATGCGGGCTGATCACCGTCAGGCGCCAGGGAAGGGAACGCATTTGCGAAGCCCGGCTGGACCAGCTGAACGAAGTGTCTGCCTGGATAGAACAATACCGCCGGCACTGGGAACGGCGGCTCGACTCGCTGGAATCCTACCTCGATCAACTCAAAAAACAACGACAGGATGGAAAATAACAACACCACCGACCGGGAAATAAGGCTTTCCCGGCTGCTCGATGCCCCCCTGGAACTGGTATGGGACGTATGGACCCGGCCGGAACATATCAAAAACTGGTGGGGCCCGGAGGGATTCGCCACTACCATTCACCAGATGGACATTAAGGAAGGCGGTGAGTGGAACCTGACCATCCACGGACCCGACGGAACGGATTACCGGAACAAAAGCGTATTCCGGGAGATCACCCTGCACCGCCGCATCGTCTACGACCATATCAGCGCACCGCGGTTCACGGCTACCATCGAGTTCGAAGCCCGGGAAGACAAAACATTCCTGCGCTGGCATATGCTTTTCGAATCAAAGGAACAGCTTATCCAGGTGGTCAAAACGTTCAAAGCAGACGAAGGACTGAAGCAAAATGTAGACAAGCTCACCCATTACCTGCAGTCGCAGGCCCATCTCCGCAAACAATTCAACTCAACTACTATGGCAAGAGTCAGCACTTACCTCAATTTTCCCGGCAGGACCGAGGAAGCATTCAATTTTTACAAAAGCGTCTTTGGCGGCGAATTCAACGGCGGCATCAACCGCTTTGGCGACCTTCCTGCCCGGGAAGGCATGCCTTCCCTTTCCGATGAAGACAAAAAACTGGTCCTGCACATCGAGTTGCCGATCCTAGGCGGCCATATCCTGATGGCCACCGACGCCACGGAAAGCATGGGTTTCAAGGTGGCGTACGGCAACAACATACATATCAACCTGGAACCGGATACCCGGGAAGAAACCAAAAGGCTGTATGAAGCGCTGTCAGCCGGCGGCAAAGTGACCATGGAGCTGCAGGATATGTTCTGGGGTGCTTATTTCGGCAGCTGTACCGATAAATATGGCATCAACTGGATGATTAACTGTATGGTAAAAGCAGGCTGATCATTTTTTTCCGGATAATTGAACGAAAACGCACCCTGCGTGTACAGGTAGCAGCATGAAATATTGTTTTATCCTATTCCTTGGTTTTGTGCCGGCCCTGTTGCAGGCCCAGGCGCCTTCTGAGCCGCTGCCTGCCCGGAATGCCGTGCCGGCCAAAGAAATCACGACTGCCGATGCCGGCCCGGCGGCGGCACAACAGGTGCGTACCTGGCAGCTGCAGGTATCCCGCCAACCGGCGGATGCCACCGCCTGGCTGAATTACTACCTCTGGACTTCGCGGGACAAAACAGTGAACGATAAAGAGCAGCTCCTGGCCGGCATTATCACCAACGCCGGGCAGCATATCCGGGGCCGGCCCGAGTACGACCTGATGCGCTACTTACAGTCAGGCAAAAAAGACAGCGCGAGCCTGTACCGGGTCATGAATTCCGGGATGGACAAAAGCATTTCCTATCCCTACCTGGTCCAGTTCTTCACCGAACGGGGGGATGATGCCGCTGTAAACAACTATTGCCTTGAGCTGGAAGCCCTGAAGCCGCTGCCCCGAGACCAATACGAATATCATTACAATGTACTGATGTCTGCCGGACCCGGCGCCACGGTGTACGCCAAAGGCATTTATGACCTGGTACCGCTGTGCATTCTGCAACAAGTGTACGGGGTAAGGCCTGACATCCGCCTGCGGACCTATGCGGGCCCGGTAATCGGCGACACGATGGCTTACCTGTGCCTCACGCTGGGCAGGGACATACTCGCCGGCTATCCTGATGCCGTTTACACCGGGCTGCTGGTACAGCTGTCCGGCACTTCGCCCGGCGACCTGGAGAAACATGTGGAGCAGGATTTCGATCTTTCGCAACTGAATGGCCCGGAAGTTCTTTCGCCGGATGCCGTGCTGCTGTACCGCAATTACCTGCCCGCCCTTGTGCTGCTCTATGAGCATTATAAAAAGACCGGCAGCGATCGTGTACAGGCAGGAAGGGACCGGCTGATCAGGGTGGCCCGGAAAACAGGCCTGCAGCAGCAGATCGATCAACTCACGAAAGAATAAGCTGCATGGCGCTGCAACCACTGTCATACCAGAACTATAGCGATGAAGAGCTGCTGCCGGCAGTGGCCAGGGGCGTTACGGCAGCTTTTGACGAGCTGTACAAACGGTACGGGCAAAGGCTGTTCGGCTATTTTTTCCGCATGCTCTGGAAAAACAAGGAGCTGGCAGAGGACCAGGTGCAGGAGCTTTTTATAAAAGTGATCCGGCATGCCGGAAGCTTTGAAACCGGCCGGTCGTTCCCGACCTGGCTGTACAGTATTGCACATAATATGTGTAAAAATGAATACAGGAAAGCGGAGGTCAGGATGAAACATGCACAAACCAAACAAGCGGCCGGCACGCGGGCAACTGCCGGCATCAACCTGGACCTGCAAAAGTTCAGGACGGCTGTAACGGATTGCATTGCCCGGCTTACGGAAGAAAAAAAATCATTGTTCATCCTGCGCTTCCAGGAGCAACTGAGCGTGCCCGAGATCAGCCAGGTGCTGAACATACCGGAAGGCACGATCAAATCAAGGCTATTTTACCTGCTGAAAGAAATGAAGGAAGAGCTGAGCGAATACAAGACCCTTCACCTTTATCCTTAAACAACGAATTATGGAGGCAGAAGCAATCATTACCCAAAAAGAATGGCAGCAACTAAGCCCGGAAGAAAGGACCTTCCTGGCGCCGCTGGCAGCAGATGAGCAAGAGTATCACCTGCTGAAAAAAATGCTGCTGGTAGCAGCTGATGATGCCGCTGCCACACCGGCTCCGGACCCGGCCATTGCCCACCGGCTGCAGGGCATGCTGGCACACCGACCGCAAAGACGCCTTCCCCGGCGCTGGCTGTATGCTGCCGCGGCTATTGCTTTATTCGCATTAGGCGCCTGGCTGTGGCAAACCAGGCCCGGTACCATCGACAACGGCGATCTTGCCGGCGCCAGTGGCGATCAACGATGGGCACACCTGCCTGCCGGCCCGAAGCCCCCGATCCGGGTTCCGGATGCACCGGATAATAAAATAACCAAAACAATCGTACGGGTGCAACAGCCTGCACCAGCGCCTGCCCGGCCATCCCTACCTGATCCTGTGCGGCCCGATATTCCTTCCACTCAACAACAATTACTGGCCATGCATGTCTCGGTACGTGAAAATGCAGCACTGCTGAACCTGGTCACAGAAGTATATGAATAAACCATGAACGGTTTGCGCTGATATGTGTACAGCCTTTAAAATCGTTTATGAAAAAAATCGTCTTTCTTTTTGCAGCCGTATCGTTTACCTTCTTCTCCTTTGCCCAGATAGCGGGCAACGCACTGTACAGCAACAATGTCAATCATGCGGGCAACGCGCTTTCAGACGGCGTGGACCTTACCCTGCAGCAATACAACTATTCCTTCTCCCCTTTCCTGGAAGCCAATGTGATGGTGAATGTAAAAGCTGCGGCTTACACAGCCATATTCAGCCTTACGCAAAACGGCACCACTATCGAGGAAACCGAGACCATGATGCAAAACCGCATCGACCTGTTCAAAAAGCAGATGGAGCTGATCCGCATTACCGGTAACGCTATTTTCATCGACCCGGTATCACTGGTGCCTGCGTATGAAATAGAAGTAACCGAAAAAAAATTCAGCAAAACCATCAACGAAGTACCATCGGGATTCGAGATGAAAAAGAATATCCATGTCACCTTCACCGAGCAAAGCCAGATCAACCCGATCATTGCTGGCGCGGCCCGGGCAGAGGTGTACGACCTGGTCAAAGTAGATTACGCGGTAGACAACCTCGATGCCATCCTTGACCAGCTTCGCCAGGAAGCCGTTCGCATTTTGCAGGCAAAGAAGGAAACATTGGAAAAAACAGGCATTCATACGCGTTTTACGCAAACGGGTGAACGCTATGGGTCGGTGTATCCCCTGGAACGATATGCCCAGTATTATGCCTACAAAACAGGCGTGAGCCCATCATATGCAGTAAAGTATAAGCGTGGCCAGCCACAGCAACAGGTACAGTACAACTACGCCGACAAAAACAAGACTATTTATTACGACAAAGTATCCGACAAGCAGTTCGACAAAGTGATCAACCCGGTGGTGGGCGAACCGATGGTGCAGGTATATATCACGGTAAAAGCACAGTATACGACCTATGACCCCGTACAGGAAACAGCAGACCTGCTCTACAACCAGAAGGTAAAAGAAATACAGCTGAAGGAAATGGAGCTGCGGCTGGAAGAAAAGAAAACAGATATCGCCCTTAAAAAAGGAAAGACGGGAGCCAAATAATAACCCGGGGCCTGTAAGGTGATGGCATGTCCTTCGTCTTACAGGCCTTTATTTTTACCTGATCAACCGGACTTTATGCCTGGCCGGCCACTACAATTCCATGATTTTCGGCATTGCCCGATTTTTTGTATTTTTTCAGAAAATCGCAAGCCCTTCAATGAAATTACTGATCGCCATTCTTGCCTTCCTGAACGGCGGCTATATGCTGCTGGACGGGATATATGTGCTGCTCAGGGGCAAATACATCGGTCCGGAAAAACCCGGCCCCTGGGCCAGCCTGTTCGATAAACTGGGCATCGACGTATTCAGGCTCGGGCCACTTTTTATTCTTTTTGGATTGCTCTGGCTTACCTGGTTGTACGCCCTGTGGACCAGCCAGCACCGGGCTTATGGATGCGGCCTGGTCATTTCGCTGCTCACCCTGTGGTACCTGCCGGTGGGCACGTTGTTTTCACTGGTTATCTTCGTGCTCCTGCTGACGGCAAGGCATAAGCTGGGACTATAGCGATCTGTAATTCGCCGGCCTTCGCAGCAACAAACAATCAATCGTCTTTAAAGCTCCACCCGTTTGAGAAACAAAACTGCAAGAACCTACCTGACCACCAGAAACCTGTTTATCGTAAGCATCGCTGTTGCCGTGTTGACGGTGGTCGCCGTCTGGCTGCTGGGCCTGGGGCGCCACAGCACGCTGTTTGAAAATTCACTCCTGTCCACCACCATCCTTTCTGCTGCATTTTTCCTGTTCCTCTCCATCGGGCTTTACAAGGGGGTGAAGCTAAAAGACAATCTCGGAAGGATCACCGACCGGATCAAACTTGATAAATTGTCGGATCTCTCCGGAAAAATTGAGCTACCCGGCGAAATTCCTGATGCCGGCGAAGGACTGGGTGGCATTATTCTGGGCATTCTGGGCTGGATCCTTGTTGCTATTCTCCTGCTGATCTTTATCTGGGTGTTCGGGGCTGTGATGTGGGTGGCCATCCTGTCGTTCGCCGCCATGTTGTACTGGATATTTTTCAGGGCGCTGCGGCTGGTGTTCCGGCACTCTTACCAATGCAGACATAACCTGTCCGCGAGCATGACTTACGCACTGGCTTATACCCTGCTGTATAATTGCTGGATATACGGCATTATCCTCGCCGCCCATTATCTCGTGCATTAGCCTTTCTCTACCTTCCGGATGGCGTTGTAAATTTCGCTTACGTGGTTTTCCCAGGAGTGCGTTTGCGCATAGCGGATGCGTTCCTGTTGCAGCTGCGGGCTATTTTCCTGCAGGGCTTTTTCGATCAGGGCTACATAATCTTCTTTGGTAACACCGAGATAGGTATGATCCGGGAATACGGACAGCATGAGTTCCGTAGCAGTAGCCACAACAGGCTTTCCCATGGCCAGGTATTCATCGATCTTGCGCGGATAATTGCCGATCGTCACATTGTTGATGATCTGCGGATTGAGGCATACATCGAATGCGTTGATATAAGCAGGCAGGTCTTCCGGCCTCTTCGCACCCAGGAAATGAATATTGCGGATCTGGTGAAGGCTGCTGTTCTTAAACTGGTTGTCTTCCGGGCCTACGAGGACAATGTTCCACTCAGGATGCTGTAAGGCAATATGCTCCAGGATATCCAATCCCAGGCGCAGGCTTTCCAGGGCGCCTACATACCCGATCAGCGGATAACCCAGATGAGCGAGGTCGGCCGGCCTGGGCGTATCGCTTTTATTAATGAACAGGGAAAGATCGCAACCCTGCCCGATGAAATACGAATGCGGGTTGAACTTGCGGCAATGCTCTGCAAAATAAAGGGAGTTGGTCAGGCAAAGATCGCTTTTGGCGATCAGCTGTGGCTCCAGCCGGGTACCATGCGTTTTCCAGTAATCCACACCCAGGATATAGTCCCGGTAGTAATACACGCTAACGACCGGCTTCAGCAACTCTTTCAGGTAGAACGTGCGTATGATATCGTTGTCATCAAAGAGTATAAAATCTTTGAAACCAAGCTCTTTTACGGCCCGAAGAATAGAACCTGCCAGTCTTTTGTTGTTGATCTTGTTGAACCAGGTAAAAACAGGCTCGTTCTTTATCCAGTTGATCGACTCGGCCATTTTATCCGGGTACAGGTTCCACATGCTCTTATTGATCTGTACCAGCCCCTTTTCCCGGCCATGGATTACATTCAGGCGCTTGCGCACCTTCGGGTCTTTCCTGTTGCGGAACAGGGTGATCCTGTCGAGCGGGTAATTCACGTACAGCACGCGGTTGTGCCGGCTGAATTCCAATGCCACATCCTTGCAGTTGCTGCCGATGGTAGTATCCCATGGCTGCAATCCTACTACAATGATATCGCGGTTCCTGATGCTGTTGTCGTCACTCATGTTCCAGATAAGGCTGCTGCTTTTGCCAGCCCGCCACAATTTTTCTCAAAATAGAAAAAAAAGTCTACCCGTGCCGGGGTGGGACAGGAATGCCCGTCCGGCTGCAAATATACCGGTCATACGGTTTATCTTTGTTTACCCTGCTGTGGGAAATCTCAACCTTGTCAAAATCCATGAGGTCATGATCAAAGACTTTATCAGAACACTGAGCCAGAAAATAGTTGGTTATAAAAAATACCTGTTCCTGTTCTCCCTTTTCACCATCCGCCGCATCCGGAGCGGGAGCCATGAAAAAGAGTTTACTTTTTTTATGGGACTGCTGCCGGAAGAGGGTACGATTCTCGACATCGGGGCCAATATCGGGATCATGACGGTAAGCATAGCCCGGAAATTTACCCGTGCCCGCGTAGTTGCATTTGAGCCGATCCCCAACAATATAGAAGCGCTGGAAAAAGTGGTAAAGCATTATAAGCTGACCAATGTAACCGTTTTTAAAACGGCATTGGGTGAACAGGCCGGCGAGCTGAAAATGATCCTGCCGGTAGTGAACAATTCAAAAATGCAGGGGCTGAGCCATGTGGTAGAGGACGGGAATACCGGAGAGAAAGGCATGGTTTATACCGTGCCGGTACAAAAGCTGGACGATATACCCAGCCTGCAGGCCGCAGCACGCATCACGGGGATCAAGATAGACGTAGAAAATTTTGAATACTATGTACTCAAAGGCGGTGAGACGCTGCTGAGAAAACACATGCCCATCATTTACTGCGAGCTGTGGGACAATGACCGGCGAAAACTCTGTATGGATTACCTGACCGGGCTGGGGTATGCGATCCATATCTATGATGGTAAAGGACTGGTGCCCTTTACCGGCCAGCCTGTTATTAATTTCTTCTTTATCGCCGGGAAAAACTAACAGCCCGGATCCGTTACGCTATATTCAACTGATTGTGGATAGTTATTCTTTTTCA